>JALRBS010000132.1 GCA_023262325.1 Ilumatobacteraceae bacterium | reverse complement strand
CGAGTAACACCAGGCCAGCGACCACTAGGCCTGACGCCACCTGCCGCGCACGACCCCGATGTTCACCGAGCACCCTTGCCCCCATCACTGAGGCGATGAGCACACTCGACTCGCGTAATGCTGCGACGTAACCCACCGCTGCACGCTGCGCGGCAAAGAGCACAAGGCCGTACGTCACCATCGACATCGCAGCAGTCAGCGTCATTCTCCGCCACGCGTCACGAGGCAACGCACGAAGGTCGCGTCCGCGCCCAACCGCGAGACCCCACGCGGTGAGCACGACCGCAATCATGACGAACACAACAAACACATAGGTCACGCCGGGGTACGAACGAATCGCGTGACTGTCGACCGTGGTGTACGAACCGACCGTGACCGCAACCCACACCGCGACGAGCACTTGTGTTCGAGGCGCGCCGCCCGAGAGACCGACAAGCCCGGCAACCACAACGCAAATCGCCAACACTGCAAGCACTCCGAGATCGTCACCGAGCAGCAACAGCCCTCCCGCGGCCGCAACGAGCGCGCCTCCTCCTCGAGAAATTGGATAGGCAAGGGAAAAATCACCGTGACGATACGCATACGCAAGACCGGTGAGGTACGGCAGATGTACGACGCCACTCAACGTCGCCCACCCCCACGCTCCAACCGGCAGTCCGCCGAGAACAACAACACACGGCAGCGCAAGGCATCCGGCAATGAGGAACTGTCCCCAAATTGCAAGAAACGGATCCCCTGCGCGTTTCGCAACGAGGTTCCATGTTGCGTGAAGCACTGCCGCGGCGAGCGCGGCAATTGTTGCGAGCGCCACCGTTATCGCTGCCAGTCAACCGGTGGCCAACGACCGACGCCACCATCACGTATGACGAGATCAGCGAGCAGGCGATCGGTATGCCGGGATCGCCAAGTGAGCATCTCTTGTGCAAGGGGCAAGATGACTGCTGGATCGGTGGTGATCGTGCGCCAGGTTGGGTCGGCAACGAGGTCGAAGCACAGTGCATCGCCGTTGCCGAATTGTACATAGGCGTGCGTATCGGTTCGTGTTACCGCAAGGTGTTGCCGCTCAAGCATGCGATCGTTCGGCCATTCGTGCGGCACCGAACCGATGAGCGTTGTTCTCCAGTCGTACTCCCAATGCGCAGCGGCCCTCCACTCGTTTGGGCTGTCGCCATTGAGAAACGCAACCAGTGAACGACCGTCACATTGCGCAGGAATATCGGTACCGATGAGTTCGGCAAGGGTCGGCATGATGTCGACATTCTCTGTGAACAACTCAGGTGAGGTGCCATACCCCGCCGGCCGAGAAGGGTCACGAATAATGCATGGAATTGCGTAGGACTGTTCCCAATATCCGAGCTTCTCGATGAGACCGTGATCGCCGAGCATCTCACCATGGTCGGCGGTGACGATGATGACCGTGTTGTCCCAGTCGCCACGTTCCTTCAGTGCCGTGAAGACTCGACCGACTTGTTCATCGATGTGACTCACCATGCCGAAGTACTGGGCGCGAAGTGCAGCGAGTTGGTTCGGGTCAGTTGGTGCTGCCGCCTGGGTGCGTTCGAGCACACCGCGATGAAACCAATGTTGCGGCTCGGCAGGTATCGGCGCGTCGATTGTGTTCGGGTCATACGCGGTTGACCATTCGCCTGCCGCCGAATACGGAGGATGCGGTCGGAGGTGGCTGATATGTGCACACCAACCTTCGTGCTGATTCGAATGCCAGTCAAGGAACGTGTCGGTGACGAACGCGCCGACACTGTGTTCTACGGGTCGCGCATGTTCGCTCGCCAACAGCTCGTGCGACCCAACCGAGACGTCGTAGCCGAGCGAGTCAAGCCACTCAACCCACGGACCCTGGTCGTCAGGCACGTGCAGGATCGGATCAAAACCGGACAAAATTCCGTTATAGGTGAACAGCCGAGGGTCATCACTGCCAGTTGCGTCGCGCGGGTCGATCGCTTGGTCGGTGTAACCGAACAACGCTGGCTCGTATCCGGCCCGGCGGGCAAGCATCGCAATGTTGTCGAAACGACGGTCAAGAGGCGAACCATTACCGACGACGCGATGGTTCATTGCGTACATGCCGGTGTATAGAGATGCTCGCCCCGGACCGCACGGTGCTGCCTGCGAGTAATGCCGGGCAAAGCGGACACCATCACGCGCGAGGGCGTCAAGATGTGGTGTCCGAACGACAGCATGCTCGGCAGCCGACAAACAGTCGGCACGAAACTGGTCAAGGGTGATGAGCAACACGTTGGGTCGCACAGGAGCATCCTCGCACGACCGGCGACGTCACTCGGTCATCGTGTGTCGAGGAAGCGCTGAGGCGTCAACGCCTCGAACCCAGCCGAGAAATAGCCAGAAATATCAGCCAACACATGCGCAATGCCTTTCACAAAGAAACACACCTCACCATCAGCCGACACCGGAGCAATCACCGCGTTCGGAACCGTCCGACCAGCAACAAAATTCAGATTGCTCGCATTCGGACGAGGATCCGCATCACACGGATACACCGTCACAAACCCCGCCGTCTCCGTCCCAGCCACCGTCACATTCAACGCAACCGCAGCCACACCATCAGCGGGCACACCAGACGTCCCGGTCACCTGCAACCGATACGGCGCAGCAGTCCACGAACCATCACCAACTTTCACCCCAGACGACCGAGTATCCAACACACGCGTCGGATCCAACGGCTCAAACCCAGACGAAAAATACCCAGAAATGTCGGCAAGGACATGCGCGATGCCTTTCACAAAGAAACACACCTCACCATCAGCCGACACCGGAGCAATCACCGCATTC
>JALRBS010000214.1 GCA_023262325.1 Ilumatobacteraceae bacterium | reverse complement strand
GATAGAACTCATCGAACCTGTCGCGCAGGCGGTTGGTGGTCGCATCAAGATCATTTGCGACGGCGGTATTCGGCGCGGGTCCGATGTCGTCAAAGCCCTCGCACTCGGCGCCGATATGTGCTCGATCGGTCGTGCTTACCTCTCTGGCATGGGGGCGGCGGGTGAGCAGGGCGTCGATTTCGTGCTGCGATTCTTTGAGGAGGGAATCGTGCGAACGATGGCGCTTTCGGGTCGCCGGTCAATCGCAGAAATTGACCGTGATCTCGTCGAGTGGCGCGTATGAAATGATGACGCAATGAACCTCGATTCAGCCGCTGAACAGTACCTGCAACTTCTTGTCGCGGCCGCTCGTCCTCCGCTTCAGGAACTTTCACCCGACGAGGCTAGAGCGAGCTACGACATGACGATTCCATTCGCGGGTGACGGCGCCGACGTCGCATCAGTCACCCCGATGACGATCGATGGTGTGCCGTGCCACCTCGTCATGCCGCACGGTGTGAAGGTTCCCGGAGTGTTGATCTGGTTCCACGGAGGAGGTTGGGTGATCGGTTCGGGCCCAGCGTCAATCGCGGTTTGCCGGGACCTCGCCGCGGCATCCAATTGCGCAGTGCTCACGGTCGATTATCGACTCGCTCCCGAACATCGCGCGCCTGCCGCCGTCGTGGACTGCGTGGGTGTTGCGCGCTGGGTGGTTGAACGTGGTCGGGAAATCGGAGTTGACCCTTCACGGGTTGCCGTCGGCGGTGACTCGGCGGGCGGCAATCTCGCAGCGCTCGTTGCCCTCGAGCTTGGCGACCGAATTAGCCATCAATTGCTCGTGTACCCGGCGACCGACCTCTCAATGAGTCATCCCTCGATTGAAGAAAACGCTGAGGGATATCTGCTCACCAAGGCGTCGATGCGCTGGTTCATCGATCACTATTTGTCGACAACTGGCATCTCCGCAACCGACCCGTCGGTGTCACCACTCTTTGCGGATCCGAAGCGCCTCTCGAAGGCGGCTTCGGCGTCAGTACTCGTCGCAGGGTTCGACCCGCTGCGTGACGAAGGTATTGCCTATGCGAACGCTCTTCGAGCCGCCGGCGTGACGACAGAACTTCGTCGTTTCGACAGCCAGATTCATGCGTTCTTCTCGCTGAGGGTTCTCATTCCCGAGGCTGGCGACGCGATTGCCTGGGGCGCTGCCGCCGTCGGCGCCGCTCTTTCGCGCTAGTTCACAGCACGCAGATATCGACAAGGTGGGAGACCACTTCGTTGAGGGCGACGTCTCGACGTTCACCGGTTGCACGGTCTTTCACCTCGATGAGCCCATCATCGAGTCCTCGACCGACGACAACAATTGTTGGCACGCCAATGAGTTCGGCGTCCTTAAACCGAACTCCGGGCGATACGCCCTCTCGGTCGTCGAAAAGGACGCGAATGCCGCGATTGTCGAGTTCCACGGCGATCTGTTCTGCGGCGGAGCGCTGTGGTCCGCCTTCCTTGCCGGCGATGATGAGGTGAACGTCGGCCGGAGCAACTTCTCGTGGCCACACGAGCCCAAGTTCGTCGTGGTGTGATTCGGCGATGACAGCAACCGCACGCGAGACGCCAATGCCGTAGGAGCCCATCGTCACGGTGACTTGCTTGCCGTCACCATCGAGCACCTGCAGGTCGAGTGCTTCTGCATATTTTCGGCCGAGTTGGAAGATGTGACCAATTTCGATGCCGCGAGCAATTGTCATTGCTGCTGAACATGACGGGCAGGTATCTCCTTCGAGCACTTCAGCGGCCTCGATCGTTCCATCTGGGGTGAAATCGCGGCCGGCGGTGAGTCCGACGACGTGGGCGCCAGCAGAATTCGCTCCCGTGACCCAGGATGTGCCGTCGACGACTCGCGGGTCGACGAGATAGCGGATCTGGGATGCCGATTGCTCGCCGAGCATCTGCGGACCGATGTATCCCTTGACGAGCATTGGGAACCGAGCGAAGTCTTCCTCGGTAAACGGCATCGGTTCCGCCGGGCCGACTTGTGCCTCGAGTCGCTTCATATCGACTTCACGGTTGCCGGGGAGTCCAATGACGAGCGGCGACCGCGTGCCATCTGGATAAACGAGCATGAGCGCAACATTTTTCAAGGTGTCGGCCGCATCCCACGTACCTTCAGGTCGAGCGAGTTCTTCGCTCCTGTTGAGAAACGCGACCAGCGAGTCGATTGTTGGCGTGCCGGGTGTGTCGACGACACGCGCCGGTGGAGTCGTGGCAGTCGATGGCGCCGGCGCGGCAACCGACACAGCCTCGGTGTTCGCTGCATACCCGCACGAGGTGCAACGGACGAAGGTGTCTTCGCCGACATCGAGCGGTGCAAGAAACTCTTCTGACGCTGACCCTCCCATCGCCCCTGACATGGCGGAGACGATGACGTACGGCAGCCGGAGCCGATCAAAGGTGCTGATATACGCCTCGCGATGACGTCGGTACGACTCGCGCAAGCCGTCATCGTTGAGATCGAACGAATAGGAATCCTTCATCACAAATTCGCGTCCGCGCAGCAACCCGGCTCGCGGACGTGCTTCGTCGCGGTACTTCGTCTGAATTTGGTAGATCGATAGCGGCAAATCCTTGTAGGACGAGAACAGGTCGCGAACGAGGAGCGTGAACATTTCCTCGTGTGTTGGTGCGAGGAGAAAGTCGTTGTCGCGGCGGTCCTTTAGTCGAAAGAGATTCGGTCCGTATTCGGTCCAACGACCGGTCGCCTCGTAGGGCTCTCGTGGGAGCAAGGCTGGAAAATGGACCTCCTGAAACCCTGCTTTGTCCATTTCATCGCGAATGATGTTCTCGACATTGCGGTACACGAGCCACCCGAGTGGAAGCCAGGTGAATCCGCCGGGTGCCGCTCGTCGAACGTAGCCCGCTCGAACGAGAAGCCGATGCGAAGGAACTTCGGCATCGGATGGGTCCTCGCGAAGGGTTCGTAGGAAGAGGGTCGACATGCGCAGCACACAGGCACGATACCGCGAGGGGGCTTTGCACCGGAGCCGCCCCCGTTCTCGAATCGCGTGCCGCCATGTATGATGGAGGGGCTATTTCGATACGTAGTGCGTTCGACGCATCCGACCGAAAGGCGTGGGGTTCACCCCACGCCTTATTTGTTGGGGCGATCAAGGTGACAGGCTGAAAGGAGGGGACATGACGACATCGACGACAATCGACCGGGTCCGTTCCCTCGTCACGCCGATTGTTTCGGATCTTGGACTCGAGATCTACGACCTTGAGCAGCGTGGTGGAACTCTGCGCGTCACGATTGACACGCCGGCAGGTTCACCCGGCGGCGTTGACCTCGACACAATTGCGACGGTCACTCGTCTCGTCTCACGCGAACTTGATCACACCGATCCGATTCCAGGCAAATACACCCTTGAGGTGACCAGCCCGGGGGTTGAACGAGCGTTGCGCACACCCGAACACTTTGTGCGAGAGGTTGGCAAGGTTGTCTCGGTACGGCTCGCAGACACCACCGCCGATGAGCGGCGATTCGAGGGAGTGCTCACCGCATGTGACGGAGTGGCGATCACCTTGCGGTTTGACGATGGTGGCGAGCGGGAGATTCCTGTGTCGCACATTGACCGAGCAAAGACCGTATTTCACTGGGGTCCGAAGCCAAAGCCCGGCGGACCTCGAGTGAAGAAACCACGAACGTCGGGCGCATCATCCACATCTCCCGCTGACCACACAGACAACGGGACCGACACGGAGGAACAACCGTGAGCAACCTTGACATGAGCGAAGCCATCAAGATGCTTGCCCAGGAGAAGGGCCTGTCAGTCGACGCCCTTCTTCAGGTGCTCGTTGAAGCACTTGCGAGCGCATACAAGCGCCGACCAGATGCGGCCGATGAGGTCCAGGTCGGCGTCGACCCTGACACCATGGAGTTCTCGTTTACTGCGTATGACCTCGATGAGGACGGCAACTGGGTGAACCCCCGCGACGACACGCCAAATAAGGCGGAACTCGGAAGAATTGCGGCCCAGACAGTTCGCCAAGTGATGTCGCAGCGAATTCGCGAGGTCGAGCGTGACCGCAAGTTCGAGGAGTATGCGAACCGCGAGGGTGACTTGGTCTCGGGCATCATCGAACGCACCGAGGCGCGCTACGCGTTGCTCGACCTTGGCCGTGTCGAGGCCTTGCTGCCGCAAGCCGAACAAGTGCCGTACGAACGACCCAATCGCGGCGACCGATCGAAGGCGTACATCGTGGAGGTTCGAAAGACAGCGAAGGGGCCACAGATCGTCGTCTCGCGCACACATCCTGGTCTCATCAAGCGATTGTTCGAGCTCGAGGTGCCTGAGATCGCTGACGGAGTCGTCGAACTCAAGGCATGCTCACGTGAACCGGGCCATCGCACGAAGATTGCCGTGTGGTCAAACGACCACAACGTCGATCCAGTTGGTGCCTGCGTCGGGGCGCGCGGCGCACGCGTCCGAATGGTGGTGAACGAACTCCGCGGAGAAAAAATTGACATCGTTCCGTTCAGCGAGGACCTTGCAGATTTCGTTGCAAAGGCGCTTTCGCCAGCCAAGGTGACGCAGGTCGTGATCTCCGAGGACAGAACACAAGCTGATGTCATCGTTCCCGATCACCAGTTGTCGCTCGCTATCGGTCGTGAGGGCCAGAATGCGCGCCTTGCGGCGCGCCTCACGGGCGTTCGCATCGATATTCGGTCCGAGACTCAGCTTGCCGACGGCGTCTCGACTGGTGGCTATGCAGCAGAACTCAACGAAGTCGAATACGCCGAGGGGGAGTGGGTAACCAATCCCGAGAGCGGTGAACTTGAGTGGCATGCAGCTGACGGCACTGTGATCAGTCAGGCTGAGTGGGCTGGGGAGCGCTCCGACGCTCCTTCTGATGCGAGCGACGCCGTCGTGACTGCTCCGTCGAACGATGGTGACGCTGCCGAAGTCGAGGCGAATGATTCGCCGGAGGAGGCAACTGACGAGGGTGGTGAGGATCGAGACTAAGCAGCCAACTCGAACCTGCATCGGATGCCGTACGAAACGGCAGCAAGCCGATCTCCTGCGCTGCGTCTATCGAGATGATGGGCCGACGGTTGATCGAATCGGTGCCGGCCGAGGAGCGTGGGTGTGCGGGGCTGCATGCGGTCGCGTTGCGCTCGAGCGCAGGGCATTTGATCGGGCGTGGCGGCGAACTGTTGAGCCGAGCACGATCGAAGCGATGTTGCGCAAGTTAGAAGCGTCGGTAACCGAATCGGTGTGACCGGAAGAATTGTTTGAGAGACTGAGACGAGAACGAGGGATAGAGGACACGTGGCGAAGAACATCAGGGTGCACGAACTAGCGAAAGAACTCGGCATGACAAATGCCGAGGTCGTTGAGTTGTGTCACAGCCTCGGCGTGCCTATCAAAGGTCAGTCCTCATCGCTCAATGAGGCCTATTCCGACATGGTCCGCCGGCGGGCCGAGCGCGATGGCCTCGTCCGCGACGAACAACCGCAAGAGGTTGCAGAAGAAAAGTCCGGATCGAAGGGCAAGAAAGCCGCAGGGTCGACAATTCGAATTCACGCGCTCGCGAAAGAGTTGTCGGTCGCGAATGCCGACCTCGTCGAATTCTGCAAGTCGCTCGGCCTTGACGTGAAGGGTCATTCGTCAACGATTGATGAGGACACGGCGACGATGGTTCGTGCACGGGCGGCCTCAGCAGGCCTCGCCGCGGACTCAGGCGCGCCAGCCAAAGTTGTTGAGCCAGAGGATGCGGGTGAAGAGGCACCGGCAACGTCACCGACGCAAGATGCCGCACCGACTCCTCCGGCTGACCCGGAAGTCTCGAACGAGGCGAGCGGCGATGCAGGCAAGCCTGCGAGCGAGCCGGTCGCGCCGTCCCCAGACTCCTCACCTCGAGTGATTTCGAGTGCCGGTCCGGGCGTTGCGGGTGAGCGCGTGATTTCGAGTGCGCGACCTGGAACTGCGCCTGTGCAGCCGAGGCCGCATTCCGATGGTGCATCAGGCGACAAGCCTGCTCGCCCGCGACCGCCGGTCGGTGCTGGTGGTCGACCGATTCCACCGCCGCCACCGGGACGACCGATGTCATCTTCGGGTCGTCCAATTCCGCCTCCCCCCGGGCAGGCCGGTGCACCAGCGCGCCCAGCAGGCGGCGCAGGTGGTTATCAGCGATCCGGTGGGCCTCGTCCCGCCGGCGGTGGCGCGCGACCGGGCGGACCCCGCCCGGGCGGCTTCGGTGGTCCTCGACCGGGTGGCGGTCCTGGCGGTCCTGGAGGACCTGGAGGACCCGGCGGTCCCGGAGGAGGCCCAGGAGGTCGACCAGGTCCAGGTGGACGCCCGAGCGGGCAGCGTCGACCACCGCGTCGATCAAAGCGACGTCGTCGTCGTGACCAAGAAGAACTTCAGCCGCAGCATCTGACGCTGACGGCGCGCGATGCGCCAGTGCCCGATGGCACCATTGTCATCGAGCGCGGTGTCTCGGCGCAGGAGTTCGCGCCAAAACTCAACCGCACCGCGGCCGACATCGTGAAGTTCTTGCTCAACAATGGCGAGATGGTGACGGCGACCCAGGCGCTTTCTGACGACCACATGGAACTCTTCGCTCTTGATGTTGGCGCCGAGTTGCTACTTGTTGACCCAGGTCAGCAACGAGAGATCGAACTGCAGGCGCTGTTCGATGACAGTGATGACGATGATGAGGAGGCACAGCAACTTCGTCCGCCGGTGATCACCGTCATGGGTCACGTTGACCATGGCAAGACGACTGTGCTCGACAAGATTCGTTCGGCGAATGTCGTCGCTGGTGAGGCCGGCGGTATCACGCAACACATCGGCGCCTATCAGGTTGACCGGAACGGACGCCTCATCACGTTCATTGATACGCCCGGTCACGCGGCGTTTACTCATATGCGTGCGCGTGGTGCACAGGTCACTGACATCGTCGTGCTTGTCGTGGCAGCTGATGACGGTGTGATGCCGCAGACGATTGAGGCGATTAGTCATGCCCGCGCTGCGGACGTGCCAATCATCGTCGCGGTCAACAAGATCGACAAGGAAAATGCTGATCCGCAGCGAGTGTTGACCCAGCTCGCAGAGCATGAACTCGTGCCAGAGGCCTGGGGTGGAGACACGATTGTTGTTGAGATGTCTGCATTGCAGGATCTCGGTATCGACGATCTGCTCGACCAACTCATTGTTGTGGCAGAACTCGAAGAGCTCACTGCGAACCCAACTGGGCGAGCGAAGGGCGTTGTCCTCGAAGCGAACCTCGACAAGGGTCGTGGACCGGTGGCTACGGTGCTCGTCGACAAGGGAGAACTCAAAGTTGGTGACCCGATCGTCGCCGGTGCGTCATGGGGTCGCGTGCGCGCAATGATTAACGATCGCGGAGAACAGGTGAAGTCGGTCGGCCCGTCGACCCCGGTTGAAGTGCTCGGACTTGCGTCGGTTCCTGCTGCCGGTGACGAATTCCGTGCTGCCCCTGATGAACGAATTGCGAAGACGGTTGGTGAAGCGAGAGGACACCACCGAAAGATTCGCGATCAGCGGTCTGACGCTCGTGTCAAAACCGGTACGAAACTCGAGGACATTTTCACTCAGATTCAAAGCGGCGAAAGCGCAACCCTGAACATCGTGTTGAAAGCCGACGTGCAGGGTTCGCTCGAAGCGGTCTCAGACAGCCTTCGCAAGTTGAGCCGCGACGAGGTCGAGCTCGTCTTCGTTCATCGCGCCGTCGGCGCCATTACCGAGAACGACATCACGTTGGCTGCGACGACGAACGCGACGATTCTCGGATTCAATGTGCGACCCGATCGAAAGAGTCGTGAACTTGCCGACCAGCAAGACGTTGAGATTCGTACCTACGAAATCATCTACAAGCTGCTTGAGGACATTGAGCAGGCGATGGTTGGCATGCTCGCTCCCGAGTACGAAGAGGTTGTCACCGGCGATGCGGAGGTGCGCGAAATTTTCCGAGTTCCTCGAATCGGCGCGATCGCCGGTTGCTATGTGCAGAACGGAACGATCACTCGCGGATCGAAGGTGCGATTCCTTCGCGATGGAACAATCATCTGGAAGGGCGAAATTTCCTCCTTGCGGCGGTTCAAGGACGACGTGCGCGAAGTTCGAGAGGGCTTCGAGTGCGGTATCGGACTGAGCGACTTCCAAGATCTCAAGCCGGGTGACGTCATCGAAACATTCGATGAACGCGAGATAGCGCGAACGCTGAGCTGAGATATGGCTCGTCAAGGCGGTCGTCGAACGTCTCGCGGGTCGGGCGGAACGCATCGGTACCCGAGGTCGGCGCGTGTCGGCGAGACACTGCGTGAGATCATCGCCGAAGAACTCGTCAAAATTGGTGACGAACGACTCGAGTTCGTCACCGTCACTCGAATCGATGTTGATGACGAACTCAACCGTGCGCACGTGTACTACGACTCGCTGTCAGGTCCCGAATCCGACGAACTCATCGTCGAGGCGCTTGGCGAACATCGCGTACGCATCCAGGGTTCGATTGGTCGACAGATTCGCGCGAAGAAGACGCCAATTCTTCACTTCGCGCCAGACGACGTCATCCGGGCTGCCGAGAGAATTGACGAGATTTTACGGGCAGACCGTGACGGTGTCGCTGAGGACTGAGGCAGGCTGATGGCGCGACGTCGGCCGCCAACGGTGCACGGAATGTGCATCGTTGACAAGCCATCAGGAATGACAAGTCACGACGTCGTTGGCCTCCTGCGGCGTCGTTTTGGCGAGCGGCAGATCGGTCATGCCGGCACGCTTGATCCCGACGCGACGGGTGTCCTCGTCGTCGCGGTTGGCATGGCGACGCGGCTGCTGCAATTCGCTACCGCGACCTCGAAGCGTTACACCGGCGAAGTGGTCCTTGGCACCTCGACATCGACGCTCGACGCTTCAGGCGAGGTGACGGGTGTCTTCGACATGGTGCATGTCACCGAAGACGATGTTCGCCGCGTCGTTCACGAATCGTTGCTCGGCGAAATCCAGCAGATTCCCCCGATGGTGTCAGCGATCCGTGTGGATGGGCGTCGACTTCACGAACTCGCACGGGATGGAATTGAAATTGATCGGAAGCCTCGACCGGTCACCGTTCACGAATTTTCGATAGGTGAGATCAGCGAATCAGGTGTCATCCAGATTGCTGTCACCTGTTCACCGGGCACGTACATCCGGACACTCGCTGCGGATCTTGGCGAGTTGCTCGGCGGAGGGGCCCATTTGCGGGGCCTCCGCAGGGTTGCCTCCGGGCTCTGGACCGAACATGACGCGAAGGGACCGGACGAATGTGAACTTTTGCCCGTCGAACGAATGGTCGATGGACTCACTCGTGTTGACGTCGACAACACAACGGTTCCGAAGATCGGCCAGGGGGCGGTCCTTCCGACCTGGGACACTCCGCATCCCTGGGCGGTATTCGCTGACGACACACTCGTCGCGGTCTACGAACCATTTCGTGACGGCACCGCTAAACCGATCGTCGTGCTTCCGACGGCGCTGAACCGATAAGTTGCCCCGCCGTGCAGGTCATCACCGAGATCAAAGGGCCAGTGTGGCCAGGGGAGCGCTCCGTGCTCACCATCGGTGCGTACGACGGACTGCATCGAGGTCACATGAGCGTGATCACTTCGGTGGTGAACGAAGCGAAAGCGCGCTCGGCGCGAAGTGTGGTGATCACCTTTGACCGTCACCCGGCCTCCGTGGTTCGACCGGAATCGGCGCCTCTGCTCATCACCTCGCTCGAAGAGCGCATCGAGGTACTCGCACACGCTGGTCTCGACGCCGTCGTCGTGCTCCCATTCGACGAGAGTGCAGCGCGTGAGAATGCAGCAGATTTTGTCCAGCGTGTCTTCGTTGACGCGCTCGCTGCCGAGGTCGTCATTGTCGGTGAGGACTTTCATTTTGGAAAAGGTCGCGAAGGGAATGTCCCCATGCTTCACGAACTCGGTGCCGTGCATGACTTTGTCGTCTCACCGATCGTGCTGCATCGCGACGATCACGACGTCATCAGTTCGACAGCAATTCGCCAGGCGCTGCGCAACGGCGACATTGACAGGGCATCGAGCATGCTCGGTCGACCCGTACGCGTGCATGGGGAGGTCATTCACGGAGATGAGCGTGGGCGTACCATCGGTTTTCCGACGGCAAACATTGACGCCGGACCGGGAGTGGCAATTCCAGCTGACGGTGTGTATGCGGCTCGTTGCACCGTCGATGGCAAGGCGTATCGCTGTGCCGTCAACATTGGCCGCCGACCGACCTTCTATGAAGCCGCTGGCCGATCGCTCATCGAGTGCCATTTGCTCGACTTCGACGGCGACCTGTATGGGCGTACCCTGGCGATCGAGATCATCGGGCGCCTTCGTGATGAACAACGCTTCGAAGGACTAAGTGAACTCACTGCGCAACTTGCGCTCGACGTGGAGGCGACCCGGAAACTCGTGGAGTTGTGACAGGTCGCTCCCGGACATAACCTCACTGCGTCCGTCAGGGTTCCGACTCTGGCTGATGCACCATCGCTGGTGCGACCACCTCAAACCCTAGGTAGGCAGGAAATTCACATGGCAATTGAGCCCAAAGAAGATGTCATCGCTCGTCACCGACAGAGCGACAACGACACCGGTTCACCCGAAGTGCAGATCGCACTCTTGTCGTCCCGTATTCAACACCTCACCGACCACCTGAAGACGCATCCGAAGGACCACCACTCACGTCGTGGCCTGCTCATGCTCGTCGGTCGTCGCCGCCGAATGCTGGATTACGTCCAGTCGATTGACGTTGAGCGTTACCGTACGCTCGTCGCCGAACTCGGCCTTCGTCGCTGAGTCCAGCCGACTCACGATTGCACGTACTTCGCTGGAGACAGCGATAACGTTGCGTTTGGGCATCGTGCCCGCAGAAAACCGAGTGACCTCCTTCGGTTACCGGTTGCCGACATCGCGCCAGTTGAAGCGTGCGATCTTGCCAACTGGGAACCGGTGGGTCACTCCTCAGCGCCCGAGATGAATCGGGCCGAAAGGAGCCATTCATGGCTGATCCAATCCGCGTGTCGGCACCCGTGTCGGGTACCGACCGAACACTTTCATTTGAAACAGGTCGATTTGCACCGCAGAGCCAAGGCGCCGTCGTTGCGACGCTTGGCGAAACCCGGGTCTTGACGACGGCAAACGCCGCTCGCGACGTGCGACCAGGTGTCGACTTCTTCCCGCTGACGGTCGACGTCGAAGAGCGTGCCTACGCGGCAGGCAAGATTCCTGGCTCGTTCTTCCGACGTGAGGGTCGTCCCACCGAGGATGCCATTCTCACCTGTCGGCTCACCGACCGTCCGCTTCGTCCAGCGTTCCCCGATGGGTTCCGCAACGAGGTGCAGGTCGTGACGACCGTCCTTGGCGTCGATATGGCGAACCCGCACGACGTGCTGTCGATCAACGCAGCCTCGGCGGCGCTGATGATCTCAGGAATTCCTTTCGAGGGGCCGATCGGTGCTGTTCGTGTCGCGTACACGACCGATGGCAAGTGGATTCCTCACCCAACCTACGAAGAAGGCGAAGCATCGACGTTCGAACTCGTCGTCGCAGGACGTGAACTCGACAACGGCGATGTTGCGATCATGATGGTCGAGGCAGGTGGGACCGAGCGCAGTTTCTACTTCTATGAGGATGGCGCGCCGAAGGTTGACGAGGCCGCCCTCGCCGATGGTCTCGAAGCATCGAAGACCTGGATTAAGGAGTCGGTGTCCTTGCAACGTCAGCTCGTTGCGAGCGTCATTGCGACCAGCGGACCGATCGAGCAGTTGCCATTCACGCCAATTCTTGATTACACCCCAGAAGTGTTTGCTGCCGTTGAAGGGTGCGTGACCGACGACGTTCGCGCCGCAGTCGCAATCGCCGGAAAGGCCGAGCGAAACGCGGCGACGGATGCCGCTGCGGCAAAAGCGGTCGCAACGCTGTGTGGCGAAGGTGCAGCATTTGCTGGAGAAGAAAAAGCGGTGAAAGAAGCCGTTCGGTCGCTGACGAAGAAACTCGTCCGCCGACGCATCGTCGATGAAGGCGTTCGAATTGACGGGCGCGGTGTCCGCGACCTTCGACCAGTGTCGGCCGAGGTTGGTGTGCTTCCGACCGCCCATGGTTCCGGGCTGTTCCAGCGCGGTGAAACACAAGTGATGAACGTGTGCACGCTCGCCATGCCCCGCATGAACCAGTTGCTCGACACGCTGTCGCCGAATAACGAGAAGCGTTATCTCCACCACTACAACATGCCGCCGTGGGCCAACGGCGAGACCGGTCGCGTCGGTTCACCCAAGCGACGCGAGATTGGGCACGGAGCACTCGCTGCTCGCGCCGTGATGCCGGTCGTGCCGAGCCAAGAAGATTTCGCCTACACCCTCCGACTTGTGTCAGAAGTGATGGCGTCGAACGGTTCAACGTCGATGGGTTCGGTGTGCTCGTCAAGCCTTTCCCTCATGGACGCGGGTGTGCCGATTCGTGGTGCGGTATCCGGCATTGCAATGGGTCTTGTGAAAGATGGTGACAAGTACGTCACCCTGACCGACATTCTCGGAGCCGAGGATGCCTTCGGCGACATGGATTTCAAGGTCGCTGGTACTGCGGATGCGATTACTGCATTGCAACTCGACACGAAAATTGACGGAATTCCGGCTCAGGTACTCGCTGATGCGCTGCAGCAGGCGCGCGAGGCGCGAATGCAAATTTCGAGACCGACCCCGCCTTTATGTCCATGAACAGGAGCACACATCGTTGGTTCAGCGACGATCATGCGATCAACATGATGGCCATCGCGCTGTAAACGAGAACTGAGGTGGCGGGCGCCGAGCAGTCCTCCCATCTCCTCAGAAACCGTCCCGACGAGGTGAACTGTTGGACCTGGTCGACGCCCTTCCTCGCGCAGCTGTGACAGC
>JALRBS010000211.1 GCA_023262325.1 Ilumatobacteraceae bacterium | reverse complement strand
ATCGAGCCCACGCACGCAGTCGGCTCCAAGTCGACGACTTCGAACGATCAACACGAAGGTCGCGCAAGGTCGCTTTCAGATCGGTAACCAGCGGCGACGCATTCAGATCGTCGTCGGACTTGTGTTCGTTGCGATCGCGGTGATGACCTCACGCATCATTGGGTTCGAGACCTCTGGTGGTGACGCGTTGCGCGCCGAAGCTGCAAGTCAGTGGACGCGCACCTCAACAATTACCGCGGATCGCGGCACAATTTTCGATCGAAATGGGGAAGAACTTGCCGTTTCGATTCCTTCCGCTTCAATCAGCATCAATCCCAAACTCATTGATGATCCGGGGGCGACGCTTGCGCTGCTCGCAACGACGTTGAACCTCGACGTCGACGAGCAGCAGCGGCTCTACGACGAAATGGTTCGCAAGGAACGCGGCTTCGTCTACGTTCGGCGACAAGTCGATGCCTCGCTCGGTGACCAGATTGCGTCACTGAAAATTTCGGGTGTCAACGTCGACGTCGAACCGACGCGCATGCTCCCTGGTGGCGACACTGGACGCTCGGTGATCGGCCTCACCGACATCGACGGTATCGGCATCGCCGGTCTTGAGATGCAGTACGACGACCTGCTCACCGGAACCGATGGAACGCTTACCCGCGAGGTCGCTCCGGGCGGTCGATCGATTCCGGGCACCATCGAAGAGTCCGCCTCGCCAATGCCAGGCGACGACCTGATTTTGACCCTTGACCGATCGATTCAGTTCACCTGTGAGCAGGCACTGCTTGAGCGCGTTGCTACGACGGGTTCGAAGGCCGGTACGTGCATCGTCATGGACTCCGATACCGGTGAGCTTTACGCCATGGCGTCGGTGAGCCGAAATTCGACGACGGGAGAAGTTGCGATCAGCCCCGGTAATCATGCGGCCGTTGATGTCTACGAGCCAGGCTCTGTCGCAAAAGTCATCACAATTGCGGCCGGACTCGAGACCGGTGTCGTTGGACCAGAAACGACGTTTGTCGTGCCGTGGCGCGATCTCTTTGGCGAGGACTGGCTTCGCGATTCCCACGAACACCCAGACGAGGAGATGACCGTTCGGCAAATTCTTGTCGAGTCCTCAAACATCGGCACCATTTATGTGCAGCAGAAGGTCCAGAACCGACGCCATTGGGATTTCATGCGAGCGTTCGGTCTTGGTGAAGTGACGGCGCTCGGGTTTCCGGGCGAGTCCGCCGGCATCTTCAAGCACTGGACGGATCTACAAGGCTCGGAGAAGGCGACAGTTGCATACGGGCAGGGACTTGCGAGCACGCCTATCCAGCTCATCTCGGCGGTCAATGTCATCGCAAACGATGGGCTCTACGTAGCGCCAAAACTCGTACGCGGAATCGTTGGTACAGACGGCTCAATCGCCGCAACCCCGCCATCGGCGACCCATGAGGTCGTGTCGCCGCTAACGGCCGAGGTCATGCAGTCGATGATGGTTGATGTCGTCTGCTCGGGTACCGCAACCCGGGCCCAGGTCGACTCGTTCAACGTCGCCGGCAAGACTGGAACCGGCTTGAAGGCGCAGCCGAACGGTGGCTACGAGGACGAATTTGGAAACCGTTCGTACTACGCAAGTTTCGTCGGATTCTTCCCCGCCGAGGATCCCGAGGTGACCGTGCTCATCAGTATCGACGAGCCACCAGCGGGGACGATCAACCGATTCGGTGGAACGGCAGCAGCGCCGGTCTTCGCGCGCCTTGTGCCAACGATTGCTCACGAACTCGGCATGCAGCCGCCTGCAACGGCGCCGGCCTGTGGGGGAGAATGACGTGATGTCAACAGTGCAACAAGCACAAACGCTTGGAGCAGTGGTCGACGCATGTGGTCGATCAAACATCCCACCGGTTCGACTCGTCGGTTCGCCCGATGTTCTCGTTGATGATCTCGTCATGGACTCCCGCGCGGTGAGGACGAATTCAATCTTCGCCTGCGTGAGAGGACGCCAGTTCGATGGGCATCGTTTTGCTGAAGAAGCCGTTGCCGCTGGTGCGGTGGCGTTGCTCGTTGATCACCAACTCGAACTCGAGGTTCCACAGATCGTCGTTGAAGGTGTTCGGAAAGCGCTTGGCCCGATTGCGTCGATCGTGCATCGCAACCCTTCGTCGGCGCTCCGAATGATCGGCATCACTGGCACCAACGGCAAGACGACGGTCGCTCAGATGACGGCAAGCGTTCTGGGTGCTGGTGGATTGAACACTCGTGTCATCGGAACGCTCGAGGGCACGATGACCACCCCCGAGGCGCCTGACCTCCAACGTCATCTTGCCAACTTGCGCGATGAGGGCGTTGAGGTTGTCGTGATGGAGGTGTCCTCACACGCTCTCGCTGAATTCAGGACTAGCGGCATCGACTACGAAGCGGTCGTCTTCACCAACCTCGGCCACGATCACCTCGACGTGCACGGCAGCGTCGAGTCGTACTTCAGGGCGAAATCCTTGCTGTTCTCGGACTACGCATCAGTCCACCAAATTGTGAGCGCTGATGACGTGCACGGGCGACTGCTCGCCGACACCGTCACCGAATCTGGAATGCGGCCGCGGTGCTGGTCACTGAGTTCGGTGAGCAATCTTGAAATGTCGTTTGAAGGCTCCGTGTTTGAATATGGCGGCAGCAAATTTCAGGTTCGACTTGTGGGGCTGCCAAATGTGTCGAATGCGCTCGCATCGATCGAAACCTGTCGAGCACTCGGTCTCTCGGACGTAACAATCGCGACCGGGCTTTCGGCTCTCGAATCCGTTCCCGGACGCTTCGAGGTGTTCCTTGGTGGCGGAATCGTCGTCGTCGTTGACTTTGCGCACACCCCGGAAGCACTTGGCTCGCTACTCGATACGTGTCGTCAACTTCACCCGAACGGCCCGATATCGATCGTCTTCGGTTGTGGTGGGCAACGCGACCGTGCGAAGCGACCGCAGATGGCGAGAATCGCGAGCGAGCGGGCCGACAAGGTCGTGATCACATCCGACAATCCACGCTCCGAAGATCCAGAAGCGATCATTCAAGACGTGCTGAGCGGCGTGCCAGATGATGTGAGTCATCGTGTGACCTCCATTACCGATCGTGCCGAGGCGATCTTCTCGATAATTCGAGATGCTGAGATCGGCGAGGTCGTTGTTGTCGCTGGCAAGGGTCACGAGCGAACTCAGAAATTTGCCGACCGCATTGTTGAATTTGATGATCGGGAGCATGTTCAGCGGGCGTTGGAGGAGCGGCAGTGATCGCGATCATGATTGCCGGTGGCGTCGCCGCTCTGTGCTCGCTGTTTGGAACCCGTTTCCTCATTATCTGGTTCACGAAACGTGGTCAGGGTCAACCGATCTTGGGAAAGGAAGATCACGGACCCGAGCATCACATGGGTAAACAGGGCACGCCGACAATGGGGGGTCTGGCGATCGTCGTTGCCGCGCTGATCGGTTGGATCGTTGCTCATGTGCGACAGATTGCGTTTTCAGATCAGGCGATGATCGTGTGGATTGGCATTCTCGCAATGTCAGCGATGGGCCTACTCGACGACTGGATCAAGGTTCGCAAACGTCACAACCGGGGAATTTTCTGGAAGCAAAAGAACTACATCACGATGTTGATGAGTTTTGGTGTCGCCTGGTGGCTCGTGTCGTCGACTGGAATTCAGGAGACCATCAGCCTCACTCGAGCAGGCGATTTGGGATTTGACGTTCCGCAGGTGGTCTGGGTGTTGTGGGCGGGCCTTGTCATTTGGGCAACGACAAACGCGGTCAACGTCACCGATGGTCTGGACGGATTGGCGGGTGGGTCAGCGCTGATGGGGTTTGGCGCGTTCACGATCATTGCGTATTGGTCGTTTCGAAATCCTGACATTTACGCGGTAGTCAACCCTCTCGATATGGGTGTGCTTGCGGCAGCGTTCGCGGGCGCATGTCTCGGATTTCTTTGGTGGAATGCGGCGCCCGCGCGGATCTTTATGGGTGACGTCGGTGCGCTCGCAATCGGTGCTGCGCTTGCCTTTCTCGCGTTGACGATGAACACCCATCTTTTGCTCATCCTTATCTGTGGCATCAACGTCGTTGAAGCTGGTTCGGTTGCGGTGCAGATGGGGGTGTTCAAGGCCTCAGGACGTCGTCGTCGATTGTTCAAAATGTCGCCGGTCCACCATCACTTTGAGTTGAGTGGTTGGCCTGAGACGACGGTGATTATTCGGTTCTGGTTGCTTTCTGCGGTGTTCGTTGCGCTTGCGCTCGCAATCTTTATCGCAGACTTCACCCGGGTCGCAGGAGGGTGAGATGAGAACCCTCGTGCACGGTTTCGCAATCGCAGGCGAGGCAACTGTTCGTGCCCTGCTCAAGTTCGGCCACCATGTCGTCGTCACCGACGACAACATCGACGACCAGAAGGAGCGAACCGCCACTTCGCTTGGACTGTCACTCCGGTCGCTACCCCCCGAAGGTGAACTTCCTGCATTCCTCTCGGCATTCGATCTTGTCGTTCCCGCGCCGGGGGTGCCCGAGTACCACGCGCTCATCACGACGGCGCAGAACTTGGGCGTTCGGCTTGCGAGCGAAATTGAACTTGCCTACGAGTGGGAGCAGCAACGTCCCGGCGGCCCGCGACCGATACTTGCTGTCACTGGCACCGACGGCAAGACGACGACCTGTGAGATGGCGGTTTCAATGCTGACTGCCGCAGGCGTGCGGTCGATTGCCGCCGGCAACACGGACGTGCCGCTCGTTGAGGCGATCGATCTTGATGTCGACGTGTATGTCGTCGAATGCACGAGTTTCCGGCTCGCGTGGACTGACTCATTCCGCCCACGTGCCGCAGTGTGGCTCAACCTTGCCCCCGATCACCTGAACTGGCATCGATCGATGGAGTCATACGAGGCGGCAAAGGCGCGCCTCTTTCGGTTTCAGACACCCGCCGACGTTGCAATCGGCAACTGCGATGACACGATTGTTTCTCGTCACCTCGAGTCATCGAATGCTCGAACTGTCACATTCGGTCGCGGCGGCGCATACCACCTCGATGGAGAGTGGCTTTGCGGCCCGTGCGGCAAGATCATCAGCACCAGTGAGATGCCACGTGCCCTTCCACACGACATCGACGACGCGCTTGCCGCTGCCGCTCTCGTCATCGAATCTGGACACGCAACCGCGAGCGACGTTGCGCATGCATTACGCACCTTCTCCGCACCTCCGCACCGGCTTGAGTGGGTTGCAGCGGTGAATGGAGTTGACTTCTATAACGACTCGAAGGCGACCACACCGCATGCGGCGAGTGCGGCAATTCGAGCATTCCCGCAGGCCGTTCTCATCGCCGGTGGGCGAAACAAAGATCTCGATCTTTCGCCGATGAGCGCCGCCGGACGAGAGTTACGTGCTGTCGTCGCGATTGGAGAGGCTGCGGGCGAAATTTCTTCTGTGTTTGAGGGCGTGACCGAAGTGGTTTCGGCTGGTTCTATGGAGGGAGCGGTTGAAATTGCCGCACGCCTCGCGCGGGGCGAAGGGCAGGTCGTGCTCTCCCCGGGATGTGCGAGCTTCGATTGGTATCCAACCGGGGGATACCCAGCACGCGGTGAACATTTCGCAAGACTGGTGCGAGACCTTTCAGCCCGGGTTTCGCTCGAATCGACCGGAGGTGCACGATGACGATGGCGTTGAACCGCGGTGGGAACATGGCCGACCGACGCAAGGACGCGCTTGCTGCGGCGCAACGCCGTCGGGCGAGCGGAGCGGCCGGTAAGCGTCACCAGCAGAGCCACCGAATGAGTGTTGCTGATGCGTTCCGGCGAGATGACACCATTGAAGCAACGAGGACGTATTACGCAATTGTGTCCGTCGTCGCCGTCATGGTGTTGCTTGGTCTTGTCATGCTGTTGTCGGCGTCCGGTCCTTTGCGGGCGGCGGGCGATGGCTCGCCCTATTCGATGGTGATTCGTCAAGCGACATGGGCGGTCGTCGGTCTTGCGTTCATGAGTGTGGTGTTGCGTGTGCGCTATGAGGTGTGGCGACAGTTTGTGATTCCAATTGGCATCTTTGGTGTGGCGCTGATGGCGCTTCCGCTCGTGCCCGGCGTAGGCCGTGAGGTCAATGATGCAAACTCATGGGTGTCGATCGGCCCGGTTGGATTTCAGCCGTCAGAGATCTTCAAGCTCGCCGTTATCGTCGGCGCCGCTGACGTATTGACGAGGCGACAGCATCTCCTCAATGACTGGCGGCGAACGATCGTGCCGCTCGGGTTGATGGGGGGCGCCGCCGGAATTGGCAGTTTGGTTCAGGGAGACTTTGGTTCAGCGGTCGTCCTGCTGTCGATTGTTGTTGTCATGGCGTTCATCGCCGGGGTGCCCTGGATGCACCTGCTGTCGACGCTGTCAGCGCTCGCCGGTTTCGGGCTACTCATCATTGCAGCAACGCCACGGCGCACCGCCCGACTGACCGCCTTCCTCGACATCGAAGGCAACAAGGACCACTACGCCTATCAGGTATGGCAGGGCATGCTGAGCATCGCAAACGGCGGGCTCACTGGATCAGGTATCGGCGGGAGTCGCTCAAAACTTGGCTACCTCCCGCTGGCACACAGCGACTTTATTTTCGCGGTCATCGCTGACGAACTTGGTCTTTTTGGTGTCATCACCGTGCTCGGTGGATTTACGTTGCTCACCATTCTCGGTATGCAGGCGGCGCTGCGGGCACCGGACCGTTTCGGGATGTTGCTCGCAGCCGGAGTGACTGCGTGGCTCGCAATTCAAGCGATTATTAACGTCGGCGGAGTTGTCGGAGCGCTGCCGGTGACCGGACTCACCTTGCCCTTCTTCTCACACGGCGGCACCTCGCTCGTGGCATGTTTGGTTGGTGTCGCCCTGTTGCTGAATATCTCACGTCGAGGAGTCAAAGCAAGCGGCTCATGACCATGGGTACGAGTCGCGTTCGCGGACCGATCGTTGTCACCGGCGGCGGTACCGCTGGTCATGTGCTTCCTGCAATTGCGGTACTCGAAGGGCTCGTTGAGCAGGGATGCGCGGTAGGCGATCTTCTCTACATTGGTGCGCAGCGGGGAGTTGAAACTCGTCTGTTGCCGATGACACCGTTTCGGCATGAGTTCCTCAACGTCGTGGGGGTCCAGCGGCGTTTCTCGAGATCGACCATCACATTCGGAGTAAAGCTGTTCGCTGCGACGCTTCGCACAGTCGGATGGTTCCGTCGCCAACGCCCCTCCGTCATCGTTTCGGTAGGCGGCTACGCAAGCATGCCCGCAGTTATCGCCGCCAAAGTGGTGCGTCGCCCGATCGTCGTCGTGAGTTATGACCGCATACCGGGTCGTGCGAGTCGACTTGCCGCTCGTTGGGCGGTCGCATCCGCTGTTGCCTTTGACGACTCAGGATTGCCGAATGCCCGTCATGTCGGAGCACCACTTCGACAGGCGGTCTTGAAGATCGACCGCATTGCGGATGCATCTCAGGCTCGGGAGCGGCTCGGTGTTCCTCCGAATCGATTTCTTGTTGTTGTTGTCGGGGGTTCACTTGGCTCGGGTGTACTGAACGACGCGGTGCAACAACTGTTGCGAGATCGTCGAGAAGACACCGAACTTGCGATCTTTCATGTCACCGGCGCGCGTGACGTGTGGACGCCTGACTCGTTAGTCGACGAACACGGTGTGTGGTATCGACGGGCCGAATTTGTTGACGACGTGGCGAACCTATATGCCGCTGCTGACCTGCTCGTGGGACGAGGCGGTGCGAGCACAGTGCACGAGGTTGCAGCGACCGGTACGCCGGCGGTGCTCGTTCCATGGTCGGGTGCCGCCGACGATCACCAGCGCGAGAACGTTCGTTGGCTCGCTGAAGTTGGCGCGGCCGTGACCGTTGACGACGGTGACATCAACGGCATCTTGGCAGCGATTGAGCAGCTGCGCGCAACGCCTGAACGTCGTTCGGCTGTGTCGACTTCGGCCCGTGCACGCGGCGAAATTCACCATCGCGGCGGGCTCGCATCACTTGTGCTGTCCATCGGTAGTTGAGGTACGTCAGCGCCTGGCATGCCAACACCGGTGGTTCGCATCGTCGTAGCCTTACGACGTGTCTCCAGCGGCAAGCAGTCCCGAACCTTTAGCACCGGTGTTTCCGCGGGACCGGGTGGTCTGGGAACTCGACTCGCCTCGCCGAGTTCATGTGGTGGGCGTCGGAGGCCCAGGAATGAGCGCAATCGCGATCGCGCTTGCCGAAATGGGGCACCAGGTGTCGGGAAGCGATATTCGGGAGCAGCAGATTCTTGACCGGTTGCGCGCCCTCGGAGTAATCGTGCATATCGGCCATGACCGCGCCCATGTTCGTGACGCAGATGTGGTGACCTATTCGACGGCAATTCCATTCGATCTCAACGAACTTGATGAAGCTCGCAAACTCGGCATTCCTACTGTGCACCGCTCCGAGGTGCTCGGCGCGATTTGCCGCCAAACTGGAGCGGTTGGGGTCGCCGGTACGCACGGCAAGACGACCACCTCGTCGATGCTGATGCTCATACTTGCGGCCGACGATCGACAGCCCGGTTTCGTCATCGGTGGGGATGTTGCCGACGCTGGAACCGGTGCTCACTGGTCGAGCAGTGGCACATTCGTCGTCGAAGCCGATGAGAGTGACGGAACGCACCTTCGACTTCCACTCGTTGGCACCGTACTGACCAACATCGACGTCGATCATCTTGATAACTACGGAACCTTCGGCGCCATCGTTGAGGGATTTGCTCGCTATATCGACTCAATCGACGGTCCGGTCGTCGTCTGTGGCGATGACGCGAACATCCGCTCGGTCGTCGCGTCGCGGTCGGTGACGACGTACGGATTCGCGGAAGGTAACGACGTTCGCGCAACCCATCTGAGAGCCGAACCCGGGGCGTACGAATTCGACGTCACATTCGTTGATGGATCCTGTGTTTCGGTGCACCTGCCCCTGCGCGGTCGTCATAACGTGCTGAACGCGACCGGTGCGCTTGCGCTCGCTGTTGAGCTCGGCGTCGACGCCAACGTTGCTGCCGAGGCGCTTACGCGTTTTGGCGGTGTTGCTCGACGCTTCGATGTGCGCGGTGACAGTGCTGGCGCGACGCTCGTCGACGACTATGCGCATTTGCCGGCAGAAATTGCCGCAGTGCTGGCAGCAACACGAGAACCGGCTGGTCAGTGGTCGCGAGTGTTCGCAGTGTTCCAGCCGAACCGATTCAATCGAATGTCAGAAATATGGCGCGATTATGCCGACTGTTTCACGGACGCTGATGTCGTCGTGGTGACTGATATTTACGCGTCGGGTACCCAACCAATTCCGGGGGTAACAGGAAAACTCGTGGTGAACGCGGTGCTTGATGCGCACCCGAGGTCGCACGTCGTGTGGATGCCGAAACGAGAGGATCTCGTTCGCTACCTTGCGCAGCATCTGCGACGAGGCGACCTATGCCTTTCGATGGGATGTGGTGATATCGCCGGATTGCCCGATGAGATCCTGGCGGCCCGCGGTCGCAATGTGGGGGTCGGCGTCGGGTGAACACGAGACTCGACGACGTTGCAGCGCTCGCACAGGAATGTCGAAATCGGCTGTCGTCAATGTCGTCGGTCTACGAACACGCGCCGTTAGGGAGTCGAACGACGTATCGAGTTGGCGGCGCTGCGGCGCTTCTTGTCGAGATCGGAAGTGTCGAAGATTTGATGTCGATGGCGCAGCTATGTGCCACGGCCGAGGTGCCAGTCTCCACGCTCGGCAATGGTTCGAATACCCTCGTTGCAGACCGAGGATGGCGTGGGGCCATCATCGTGCTCGGGGCGTTCGCTGATGTGATTGAGATCCCTGAAGGGGTCGGTCGTGGTGATCACACGTTGGTTCATGTCGGCGCTGCTGCATCGCTGCCGATGATCGCTCGTCGATGCGCGGCGCAGGGTGTCGGCGGCCTGGAATGGCTCGTTGGAATTCCCGGCACGATTGGTGGCGCGCTGCGCATGAATGCGGGTGGTCACGGTTCCGATATGAACGAAGCACTCGAGGGCGCGGTGGTCGTCGATCTCGCCCGAGGTGTCGCTGAATCGTGGAAGCCGGGAGAGTTCGCGTTCGACTTCCGCTCAAGCACACTTACCGACGAACACGTTGTCATCGAGGCACAACTTCGAGCGGTCGGCGATGACCCCGATGCCATTGGTGCACGTCTCGAGGGCATCGTTCGTTGGCGGCGCGACAATCAGCCGGGCGGACAGAACTGCGGTTCAGTGTTTGTGAATCCAGTTCCTCATGAGGTGAGCGCTGGTGCGCTCATTGATCAACTTGGGCTTCGCGGACTGCGGCTTGGCTCTGCCGAGGTGTCGACGAAGCATGCGAACTTTATTCAGGCGGACCCTGCTGGTTCAGCAGATGATGTGAAGTCACTGATCGACGAGGTCAGACGGCGGGTCGAACGAGAAACGGGATACCACCTTCGAAGCGAAGTGCGACTACTCGGCTTCGAGGATGACTGACGAATAGTTGCGTGAGTATCGGTGACGGCGCGGTGCTGAGGACACTGACTAGCGTCGCATCTGATGCGCGATTCAAGAAGAGGTGATCAAGGGGCGATCGACCCTGGATTGCGACGGCGTGTCTCAATTTCTGACGACGGGTCGCCTGACGCGGTCTATCTTGACGGTGACCTCGGTGCGCCACGGCGTAGCGCCGGTCGTGTTGTTATCGAGGACGAAAATTATTCCGGTCGATCGACCGCTTCGCGGCAACTGCGCCGGCCGATGGACAGCCGGCTCAGAGATCGTCGCGCCGCAATTCGACGCGCGATAGGGCGAAAGCGCCTCACCCGGCTCTCGATCGCAGGCATCGTCGTGCTCGTTGGCGTTGCGGTGCTCGCGGTGCTCGGTTCCTCGTGGTTTGGTGTTCGACGAAGTGAGGTGTACGTCACCGGAAAGGTGTACACGAACACCGAACAGCTAAATGAGATCATCGACGGAGCCGTAGGGACACCAGTCATTCTCGTCGACACGACCGACATTGAAGTCGAGATTGAGTCGATTGCATGGGTCGCTGATGCGGTGGTTCGAACAAAGTGGCCATTCGGTCTTGAGATCGACATTCGGGAGCGCACACCGGTGTTGTCCTATCCGGGGAGCGATGGTTTATTCAGGGTGCTCGATTCGGATGGTCGCGTACTCGACGTCATCGACGGCTGGCCATTCAACTACCTGCTTCTCGTCTGTAACGATGTGCCGTTGCTGACCGTCGGTGAATTCGCACCTGCAGGTCCGGTTGGGGCGGCAGCGCTCGGAGCGTCGCTCACCGGGAGCATTCGAGACAGGGTCAGCCTCATCGAAGTGGACGCCGCTGGCACCGACTTGCGTGTAACGCTTGATGACGACACGAAGATCAACTTCGGCGCTGCTCGAGAACTATTTCCCAAGTTGGTTCGACTCGAGACGGTGATGTCAGCAGGTGGTGTGCTGCCCGGCTCGGTCATCGACGTTTCTACCGACGAAGTCACGGTGAGTTAGGTCGATCTGCTGCGGCTCGTATTCGAGACCATCGCGCCGCGATAGCATCGCCCTACGTGTGCAAGGGGAGTTTCGCGAAGAAGGTCCTCGTGTGCCGAATGAGATCGAAACGAACGATGCAACACAGACCTCACCACGCTCAGTCGCGACGACATCCCGCCGCACGAATGAGCGTCGCGTATGGTGATGGTCGCCAAGGAAGGACTCGCTAATGGCAGGCTCACCACAGAACTATCTCGCTGTGATCAAGGTTGTTGGCGTTGGCGGCGGCGGAGTGAACGCCGTCAACCGCATGATCGACGCCGGTCTGAGAGGCGTCGAGTTCATCGCTGTGAACACCGACGCTCAGGCACTCCTCATGAGCGATGCCGATGTCAAACTCGATATCGGCCGTGACCTCACGCGCGGTCTTGGGGCGGGTAGCGATCCCGAGGTTGGTAAAGGTGCTGCAGAGGCAAACGAGGCCGAAATTGCGGAGTTGGTGAAGGGCGCTGACATGGTATTCATCACCGCTGGCGAGGGCGGCGGTACCGGAACTGGCGCAGCGCCGGTTATTGCTGAGATTGCTCGAAACGCTGGTGCGTTGACGATCGGCGTCGTGACACGACCATTTGCCTTCGAGGGCCGTCGACGGGCGGTGCAGGCAGAGTCCGGAATTCAGCGGCTCAAAGAAAAGGTCGACACTCTTATCGTCATCCCGAACGATCGTCTGTTGTCGGTGGCGAATGAGAAGACGAGCGTCTTGAGCGCATTCAAGATGGCAGACGACGTGTTGCTCGACGGAGTGTCGGGCATCACCAATCTGCTCACAACTCCGGGCCTCATCAACACTGACTTTGCCGACGTGCGAATGGTGCTCTCGAATGCTGGTTCGGCTCTCATGGGTATCGGCCAGGCTGGTGGCGATGAGCGGGCGGTCTCTGCGGCGAAGGCTGCAATTTCAAGTCCGCTCCTCGAGTCGGCCATCGACGGTGCTCGCGGCGTGCTTCTGAACATCACCGGTCCGTCGAGCATGGGCTTGTTCGAGATGAATGCTGCCGCCGAAATCATCCACTCGGTTGCGCACCCCGACGTCAACCTCATCTTCGGTACCGTCATCGATGACGAAATGGGCGACGAAGTCAAGGTGACGGTCGTAGCGGCAGGTTTCGATCGTGTGGATTCCCTCGGTGGATCCGACAGCGCATCCATGGGTAGTACCTCTCGGCTGTCAGAACTCTTCGCTGATGACGACGACGAGGAGGAAGACGACGGCTTCGATGTGCCGTCCTTCCTCAAATAGGTCTGCGTTCGGGCAAGTTGACGGGTGACCGTGGATCTCACCGCAGAGGTCATACGCGACCGCCTTCATGAAGTTGAACGTCATATCAGGGCGGTTGCTGAACGTCCCGTTGACGTTGTCGTCGTAACGAAGACCCATTCTGGGGAGGTCATCCGTAGGGTGGTTGAGGCCGGCGCGGTCGCGATCGGCGAGAACTACGCCCAAGAACTGCGCAACAAATCGGCGGACATCGAGTTCGCCCGTGAGTGTGGGGTTCGAACCCACTTCATCGGCCAATTGCAGACGAATAAAGTGCGGCTGCTCACCGGTCTCGTTGATTGCATCGCAAGTGTTGATCGAGAGTCGCTGATCGATGAGATTTCGAAACGAATTCCCGGTTGCGAAGTTCACCTCCAGGTGAACACCAATGCGGAAGCGGGAAAGGGCGGCTGTTCACCGAGGTCAGTCCCGACGCTCATTCGGCGGGCGAACGAAGGCGGGTTGAACGTCACTGGGCTGATGACCGTCGGGCCAACGAATGGCAGCGACGCCGAAACTGCCCGAGCGTTTCGACACGTTCGTGAACTCGCCGATGAGCACAATCTTCGGGTGCGCAACTTCGGTATGTCGGGCGATCTTGAAATTGCTGTTGCGTCCGGGTCAACGATGGTCCGGATCGGCACTGCAATTCTTGGTAATCGTCGCTAAGCCAACCCTCCGCCACCGGACTCCGTGATTGGATTAGCCTTCTCAGGAAGGAGGAGTTTCGATGTCTCTGTGGAAACGCACAATGGACTATCTCGGTCTTGGACCGGATGAGGCCTATTACGACGACGAAGAGTTCGAGGAAGAGTACGAGCCGCGCGTTCGGCGCCAGGACACGACCTCTCGCTCAGGGATTGCGGTGGAGCGCGAGCCGGAAGTTGAGCGTTCAAGTTCAGGTCGCCCCGTCTTTCCAAGCCGTGACTTTGATGCTTCGCCGTCGCGTCGCCAATCGACGAACGACGATTCCGGAGTCATCGTTCGCTCAGCGAAATCATCTCGTTCGACACATGAGCCGCAGACGGTTCGGCCAACTCGTTTTGACCAAGCGCCAGAACTTGCGGATGCTCTCAAGCGCGGGCAGCCGGTGATCATGAACCTCGACGCCTGTGAGCGCGAGGTGTCGCGCCGACTCATCGACTTCGCGAGTGGTCTGTGTTATGCCCTCGATGGGGCAATGGAAAAGGTTGCGAACGGCGTCTATCTCCTGAAGCCGTCCGGTTCCAGCGATCACTAAGCGGCGAGAGAAGACTCGCCTCGGGCGTCCCCGTCGATAGCCTGCAAACGCCTGTTGGCCATCTGATCGAAACGCGAACCATGTACCCCCCTGTATCTCCTCAGCCGAATCTCCCAGAACTTGAGCGCGACGTATTGCGACGCTGGGCAGAGGGAGACACCTTTCAGACGTCGATCGATCGGCGCGATGCAGGTGTTGATGGCGACAACGAATTCGTGTTCTACGACGGTCCGCCATTTGCCAACGGACTTCCGCATTACGGCCACCTGCTCACCGGTTACGTGAAAGATGCGATACCGCGCTATCAGACAATGCGCGGACGGCGAGTCGAGCGGCGATTCGGTTGGGATTGTCACGGACTCCCTGCGGAGGTGCAGGCAGAGAAAGAACTTGGGATTTCCGGTCACCCTGAAATCACCGCCTTCGGGGTCGATCGGTTCAACGATGCATGCAGAACAAGCGTCCTACAGTTCACGCAGCAGTGGCGCGACTACGTGACGCGTCAAGCCCGATGGGTTGACTTCGACAACGACTACAAAACCCTTGATCGCGACTACATGGAAAGCGTCATGTGGGCGTTTAAACGCCTATGGGACAAAGGGCTCATCTACGAAGGATTTCGGGTGCTCGCGTATTGCTGGAGGTGTGAGACGCCTCTGTCGAACACTGAAACTCGCATGGACGACGTCTATCGCGACCGGCAGGACCCTGCAGTTACGGTGTGGTTCACCTTGGAAACAGGTGAGCGTATTCTCGCCTGGACGACGACTCCATGGACGCTCCCATCGAACCTCGCCCTCGCAGTGGGACCGGACATCGACTATGCCGTCATTGAACACGACGGCTCCCGCTGGGTGATCGCATCGTCGCGGCTCGCCGCCTATGAGGCCCAGTTTCCCGAGGCGACGGTTGTCGGCAGCCTCAAAGGAAGCGATCTTGTGGGTCGTCGTTACGAACCGTTATTTCCGTTTCTTTCGGACACGGAAAATGCGTTTGTTGTGTTGCCCGGCGATTTTGTCTCGACGGAAGACGGCACGGGCATCGTGCACATGGCGCCTGGGTTTGGTGAAGAGGATCAGAATGCGTGCACCGCAGCTGGCATCGCGACGATCTGTCCGATGGACGAACACGGCCGGTACACGAGCGAAATTTCGGATTGGGCGGGCGAGCACGTCTTCGAAGCCAATCCTGCGATCATCCGGCGCCTACGCGACGTCGGCCGTCTCATTCGTCACGACTCATACATGCACTCGTACCCACATTGTTGGCGCTGCGCTGAACCGCTTGTCTATCGCGCCATCTCATCCTGGTTTGTGAGAGTGACCGAATTTCGTGACCGAATGGTTGAGCTCAACCAGGGCATCAACTGGGTGCCAGCTCACGTAAAAGATGGAAGTTTCGGGAAATGGCTGTCGAACGCACGCGACTGGTCGATTAGTAGAAATCGCTTTTGGGGTTCGCCAATTCCAGTGTGGGTGAGTGATGATCCCGCATTCCCGAGAATTGACGTGTACGGATCAGTTGCCGAACTCGAATCGGACTTTGGAGTTGCAGTTCACGATCTACACCGACCAGCGATCGACCTGCTGACGCGGCCAAACCCCGACGATCCGAGTGGGCGATCGATGATGCGCCGAGTTCCCGAGGTGCTCGACTGCTGGTTTGAGTCAGGCTCGATGCCCTTTGCGCAGGTGCATTACCCATTTGAGAATGCCGAATGGTTCGAGCATCACTACCCGGGAGATTTCATTGTTGAGTATCTCGGGCAGACGCGAGGCTGGTTCTACACCATGCATGTGCTCGCCACCGCTCTGTTCGATCGCCCCGCCTTTTCGAATTGCGTGAGTCACGGCATCGTGCTTGGAGATGATGGCGCAAAAATGTCGAAGTCGTTGCGTAACTACCCTGACCCCAACTCGATGTTTGACGTGTACGGCGCCGATGCCATGCGCTGGTACCTGCTGTCGTCTCCGATCCTTCGAGGTTCGGATTTTTCGGTGACTGAGAGCGGCATGCGAGACACCGTTCGACAGGTCATCCTTCCGCTGTGGAATGCCTACTACTTCCTCACGTTGTACGCGGGTGCCGCAGATCGCACCGGTGCGTATCGGACAGACCAGGAAGGTGTGCTTGATCGGTACTTGCTCGGCGAACTTGCGACGTTGGTCGACTCGGTAACCGAGACAATGGACGCGTACGACCTCTATGGAGCGTGCGAGCATATTCAGCGGTTCCTGGACACTCTGACGAACTGGTACATCCGTCGAAGTCGCGACCGATTCTGGGAGGGCGACGTCGATGCAATTGACACCTTGCATACGGCGCTTGTTGTGCTGACCAAAGTTGCTGCACCGGTACTGCCGATGGTCGCTGAGCAGATTCACGGCGGGCTCACCGGCGGAGCGAGTGTTCACCTGCAAGATTGGCCGTCCGCTGCCGACCTCCCACGTGACGTAGCTCTGGCCCGCGGAATGGGACGAGTTCGTGACGCCTGCTCGACCTTGCTGTCGCTCCGAAAGAACGAAGGCTTGAGGGTCCGTCTCCCGCTCGCCTCAGCAACGATCGCAACTCCAGATGTCGACCTCGTCGCACCACATATCGACATCCTTCGCGACGAGGTGAACCTCAAAGAGGTCGTGCTCACCGATCGGGTTGCAGATCACGGTTCGGAGCGACTCGTGCTCAGCCCGAAGGCGCTTGGACCACGGCTTGGGGCAGCGACGCAGCAGGTGATCGCTGCACACAAGGCAGGGGATTGGAGCGTTGTTGACGGCGTCGTAACCGTCGGCGGCAACGTGCTTGAACCCGGCGAATTTGAGTTCGAACTGGTCTCGGACGCAAATGGAGCGGCAGCGACGCTCCCGAATGGCGGCGGAATTGTGGTGCTTGACACCGTCGTGACTGAAGCGCTCGAACAAGAAGGTGTTGCGCGTGACCTCATCCGACGTATTCAGACAAAACGCCGCGAGCTTGACCTGAATGTGAGCGATCGGGTTTCTATGGTGCTTCGAAGCGATGAGACCACCGTGCAGGCATTTCAGGCTCACGAATCAATGGTGACGGCCGAGACCCTCGTCACCTCACATGACGCGATGGCGATTGACGGCGAGGAGACAATTGATCTCGCTGTCGCCCCGATCGTCTCGTAAACCGCTAGTCTCCCGGGCTGCTGAGAGAAAGGCTCCAAATGGCATCGGCACGAACCAAGAAGGCTGTCCCTGCGAAGAAGGCTGCTCCTGCGAAGAAGGCTGTCCCTGCCGCTCCGGTCGCACCAACGGTTCGTGGCACCACCAAGGACGGCATCGCGTACACCAAGGATTTCGACGTGAAGTTTCTGAAGTCGCAACAAGCGATGCTCATCGCGGAACGCGAACGTCTCATCGGTCAGGCTGACCAGCTTGATGCAGAGGCGAACCAACTCATTGAAGAAGCCGAGATGGGCGATGTGCAGTTTGACGATGAAGGCGGCGAAGGCGACACGATGGTGGTCGAACGTGAGCGGGATCTCGCCCTCAGTGCGCAAGCCCGTGAAGCCGTCGCAGACATCGACGCGGCGCTCGCGCGGATGGGTCAAGGGACGTACGGATACTCCGTTATGTCGATGAAGCCGATTCCACGTGAACGACTTGAGGCGATTCCTTGGGCGACCGAGCTCGTCGAAGAAAAAGTTGGAGGGATTGGTCGTCGATGACGAAAACGGCGGGCTGGCTTGTTCGCCGAACTCCTTGGATCCTCGGTTTCGTCGTTCTTGTCGCCGATCAAGTCACTAAGCAAATCGCGCTCGGAACGTTGAAAGATGGCCCTGTAGATGTCGTCTGGACGCTGCGGATGCGGCTCACGTACAACTCCGGGATGGCGTTTGGAGCAGGCACTGGGTTCGGTCCCGCGATCGCCGTTCTTGCCTTTCTCATCATCGTCGTGCTTGCGCGCTCAATGAGTCGTCAGCGAACTCGAGCGGTCGCCATCGCGCTTGGGCTTCTCGTTGGCGGAGCGACAGGAAATTTCATGGATCGCGTTGTCCGATCGCCGGGATTGCTCCGCGGATCCGTTGTTGACTTCATCGATTTTCAATGGTTCCCGGTCTTTAACGTTGCCGACATTGCAATCAATCTCGGCGCAGCCTTGCTCGTGTTGTCGCTGGCGCGTGAGGCTCGAGGACGTGCTTCAAAGGTGAACCATGATTCATGAAGAAGTTCCGTCAGCGCTTGATGGAGAGCGCGTCGACCGCATCGTTGCCTTACTCCTCGATATCTCGAGGTCGACCGCTGCCTCACTCATTTCAGCCGGCGCGGTGACCGTCGATGGAACCGTGGAGCGAAGCGGAAAGATCAGACTAAGTGCGGGGCAGTCAGTCTCAGCAGATCCTGACATGTTGGAAGTTGAGCAACCTCCGGCCGGTGAGATAGATGTCGACGTCGTCGTTATTTACGAAGATGATGACATCATCGTCGTCGACAAGGCAGCCGGACAGGTGGTGCATCCGGGTGCTGGCAACAGATCGGGCACTCTCGTCAATGGGCTGCTTGCTCGGTATCCGGAGATTCACGCGGTCGGTGAACAACATCGACCGGGCATCGTCCATCGTCTCGACGCCGGCAGTACAGGCTTGCTTGTCGTGGCGAGGAGCCAACGGGCCTACGAGGCGTTGGTGCCGCAATTCGCTGATCATTCGGCAACTCGACAATATGCGGCGCTGGTGTGGGGGGTTCCGGACGCGCCGCATGGCGTCATCGATGCACCCATCGGACGGTCGCGACGTGATCCCCTCAAAATGGCAGTCGTCGCCGATGGCCGAGACGCACGAACCGAGTACGTGGTGGTCGGGGAGTATCGAGCACCAGCGGCCTGTTCGCTCCTACGGTGCAGCCTTGAAACGGGACGTACGCATCAAATCAGAGTGCATCTCGCATCGATCAATCACCCTCTCATCGGTGATCCTTGGTACGGGCAACGACGTCCAACGCTTGGGTTGCAGCGTCCATTTCTGCACGCGGCCCATCTCGAATTCGACCACCCTGCGACTGGGCAACGTGTCGAGTTCACGAGCGATCTTGCTGATGACCTCTCAGCGATGCTTGCAACGCTCGAAATCGCGCCGAATGGCTAAGTACGGGCTGGCTGCGGGTGTATCTCGTCAGGTAGCCGCGGTCGGCGGCCAGGGCGTAGAGCCATTCGCCATTTCGACAATCGTCGCAAGTGTGTAACCCTCGAGGTGGCTTCGCATGACATCGCCAGCCGCGTTCCAGATCGACAGCAACACACATTGTCCTTCGTGATCGCAGGCACCATCGGTGTGAGGTTCGCCAAAGTCGCCGAGCGTGATCGGCCCGTCAACTGCGGAGAGAATCTCTGAAAGTCGAATGTTCGATGGAGCGCGCGCGAGCACGTACCCGCCGCCGACCCCTCGTTTCGATCGCACGAGTCCGGCGCCTTTCAGCGCGAGAAGGATTTGCTCAAGGTAAGGCTGCGGCAGTGCGGTTCGCTCAGCGATGTCCCGCACCGATGTCGGTCCTGCTTCATCGGCGCGCAGCGCGAGCGACAACAATGCTCGACAGGCATAATCACCACGTGTTGAGACCCGCACGCCGCCATGGTAGATCGTTCATTGGCTTCTCGCGATCGTTGGAGGGTTGCCAATTTGACTCTCTGCTGGTGAACTTGGTTGATGGCTGACCTCGACACGTCGACTCATGGAGGGGCGATGGACGCCAGTTATCAGCCGGTCTTGCCTAATTATGGCGGCGCCAATATCTGCGGGCTATTGCCACATCTTCTTGGTTCTGGCGCGGCTCCACAGTGGATTCCCGCAGTAGCACGTGAGGCTCGCGCGATTGTCGTGCTCGTGATCGATGGTCTCGGCTGGAATCAACTCGTCGATCGGCTGGCGATTGCTCCGACGCTCGGGGCGATGGTCGGTGGGCCAATTACCTCGGTTGCGCCGAGCACCACGGCAACCGCCCTGACGTCGATTGCGACTGGTCTGACCCCGGCTGAACATGGCGTGCTTGGATATCGGGTACTTGTTTCGGGTGCGGTGATGAACATGTTGCGCTGGTCCGACGACGAGGGTCGTCGCCGCACCGACATTCCGCCGAGCGAGTTCCAGCCAGTGCCGGGATTTCTCGGTCAGCGGGTTGATTACGTGACCTCCGCGGAACTCGTTGGCAGCCCATTCTCAGACGCGCATCTTCGTGGCGGCCGGGCGCACGGCTATCGGTCACCTTCGTCGCTCCCGATTGTGACGAGCGAACTCGTTCGGCAAGGAGCGTCGTTCGTTCACGCGTACTACCCAGGGCTCGACAAAATCGCTCACGAACGTGGATTCGGTGATTTCTACGATGCCGAGCTCGCTCTCGTTGACCGGCTCGTCAGCGACCTCATCGAACGTCTTCCAAGCGACGCAGCACTCGTCGTCACCGCTGACCACGGTCAGGTGCACGTGGGTGACGACATCGTGCACCCTTCAGATGCGCTTCTTCGACTCGTCGAGCGCCAGTCTGGCGAAGGCCGGATGCGGTGGTTCCATGCTCGCCGCGGAGCGGAGTCTGAGCTTCTCGACGCCGCACAAGGTGAATTTGGAACGCGGGCATGGGTCCGCTCACAGGCACAGGTGCTTGCGGAACATTGGTTCGGCGACCGGATGCCGCCGCATGTTGTGGGTCGTCTCGGCGACGTCGTGGTTGCCGCTCGAGAGTCGATGAGCCTGCATGATGCAGCAGATTCGGGTCCATTCGATCTCGTGTGCCGCCACGGATCGCTCACCTCCGATGAGATGTATGTTCCTCTCGTTGGTTCGGTCGGTCATGGGTAATTTGGGAGTGCGATCATGGGCGTGAACGAAAAGGCAAAAAGGCGGAGCACGAGCGATGAGTGACCAGGAATTTGGAGCAGTTGAGCACCCAGACGTCGTAACGGCGGGCGGCGACGATGATCAGGGAGTCGGCGTGACCGAGCCGGGCAAAGTGCTGAGGATTGGGTCGATGGTGAAACAACTCCTCGAGGAAGTCCGCCAGGCACCACTCGACGACGCAAGTCGAGAGCGGCTTGCCGAGGTGTACGAGCGTTCAGTCGTTGAGCTTGCTGAGGCGCTCTCGCCTGAACTTCGTCACGAGCTGCGAATGCTGGCGTTACCATTTGACGCGGAGACCGTGCCGACAGAAGGGGAGTTGCGAGTCGCGCAGGCGCAACTTGTGGGATGGCTTGAAGGGCTATTTCACGGAATTCAGGCAACGTTGTTTGCACAGCAGATGGCCGCAAAACAGCAATTTGAGCAAATGCGTCAGTTGCCGAACAGCGCACCGGCGAGTGGCGATCGACCGGGCACCTACTTGTGATTGCCCGGGTGATTTCGTCACCCCCGTCTGGTACTGTCGTTAAACCACATCCCTGTGATTTGCTCGATGTCGAGTGATCACAAACCGATCCGCTTTCCTCAATCTTCAGTGACCGATTCCTTTACCCATCTCCACGTTCACACCGAGTTCTCGATGCTCGATGGTGCGGCGCGGCTCGATGAACTCGTTGCGACAGCACTCGCCGATGGTCAACCTGCGCTCGGTATTACCGATCACGGAAACATGTACGGAACACTTGAGTTCTACAAGGAGTGCCGTCAACGCGGAATTAAGCCGATCATCGGCACCGAGGCGTACATGGCGCACGACAGTCGGCATGAACGACCGGCTCGACGTGGCAGGCTCGATGACTCGGGTGGCGACACCGAGGCGGGTCAGAAGCTCTATTACCACCTCACCTTGCTGGCGGAGAATCAGACGGGTTACCGAAACCTGATTCAGTTGTCGAGCCTTGCGTTCTTGGAGGGCTATTACTACAAGCCGCGTATCGACTGGGAGTTGCTGGAGAAGTACTCACAAGGGCTCATTGCAACGACGGGTTGCCTTGGCGGACATGTTCTTCAGTCCCTCATGCGTGGCGATGAACGGGGCGCACTCGAGAAGGCGGCTCGACTGCAGGACATCTTCGGGCGTGACAACCTGTTCATCGAACTGCAAGATCACGGGCTCGCAGACCAGCGCAGAACGAATCCTCAACTCGTTGACATCGCCCGACGTATCGGCGCCCCTCTGCTTGCGACGAACGATTCGCACTACACCCATCGCGACGATCACGCAGCACACGACGCGTTGCTCTGTGTGCAGACGGGTTCGCTCATGAGCGATGCCGATCGATTCAAGTTTGAAGGGCAAGAGCACTACCTCAAGCCAGCGCACGAGATGCGTCACCTTTTTCGCGAGATTCCTGAGGCATGCGATAACACCCTGTGGATCGCCGAGCGCGCCGATGTCGAGATCACGTTCGGTGAAGCGTTACTACCGACCTTCCCGATCCCCGAGGGTTTCACTGACGACCGGTCGTATCTCGAACATCTCACGTGGGAAGGCGCGCGCCGGCGGTGGGGCGTCGATCTGCCGAGCAGTGTTGTTGAGCGCGTCTCCTACGAGCTCGAAGTCATCGCCTCGATGGGATTTGCCTCGTACTTCCTTGTCGTATGGGACCTCATTCGTCACGCCCGCGACTCGAACATTCGTGTTGGTCCGGGGCGCGGCTCCGCCGCCGGTTGTGCGGTTGCCTATTGCCTGTGGATCACTGACCTCGACCCCATCAAATATGACCTGCTCTTCGAACGCTTCTTGAACCCGTCGAGAATCTCGATGCCCGATATCGACATGGACTTCGACTCTCGATATCGAGACGAAATGATTCGGTACGCAGCCGAAAAGTACGGTCGCGATCATGTGGCGCAAATCATCACCTTTGGGACGATCAAGGCACGGAACGCCGTGCGCGACGCTGCGAGGGTGCTCGGCTACCCCTATGCGTTAGGTGACCGGGTGGCGAAGGCAATGCCGCCGCTTGTCATGGGTCGAGATACCCCGCTGAAGTATTGCTTCGAAGCAAATGAGAAGTATGCCGATGGCTACAACGCGGCGAGTGAACTTCGGGCAATGTACGAGAGCGATCCCGATGTGCAGCGCGTTGTCGATGTTGCCAAAGGCCTTGAGGGCTTGAAGCGCTCGGACGGCATTCACGCGGCCGCGGTCGTCATTACGAAGGAACCTGTTACCGAATATCTGCCGATTCAACGCAAGCCTGAGTCAGGCAAAGATCCGTCGGAAGCACCAGTCGTTACGCAGTACGAGATGCACGGAGTTGAAGAACTCGGCCTTCTCAAAATGGACTTCCTAGGTCTGCGAAACCTCGATGTCATCACCGACACGCAGGCAATGATTCGAGCGACGCGGGACGTGTCTTTCGACATCGACACGGTTCCGCTTGACGACGCCGCGACATTCGAACTTCTCGCGCGTGGCGACACCATCGGTGTGTTTCAGCTGGAATCCCCGCCGATGCGACAGCTGCTTCGCAGAATGGCACCGAACTCCTTCGAGGACGTCTCGGCTGTGCTCGCGCTGTACCGCCCGGGTCCGATGAGCGAGAACATGCATAACGACTATGCCGATCGAAAGAACGGTCGCAAGCCCGTCGATTTCTTCCATGACGATGCCCGCGAAGTGCTGCACGACACGTTTGGCCTGATGATCTACCAAGAGAGTGTCATGCGCGTTGCACAACAGTTCGCAGGGTATTCGCTCGCTGAGGCCGACAACCTTCGTAAGGCATGCGGCAAGAAGCAACGTGACCTGATGCAAGCCGAGCGCGAAAAATTTGAGCATGGCTGTGATGCGACCGGGTATGGAGCAGCGCTCGGAAAGCAACTGTTCGACATCATTGAGAAATTTGCCGACTATGCCTTCAACAAGAGTCACACCTTCGGCTACGGACTTATCACCTATCAGACGGCGTATCTCAAGGCGCATTATCCAGTCGAATATTTCTCGGCGCTGCTGACGAGTGTGAAGAGCAATCTCGACAAAGCGGCGACCTATCTGGCCGATTGTCGTGCGTCCGGTATTCGAGTGCTGCCCCCTGATATCAATCGCTCAGTGAGCGACTTTGCGCCGATGCTCGCGGCGGAAGTTCCCGACGACGTTGAGCTTCCGTTGGGGTCGCCGGGCGCGATTCTCTTCGGGATGTCGGCGGTGCGCAATGTCGGCGAAGGGCTTGTTGCTCAGCTGGTCGAGGAGCGCGCTGAACATGGCGCGTATGAATCGTTCTACGAATTCGTTGAGCGGGTTCCTGAGCAGGTGCTCAACAAACGAACAATTGAGTCGCTCATTAACGGTGGGGCATTCGACGGTCTCGGACACCCGCGGCTCGGACTTGCGTCGGTCTATGAGCGCATCATCGAGACGACCGTCGTTCGTCGTCGAGAGCGTGATCAGGGAGTACTGAGTCTGTTCGGCGATTGGAATGGCGACGACTCAGCGGAAATCGCGAGAGTCGAACGAATTGATATTCCTGAGGTTGAGTATCCGAAGCCGGAACGCCTGCGCGCTGAAAAGGAGATGCTCGGTCTCTATGTTTCCGATCATCCGCTGCTTGGAGTCGAGGCAGCGCTTCGACGGCGGACCGAACATGCGATTGTTGACCTGGAGGACATGGAGGACGGCGCGGTTGTCCGCGTTGGTGGGATCATCACTGGTTCGACCCGAAAATTCACTAAAAAGGGCGACCAGATGGCAGTGTTCGTCCTCGAGGATCTCGATTCGTCGGTTGAGGTGACCGTTTTTCCGAAAACATTGACGAAACTGCAGCACGCAATTGTCGATGACAAGATCGTTGCAGTGAGAGCACGGCTTGACCGACGCGATGAAAGCCGAATGAGCCTCATGGCACTTGAGATCGACGCGCTATCGGGACTTGAACACGGAGCGCAGCGACCTGTGCGACTTCGAATGCCGGGTGGCATGCCTGATCGTGCAACCTTGATCGCCCTCCGAGACATCATTTCCGATCATCGTGGGGATGCGCCCGTTGAAATTGAGGTCGGTGACGGCAAGGTGCTGCGTCTCGGCGATGAGTTCAGCGTCGACCCAAATCGGGCTGTCGGGCCGTTGCGCGTCGCATTCGGTCACGACGTCGTTGCCTTGTGAGACCCTCTCGGATGTCCGAGTTCGCATCGAAGATGGCAGAATAGGGGGGAACTTTCCGTGGAGATCAGGGATGGCACTCGAAGTAATCACGAATGACGCAAGCGCTGTTAGCGAGGCGGAACTTGAGGAGATGGGCGCGCTTGGTGGCGCGTTTTCGTTGCCGTTCTTGGAAACGTGCAAAGAGGAGTGGGTGCTCGCGACGACTGCTCGTGAAGGTGGAACGTTGCACGGGTTTACGTTCTCGACGCTCGAACGTATTGGCGGAACACCATGTGTGCTGCTCGGCGTCATGAGTGTTCGTCGAAATGCGAAGCGGGACACCGTGCTGAAAGGTCTCATGAAAGAGGCCTTTCATCGTGCGCTGATGGCCTTTCCCGATGAAGATGTCGTCGTCGGTGGGCGTTTCGCCACGGCAGATGCGTTGCAGGCCTTGAAGCAACTCGACGACGTCATCCCGTCGCCGGGATCCCGTGCGGTGGGCGAGGAGCGCGCGTGGGGACGACGGTTGGCGAAGCGCTTTGGTCTCGATGCCTCGTACGTTGCTGAGCAGTTCAACTCTCCGAAAAATCCGAAGGGTGGCTTCGTCGATTTCGAGTCCTCGAAGCCCGAAAAGATCGCTGCTCCGGTGAAGGGCTTATTCAAGGGCATCGACCCCAATAAAGGCGGCGTGCTCATCGCCTACGGCTGGACCATGGCCGAAGACCTTGCAAAGCTCGGCGCCCGCTGACAACACGCCATCGGCGGTGCTCGCAGGCTTGTTGCGCCGCCGTGCGATGTGCCGGGCGTTTTTACCGACCGATATTTCCGACGAACTGATTGATGGTGTCATCGATGCGGCAACGCAGGCACCAAGTGCAGGTCATGCGCAGGGTTTGCATGTTGTTGTACTTGTCGACGAGGCGCGCGAAAAACTGTGGGGACGTTCGCTCGCTCCGGCGCGTCGATCGACATTTCGCTGGCAAGGGCTTCTTCAGGCGCCGGTGTTGTTGCTTATCTTCACTGACCCTTCGTCATACGTAGCGCGTTATGCAGAAGCGGACAAGCAACACACCGACCTCGGTGAAGGTACTCAACGGTGGACCACGCCGTTTTGGACCGTGGATGCCGGCATGGCGGTGATGTCGATGTTGCTCCACATTGAGTCACTCGACCTTGGAGCATTGTTCTTTGCGTTCCCTGAACCGATTGCAGAGATCCGCGCCGCACTCGGTGTCCCCGAACATCTCGAAACCATTGGCATCGTCGCGTTCGGTCATCCCGATCCGGCCTCTCCTGATGCGCGTGCCGCAGGCCGCAGTGCGCAACGTCCGCGACGAGGCGCGTCCGACGTCATCCATCGAGGAGCGTGGTGACTGTTTCTACGGCTTCGCTGCAAATTCTGTTGAGCGCGCCGTGCAGGAAGTGATCGGCGCCCGTCACTGTGATGACGTGTGATTGGGCGGCGAGTGGGTGTGACAAAAGTTCACTCGGCGGGCAAAATTGGTCATGCTCCATCGCGATAATCGTCGTTGACGTCGTGGGTGGTTCGAGATGCACTCCAACAAGTGGTGGCGCAACCAAGACGACTGAGTCAACCGGTAGTTCCGATTGTTGAAGCGATAGTGCAACGCGAAGAGCAACGATCGCACCGAACGAGTATCCAATGAGGACGCGGGGAACAGACGGCGTCATGGCGTCGAGCACGTCGAGCGCTGCCCGTGCGTCGGGCATTTCATCGATGGTGTTACCGGACGAGTGACGAAAGTTGAACCGCGCTGTTGCGCAGCCAATCGCGTTCAAATGCGACTCGAGCATGAGGAGTAACGGGTGTGTTGAGGTACCGCCGTAGAGGGGATGTGGATGGCAGAGCACGGCGAGCGCGGTCACGACATCGGGAATCGCACACTCGATTCCAATTTCGCGACCGTCGGAGGTTTTCGTCGTCGTCGTTCGGAAGTGAACCGGCGGTTGCTGATTCGAACCTTCGGGCATCGGAGGCGCAGGGTCCATGCCTTCACGGTACCCTTCGCTGGGTGAGCACTCCCTCCGACAAGCTCCCAATCAAGATGTTGAGCGACCGGCTGCTCGTTCGCATTGGCAAGGATGACGGCGAGCGTAAAAGTTCTGGTGGCATTCTCATCCCTGCGACTGCGCAGATGGCGAAGCGACTCATATGGGCAGAAGTTGTCGCCCTTGGCCAGAACGTTCGGTCGGCCGAGGTGGGAGACCGCGTGTTATTCAGTCCGGAGGATCGCTACGAGATCGAGGTGCATGGCGAAGATCTCGTGATGTTGCGCGAACGGGACATTCATGCGGTGGCGGCCGAACGAATTGAGGCCTCCACGGGCCTCTACTTGTGAGTCGAACAACGTTTCAGCAATTGACAGAGCGCACCGTAGGATCAATTTTGTGAGCGCGGCACCATCGAACTGGCAATCGGTCCCATTGTCTGACGAAACGCTCGCTGCGATTCGGTTTAATGCGGACGGACTCGTTCCGGCGATCGCGCAAGATATTTCGTCTGGCGAAGTGCTCATGATGGCGTGGATGTCGCCAGAGTCGTTGGCGCGTACCCTCGCCGAAGGGCGAATGGTGTATTGGTCGCGGAGCCGTCAGGAGCTGTGGCGCAAGGGTGACACGAGCGGTGACCATCAGGAGGTCTGCGAAGCCTTGTACGACTGCGACGGGGACACGTTGCTCTTCAAGGTTGTGCAGAACGGCGCTGGCGCGTGTCACACCGGCAATCGAACCTGTTTCTTTACCTCACTTATTGAGCCGTAATGCGCGTTCACCCGACCGTCGACGAATTCATGACGTATGCGCGCGACCACAGCGTCGTGCCGGTTTGGACGGAGGTACTTGGCGACCTTGAAACTCCGGTATCCGCGTTCTTGAAACTTGTCGGCGATGGGCAGGGCTTCTTGCTCGAATCTGTCGAGCATGGCGAGCGATGGAGTCGTTTCTCTTTCGTCGGTCGTGATCCGGTTGCGACGATCGTGTTGCGTGACGGTGAGATCGAAATTGATGGCTCGCTAGGTGCCGCCGTTCCACATGGCGCTGGCATCCTGGCCGCGCTTGAGGCGCTGTTGGATGCGCATTCGAGCCCTGAGATTCCAGAACTGCCACCGCTTCACGGCGGCGTCGTCGGATACCTCGGCTACGACGTCATCCGCGAGGTCGAAGCATTACCAAGCCCACCGACGAACGACCATGGCATGCCGGATGCGGTGATGAGCATCATCGGCTCACTGGCGGCATTCGACCATTGGCGGCAACGCATTTATCTCATCGAGTCTGTGGTGACCCGCGATGACAATGGTGTGTCGCTGACCCAGGAAGCGTTACACGAGGCGCGGCTGCGCGCGGTGAAGGCGGTAGAGGCCTCTGCTGCCAAACTCGCGCAGCCACTTTCGACGGTGCCAGTTGAGCCACCGGTCGCCGGCGAACGACTGCCGGATGTTCCCTCCACGATGAGCAACGGTCGGTACGTCGAGGCCGTCAAGGTCGCAAAAGAACACATTCTGGCCGGAGACATTTTTCAGGTCGTTCTTGCGCAGCGATACGACCTCGAACTTGAGGCCGAGCCATTTGATGTGTATCGGGTGCTCCGACAAGTGAATCCGAGCCCGTACATGTATTTCTTACGTCACGCGGAAGCGACAATCGTCGGTTCGTCACCCGAGCCAATGGTGCAACTGCGCGGAAAGCAAATCGTGAGTCGGCCAATCGCTGGCACGCGAAAGCGCGGGGTTGACGATGAGCACGATCGTCGGCTGGCTGCGGAATTACTTGAGCATCCGAAAGAACGTGCCGAGCACGTCATGCTCGTCGACCTTGCTCGAAACGATGTCGGACGAGTCGCACAATTTGGCACGGTGCATCCTGACGAGCTCATGACACTCGAGCGATATAGCCATGTCATGCACCTGACGTCTCAGGTGACCGGAACCATACGAGATGGTCTCGGTCCAATCGATGTTCTTCGGGCGACATTGCCCGCAGGAACTGTCAGTGGAGCACCGAAGGTCCGTGCGATGGAAATCATTGATGCACTCGAGCCGGTAAAGCGGGGTCCCTATGCCGGGGTTGTTGGCTACCTCGACTGGTCAGGCAACCTCGACACGGCGATTTGTATTCGCACGATGTTTGTCCGCTCTGACGGTGTGACGGCGTCGTTGCAAGCTGGTGCTGGCATCGTCGCGGACTCGGATCCGGATGACGAGGACCTCGAGTGTCGCAATAAGGCTGCTGCGCTGCTTGCCGCAATTCCTGCGGCGCGAAGAATGACCGAGTCAGCGCATGCCGCAAGGAGGGTCGATGGCTGACGATCTCGTGGTATGGGCGACGTCGGTGTGGGCGCAGTCAGCGCGCGATCGACTCATGATCGAAGGACGCGACGCAGAGCGTTACCTGCAATCTCAACTCGCTCAGGACGTTGCGGGAATGGCTATGGGCGAACGACGATGGTCGCTGCTGCTCGAGCCAACCGGTCGAATTTCGGCACTCATTGGTGTGAGTCGGACTAGTGACGAACGATTTGACATCGACACCGATGCGGGATTTGCCGCTCGCGTTGCAACGCGGTTGCGACGATTCCTTCTTCGCGTCGACGTTGTGATTGAGTCTCTGCAGTCTGCAGGCGAAGCTTCGAGTGAACTTGAGACGGAACGCGTGGCACGTGGTTGGCCAAAAATGGGGACCGAAATCGTGCCTGACGAGACGTTGCCCGCCGAACTGTCGATGTTGCACGACCTCGTATCCTTTTCGAAAGGTTGTTATCCGGGTCAAGAACTCGTCGAGCGTATGGATTCCCGCGGGGCGTCGTCGCCGTATCGCATTGTCGGGGCGCTGAGCGATCTCTCCGTGGGCAGCACCATCGATATCGATGGGCATTTAGGTGTTGTCACCTCGTCGGCCGGAGGCTCGGTTCTTGCCCGCATTCGTCGAACGACCTCACCAACGGCCTAATCGTGCACGTGGTGGCCGTTCCACGGCTCCGTAGACTTTGACCTCGTGACCTACGTCTACGCATTTGACCACAAGCATCCAAAACCCCCGATGTCGTACAAGGACCTCCTCGGCGGCAAGGGAGCGAACCTCGCCGAGATGACCACGGTGTTGAAACTTCCGGTTCCTCCCGGGTTCACCGTGTCGACGGATGCGTGCCGCGACTACATGCATGGCGGGTGGCCCGAGGGGCTGGACGCCGAGGTGACGCGTCACGTCGCCAAACTCGAAAAGACGATGGGTCGCAAGCTCGGCGATGCGAAAGATCCGTTGCTCGTGAGCGTTCGTTCGGGTGCGAAGTTCTCGATGCCAGGCATGATGGACACCGTCTTGAACCTCGGTCTCAATGACAAGAGTGTTGTCGGTCTCGCTGCGGTCACCGGCGATGAACGTTTCGCGTATGACTCGTACCGTCGCTTCATCGCAATGTACGGACGCATCGTGATGGGTGTTGACGGCCACCTGTTCGAACACCCGCTCGAGTCAGCGAAGTTGAAGGCTGGCACGACCAATGATGCTGACCTTGACGCATCGGCGCTTCGAGGTCTCGTGAAGACCTACCTCGCTGCTGTGCGACGGGCGACTGGCACACCGTTCCCGCAGGATCCACGCGACCAGTTGAATGGCGCGATCGAAGCCGTGTTCAAGTCCTGGAACGGAGCGCGTGCAATCGCCTATCGCGTCCGCGAGAAGATCAGCCACGAGCTCGGTACTGCGGTGAACGTGCAGACGATGGTGTTCGGTAATAGGGACGACCAATCCGGTACCGGCGTCGGCTTTACCCGAAACGCCGCGACAGGTGAGAACCGCCCGTACGGGGACTTTCTCGTGAACGCTCAGGGAGAAGACGTCGTTGCAGGCATACGCAACACCCTCGATCTTGACGACATGCGCGAGATCTTCCCGAAGATTCACACCGAGCTTCTCGCGATCTTTGTTCGCCTCGAGGAGCATTACACCGACATGTGCGACACCGAGTTCACGATCGAACAGGGTCGGCTTTGGATGTTGCAGACTCGTGTTGGTAAGCGCACGGGTGCGGCAGCGCTGAAGATGGCTGTCGATATGACGAAGGGCACGAAGGGAACCCGCGGTCGAACGTGGCGAATCTCCCGCGACGAAGCGGTGATGCGTGTCACTGCCGAGCATCTTGACTCGGTGCTGCATCCGCAGTTCAAAAAGAAGGGCACTCCTATCGCGAAGGGCCTTGGTGCATCACCGGGTGCTGCGGTTGGTCGCGCCTATTTCACCGCCGACGAAGCCGAGCAAGCCGCCCACAAGGGAGAGAAGGTCGTGCTCGTTCGAAGCGAGACGAGCCCCGAGGATGTTCACGGCATGATGGTGGCGCAGGGAATTCTCACCGCTCGAGGTGGGCTTGTCAGTCATGCCGCAGTGGTTGCTCGAGGTTGGGGAACCCCCGCGGTCGTTGGTGCTGACGCGATTCGTATCGACGGAAAGTCGTTTACGGTCGGCTCTACGACAGTGCGACAAGGCGATGTCATCTCGCTCGACGGCACGACCGGCGACATTGTGGTGGGAGCGCTTGAACTCACGGCAGCGAAGCCGCCGGCCGAGTATGAAGTGGTTTTGAAGTGGGCAGATGCGATCCGCAAGGGACGCATGAAGGTGCGAGCGAATGCCGACACCGGTGCCGATGCGACGGTTGCGCGCGCGAACGGTGCCGAAGGTATCGGTTTGTGCCGAACCGAGCACATGTTCTTGGCTCCTGATCGCCTACCGATTGTTCGGGCGATGATCCTCGCCGACACGCCGAAGAAAGAAGCAGCAGCACTCGAACAACTTCGCGTCGCGCAGCAGGCCGACTTCGAAGACATCCTGAAAGCGATGGATGGCCTGCCGGTGACGGTGCGTCTGCTCGATCCGCCTCTGCACGAGTTCTTGCCGTCGGTCGAAGAGCTTCGGGTGAAGTCGGCAACGAAGGGCCTCACACGTCGTGAGAGCGAGTTGCTTCGCGCCGCAGAGAGCTGGGCTGAGCACAACCCGATGATCGGCACCCGCGGTGTGCGCCTTGGTGTCATCAAGCCGGGGCTCTACGCAATGCAGGTGCGTGCGTTGCTCGACGCTGCCTTGAAGTTACGCGCGGCTGGTGGCAACCCGATCGTTGAGGTGATGATCCCCCTCACGGTGACCCGTGAAGAACTTGCTCTTGCGCGGTCCTGGGTGCAGGCGGAGATCGATGCTGCGCTCAAGGGCATGCGCCGAAAGCCAAACATCACTATCGGAACGATGATTGAGACGCCGCGTGCGGCGGTTCGTGCCGACGAAATCGCAGAAGAGGCAGACTTCTTCTCGTTCGGCACGAATGACCTCACTCAGTTGACCTTTGGATTTAGCCGAGATGATGTCGAGAGTCGAATGATGCCGGCCTACCTCGAGCAGGGGCTGCTGAAGCGGAACCCCTTCGACACCATCGACCAAAGCGGTGTCGGCGATCTCGTTCGTCTCGGGGCCGAACGCGGTCGCGCAACGAAACCCGGACTCAAACTTGGGGTGTGCGGAGAGCACGGCGGTGATCCCGAATCGATCGAGCTGTTCAGCAAGATTGGTCTCGATTACGTGAGTTGTTCACCGTTCCGTATCCCGATCGCCCGACTCGCGGCCGCACAGGCCATCGTCGGATCAAGCGATTCGCTGAAGTAACACCCGGGCGTCATCGCCCGCGAACAACGGAGGATTACCGGGTGGCGACGTCAGCGTTCGGTCGCTGAGCAACTACATTCCCGTTGTGGCCATCTCTGACGACGACATCGATCGCATCCGTGCGACCGCGTCGATCGTTGACGTCATCGGTCAACATGTCCAGCTACGTCGCACCGGTCGAAATTGGGTCGGGTTGTGTCCGTTCCACGGCGAGAAGACGCCGTCTTTTAACGTGCGCGAGGAGACTGGCAGATATAAGTGCTTTGGCTGTGACGCGTCCGGCGATGTGTTCACATTTGTGCAGCAGATCGAGCACGTCGACTTCATCGGTTCGATCGAATATCTCGCCGCCAAACTCGGTATCCAGTTGACGTATACCTCGACTGGACAGTCGAAAGATCGCGCTCGCCGTCAGGTGCTCGTTGAGGCGATGGAAACTGCGGTCGAGTGGTACCACCAACGTTTGTTGACTGCTCCTGATGCGCGCGCCGCTCGCGACTACCTCAGGTCGCGAGGCATCGATGGTGACACTGCGCGTAAGTACCGAATTGGCTGGGCGCCAGATGATTGGGATGCCCTGTCGACCGGGTCGAAGATCGACGAGAAATCGCTCGAGACAATTGGACTGGCGTTTCGTAATCGGCGACAGCGCATGCAGGATTCGTTACGGGCCCGAGTTGTCTTTCCGATCATGACCGACAACGGCGATCCTGTGGCTGTCGGCGGTCGAATCCTGCCGGGTTCAGATGATCCCGCGAAATACAAGAACTCGCCAGAGACACCGATTTACACAAAGTCGCGAATTCTGTATGGGTTGAATTGGGCTAAAGCGGAGATCGTACGGCAGAACCTCGCGGTGGTCTGTGAGGGGTACACCGATGTCATCGGCTTTCATCGAAGCGGCGTACCGACAGCGGTGGCGACCTGCGGAACCGCATTCACCGAGGAACACGTCAAGCTATTGAAGCGCTATGCCAGACGGGTAGTGCTCGCGTTCGACGCCGATGCGGCTGGTCAGGGCGCGGCCGAACGGTTCTATGAGTGGGAACGGAAATACGAAATCGAGGTCTCGGTTGCGCAACTGCCTGGCGGTAAAGATCCCGGTGACCTCGCGCTAACGAAC
>JALRBS010000150.1 GCA_023262325.1 Ilumatobacteraceae bacterium | reverse complement strand
ACCAACCGGTGTGAGATCGGTGTCGCCCCACACGAGCGTGAATTTGTCGATGTCGATGCCCGTCTGCGCGCTTGCAATCATCGACCACGCGGTGTCGTGGCCTTGACCGTGCGGTGAGGTTCCGGTGTAAATCGTGCCGGTGCCGTCGGGGTGGATGACAATCTTCGCGTCTTCCTTCGGCGCACCAGCTCCACCGGTGATTTCGACGTAGGTGCATACGCCGATGCCAAGCAGTTTCGCTGAACCATCAGCACGTCGTCGAGCCTGCTCGGCGCGAAGATCGGCGTAACCGGCCTGTTCGAGCGCCCGGTCGAGGCTGCCCACGTAGTCGCCGACGTCATATGCCTCGCCAATCGCAGTTGTGTGCGGCTCGTTGAACGGGGCGATGAGGTTCTTGCGGCGAACTTCTGCAGGGTCCATGCCAAGTTCGGCAGCAAAGAGGTCCATTGCGCGTTCGGTTGCGGCTGTCGCCTCAGGTCGACCGGCGCCGCGATACGCGACCACCGGCGTCGTGTTCGTCACGACCGAAACGCAGTGTGCCTCGACATTGTCGAACGCGTAGACACCTGCAGCCATTCGTCGTGTGAAGAGTGCTCCAAGAACGGTGCCGACCTCGCAGAAACCTCCGGAGTCTTGAATCATTTCGAGCTGGAAGTGCGTGATTTTGCCGTCGCGGGTTCCGCCGACGGTGATCGTCTGGTGTTGCGCCCGGCCATGTCCGAGGTTCATCATCGATTCGCTGCGGGTTTCGAAGAACTTCACCGGGCGACCGATTTCTTGGGCGAGTCGACCGAGAATGAGCTCCTCTGAGTAGCAGCCGATCTTTGCGCCAAAGCCACCGCCGACATCAGGGGTGATCACGCGTACTTGGGCGGCGTCAATTCCGTTGGCTCCGGCGAGCGGCGCAACCGAACCTTGAGCATGCTGCGTTGACAGCCACTGGTGGAGGCGACCGTCGTGCCAGGCGGCGGCTGCGGCGCGTGGTTCGAGCGGGCAAGGAGCGACGCGCTGATTCAGTGCGTCAACGGTGATGACGACTTCGCAGCCCTCAAAGAACGCGCTTCCTGTCGTCGGTTGTCCACCAAAGATTGCCGAGTCGAAGACGGCGTTTGATCCGGCGGCTTCGTAGAGGTGCGTCGATGAGGTGAGTGCCTCTTTCATGTCGACCACGGCTGGCAGCGGATCGATATCGATAAAGACCGCCTGGGCGGCATCGGTTGCCTGGGCGTAGGTCTCGGCAACGACGGCGACGACGGGTTCGCCAACCCAACGCACCCGGTCGCTGGCAAGCAGAGTTCGAGCGACAGCAGGGTTGAAGGTCGACGGTGTTGGCGCGAGTCCGAGGCTCGAAGACGTGTACACCCCGAGTACTCCGGGCATACCTTCGGCGTCGGAGGTATCGATTGAGGTGATCGTGCCATGGGCCATTGGTGATCGGGCGAAGACGACGAAAGCGGCTCCCGCAAGCATCGGTTCGTCGATATCTGCAAGGTAGTCACCACCAGAGGTGAGGAACTTTGGGTCCTCCTTGCGAAGAACTTTTTCCCCGAGCACACTTCCAGCCATCACGTCTCCTTCAACTGAACGCAGGGCTCGATCGCCCCACTCAGAGAACTGTAGTCGTGGTCAGTTCACGGTGTGAATGCGAAGCATCGATTCGCAATTTCCGTTGACTAGTTGCCCTGTAGCGAGACTGCTGCGATCGAATCGATCAGGCCGTAGGGCCAGCCAACCGGCAAATCGGTCGGAAGATCTGGAAAGTTGAGCACCGTCTGTCGGGTGTCGCCCTCGGTGACATAACCGAGTTGATCCTTGGCGGCCTCTTCGATGCCGGTGTCGGTGCGCAGGCGGCTCACCTCGGCTTGAAGATCCTCGGTGATTGCGGTGAGGCGGGCGAGTTCGGCCTCAAGTTGCGTGATCTCGTCGCCTTGCGCGAGATAGTCCTGTATTGGGAGCACGACAAAGGACGCGATCGCAGAGAACGCGACAACGACGATGACTGCCGCAAGGAGAAGGGTTGTGCGTCGATTGCGTGGGGCCGCTTCGGGAAGCGGACGGCGTGAACCGAGTCGACTCGTACCTTTGTCGGCTGCTGGCCGGCGAAATCGCGTGAGTCGGGATTGACGACGCGGTTGACGAGATGATCGGCGCGGTCGAGGCGCGCCCAGAGTTCGCTCCTCATCGCCACTCATACTGGTGATGTTGCCACTTCGCGGGCGGCGTAGTGCGTCACCCGCGTCTGCGAGGTGCGAGCGCAGCGCGCCCCGGGAAGGCTGCCGTTTCGCCAAGTTCTGCTTCGATTCGGAGCAACTGGTTGTACTTAGCAACACGATCAGAGCGACATGGTGCGCCGGTCTTGATCTGCCCGCAGTTTGTTGCGACGGCCAGGTCGGCGATCGTCGCATCCTCAGTCTCACCGCTTCGGTGGCTCATCACCGAGGTATACGAGTGTGCGGTTGCAAGGGTCACGGTGTCGAGGGTTTCGGTAAGCGACCCGATTTGGTTGACCTTGATGAGAATGCTGTTGGCGACGTTGTTATCGATGCCGGTCTGCAGTCGTCGACTATTTGTGACGAATAAATCGTCCCCAACGAGTTGACATTTCGCTCCGACCGCGGCCGTCAATGCCGCCCAACCCTCCCAGTCGTCCTCTGCCATGCCGTCTTCGATCGAGACAATTGGGTATGTGTCGACCAGACGAGTCCAGTACTCGGCTAGCTCTGACGGGTTGAGCACCTTGCCTTCGCCGTCAAGGTGGTACGCACCGTCCCGATAAATCTCGCTGACCGCCGGATCGAGTGCGATGGCGATGTCGTCGCCCGGAGTGAAGCCGGCGGCATCGATCGCCTCGAGCAGCAGCACGATCGCCTCTTCGTTCGAATCTAGGTCTGGAGCAAATCCGCCTTCGTCGCCAACCGCGGTCGACAGTCCACGGTCGCCAAGAACTTTTTTCAGCACGTGATAGGTCTGAGTTCCCCACCGCAGAGCCTCTCGAAATGAAGGGGCGCCGACCGGCATGATCATGAACTCTTGAAAATCGACCGAGTTGTCGGCATGCGCACCACCGTTCAACACGTTCATCATCGGCACTGGCAACACGTGTGCGTTTGCTCCGCCGACGTATCGGTAGAGGGGAACTTCCAGTTCGACTGCGGCGGCTTTCGCTACCGCAAGACTGGTGCCGAGCATTGCATTTGCACCGATTCGCGCTTTGTTGTCGGTGCCGTCAAGATCGATGAGTTCGCGATCGACGCCGCGTTGGTCGAGTGCCTCCCATCCGATGAGCGCGTCATGAATTTCGGTGTTGACGAAGTTGACCGCATCGAGCACACCTTTGCCCCCGTATCGCATACCGCCGTCGCGTAGTTCGACTGCTTCGTGTTCGCCGGTCGAGGCTCCGCTCGGTACCGCAGCGCGGCCAACTGCACCCGATTCGAGAATGACATCAACCTCGACGGTTGGGTTGCCTCTCGAGTCGAGAATCTCTCGACCATGGACATGAACGATTTCGCTCATTTGAGTTCCTTCTCCAAATATTGGTTCGCATTCGTACGGTACTTGCTCGGTGTCGACGTTCGTTGCCGCGCGAGTCAAGGTTTCGGCATGTAGGTGTTCAGTGAGTTGAGGTCGTCTTTTGCCCGTTCCCAGAGTGCATCGAGCGTTTCGAGTGATAGTTCGTGAAGGTCGAGCGAATCATTTGACGCGTAGTGCTCGACCAGGCGAAATCGCTCGGCGAAGCGCGCGGTCGCCGAACGAAGCGCCGCTTCTGGTTCGACCTCGAGGTGCCGAGCAAGGTTGACAACTGCGAAGAGCAAGTCGCCGATTTCATGTCGAGTCGCGTGCTCATCGCTACGGCTATGGGCCTCGAGAACCTCGGCGGTTTCCTCGCGTACCTTTTCAACGGGACCGTCGAGGTCTGGCCAATCAAAACCAACCTTGGCGGCTTTGCGTTGCACGCCATCAGCTTGCGAGAGGGCGGGCAGAGATCGCGCAACGCCGTCGAGTGCAGAGGAGTGGGTGTCTCCGGTCTCAGCACGTTCTTTCGCTTTGGCGTCTTCCCAATGTTGCCGGACCTCGGTGGCATCGGCAGCAACGGTCGTGCCAAAGACATGGGGATGCCGGCGAACGAGTTTGTCGTGAATCGACTGCGTGATGTCGGCAATGGTGAACCTGCCCTCTTGCTCGGCGATCGTCGCATGGAATTCGATCTGATAGAGCAGGTCGCCAAGTTCTTCGATGAGATGGTCATCGCCGCCGTCGCGGTGGCGTTCATCGATTGCGTCGACTACTTCGAAACTCTCTTCAATGAGGTATCTCACGAGAGATTCGTGGGTCTGCTCGATATCCCACGGGCATCGCTCCCGAAGTGTGCGCGCGAGCTGGTGGAACTTCACGTATCCGGCGCCAATGGGCACGGCGAGCTCAGGAATGAAGAGCGAGGTGAGGTGGTCCGGTTCGATCGCGGATTCCATTTTCGCCCATGTCGTCTCGGTGATCTGTTGCTCGTTGGTGCCAATTGCTTTCAGCACAACTACGCGTGTGTCATCGGCTGCAATCGTTAGATCATCGTCGGGGCCTGCGTCAAGTGAGTGTCGGATCTCGGAGAGCACCCAGTCGGCGTGAACATGCGCAACGAGGAGCGGACCGCGCTCGCCAGCAGCTTCAACCGCAAATCGGTGTCCATCAACAAGCCGGACCCCCGCGTCAACGGGATCGATACCGAGCGCCGACCACACCGCATCCAGAAATGAGATTGCTGGAAGTACACGTGTGGCAATGTCAGTTCGTGTGCGAATGATGGAGACGGTTCGCTCGAGAACGAGCGGTGACCCAGGTACTGCGTAGAGCACTTCGCCGTGTTCATGTGCGGCTGCAGCAAGTCGATCGGCAATTCGTTGGTAGACCTCGTCGAAGCGGTCGGCAGTCTCGTACTCGCTGTCGAATGACGTTGCGTTGTTGACGAGAAACGCACTTGGGTGCTGCGTGGTTCGAAGAAATCGAATCGGAACACGATCGATTTCACGAAGCGTTTCACTGGTGACAAGGTCGGGATCACCCGGACCGAGACCGATGACGGTGATCGTTGGAGTCACTGAACTGGACGGTGACGAAGACGTCGTCATCCGACTGGTTCGGCGCGACCGGTCGGCGGATCCCACTTGCCGTAACGCGGGTCGACGTAGATGTCAGCCGAGTTCAGTTTTCCGTCGATCACCAAGATTCCGCCGTCACGCCCGTTGACCGACGCAATGACGTCAGCACTCACTTCTTCCCATGGTCGATTCATGATGATGTGCCAACCGAATTGACTCTTCACAGGCGCTGTCCAGCCGCTCGATGGCGCGGCAAAGGCTCCGCGCACGAAACCTGGATCAAAACTTGAGACGTACTGTGAGGTGGTGAGGCACTGCGAGTCAGTGCCGCTGAGTGCACCCCCTGTGCTTGCTGCAATGGTGTCGGTTGATTCAGTCTTCGCAAGTTCGGCGAAGTCGGCCCCGCCCTCAAGCTTGGTGATGATGGTCTTGGCTTCATCTTCGGTCGGGACGAGGATGTGTCGCACGCACAGCAGTCCGGTCGAGATCGGCTGGTGGCGGTAGGAGGCTTCGAGCTCAGCGTCGGTTGGCTTCGGCACGCGACTCAGCGCGCTATTCACGACATCGCGGTTTGTTGTGGCGATGAGCAACTGCATTTCGCTGCTGAGTTCACGAATCGGACTGTCGTCTGGAACGTTCGCGAAATACAGATCGGTATCGGCTGTGGTGATCGAGGTGTCCGCCGTTGCGAGCAGTGCCGACAGCGTGGTGACGCGCACGACTGCGCTCAGGAGTAGTCGAGTCTGCGCAGCGTCAACTGTGAGGTCGTCGCCAATCGCATCGGTGCCGAAGATGTCGCTGCGGTCGGAGTACTCGGTCAGCAAACGATCGAGCGTCTCTTGATCGACCGATTGTCCGTCGACTTCAACGACGATGTCGGCTTGTGAAATCGTCGAACATGAACTTGTCGCGACCGACAGCGCGCCGGCGATGAGCAGCGTCTTGAGCAGGGGGTTCACCGCACGCACGTTATCGCCGAGCGTATGTCACCTTGTGGGCGCTACGAGTTCTCGCCTCAGTGAAGTGCGGCTTCGAGTCGATCGACTGCTGCTGGGAGAGCGGCCGGGATTCGCGGCTCAAATTGCGCAAGGTGGTCGCGAATTTCTGGAATCGCCGACTTCCATCCGTCAGCATCGACGCTGAGGAGCGCATCGAGGTCGGCATCGGTGATGTTGAGACCGTCGGTGTCGAGCGCCCCCGGTGCAGGAAGGAAGCCAATTGGAGTTTCGATTGCTTGGGATCCACCGTCGACGCGTTCGAACACCCACTTAAGTACTCGAGAGTTTTCGCCGAAACCTGGCCAAAGGAATCTGCCGTCCTCGTCACGACGGAACCAGTTGACAAAGAAGATCTTTGGCAAGTTCGCCGCGCTCGTTGATGCACCGATTTTGAGCCAATGCGCGAAGTAGTCGCCGTAGTTGTAGCCGCAGAATGGAAGCATCGCCATCGGGTCAAACCGGAGTTTGCCAACCGCGCCCTGCTGTGCGGCGGTCGTTTCCGAGGCCATGATGGCACCAAGAAACACCCCGTGTTCCCAGTCGAACGCCTCAGTCACCAACGGAACCGTCGAACGTCGACGTCCGCCGAAGAGAATCGCTGAGATTGGCACACCAGCCGGATCTTGCCACTCAGGCGCGATCGACGGGCATTGCGACGCAGGAGCGGTGAATCGTGCATTTGGATGGGCTGCTGGACCGTCTGTCTCGGGCGTCCACATATTGCCGCGCCAATCGGTGGCGCGTGCGGGCACATCTTCACTCATCCCTTCCCACCAGACGTCGCCGTCATCAGTAAGAGCGGTGTTCGTATAGATGCAGTTGCCCCACAGAGTGTCCATCGCATTTGCGTTCGTGTCATAACCGGTGCCGGGTGCAACACCGAAGAATCCGGCTTCTGGGTTGATCGCGTAGAGGCGACCATCATCTCCAAACTTCATCCAGCAGATGTCGTCGCCAATCGTTTCTGCGGTCCACCCCGGAATTGTGGGCACGAGCATCGCAAGATTGGTCTTGCCGCATGCCGACGGGAATGCAGCGGCGATGTACTTCGACTGACCCGCAGGATTCGTCAGTTTCAGAATCAGCATGTGCTCGGCGAGCCAGCCGGCATCGCGCGCCATGACAGATGCGATGCGCAGGGCGAAGCACTTCTTTCCGAGAAGGGCATTGCCGCCGTAGCCGGAGCCATACGACCAGATCTCTCGCGTCTCCGGGAAATGAACGATGTACTTGTTCTTGGCATCGCATGGCCATGGAACATCTGTCGCGCCATCTGCGAGCGGGGCGCCGACTGAATGGAGGCAGGGCACCCAGTCGCCATTGCCGAGCACGTCAAGGGCACCTTGCCCCATTCGCGTCATGATGCGCATTGACACGGCGACATAAGCGGAGTCGGTGAGTTGCACGCCGATGTGAGCGATCGGCGATCCGAGAGGGCCCATGGAAAATGGAACGACGTACATCGTTCGACCGCGCATGGCGCCGGAGTAGAGCGACGTCATTTCGCTGCGCATCTCCGCGGGATCTCGCCAGTTGTTGTTTGGGCCCGCCTCGTCGGCCGTAGGGGAGCAGATAAACGTTCGGTCTTCGACGCGCGCCACATCACCTGGATCGGAATGCGCCCAGTACGAGTTTGGTCGCTTTGCCTCGTCGAGCCTCGTGAACGTGCCTGCGGCAACGAGTTCGGCGCACAGTCGGTCATACTCTTCGGCGCTTCCGTCGCACCAGTAGACGTCGGCGGGTTGCATGATCTCAACCCAGGTTGAGACCCAGGCATGCAATCGGTCGTTCGAACTTGTTCCGCTCATGTCGTGTACTCCATCTTGCGGGGATCGAAGTGATCCGTGACAACTTCAATTAAGTGTCGCGAAAAGTTCGCGAGTTATTTGCACCGCGCGACACCTCGCTCGTGCATTTGTGAAGATAGCCCATCGCAGACGGAGATGGAGTTCTGGGGTTTGTCATCACAAATAGTGATGGAGCCGCTCGCCTGATTCGAACCAATTCCACGTGGTCGCCGGGATTGGCGACCAACGGCGAGGGATCAGTGACCGGGGGTACCCATGTCGACTTCGCTGCCGAGCCGAAGCGACGTGGCTCGACCAGCGGAGTCAAGATCGAAAACCACCCGCTGACCCTGGCGCAACATCCTGAAGACCGAACCCTCAAGCGCGTTCTCGGAGAGTTCGTAATCGGCGAGATCGGAGTCACACATCACGACACCGAGGCCCGAAGACGGGTCATACAACTTGACGACACCTTGCATGTCAGGTGACCTTAGTCAATCGATCGCTGGCGAACGCAGGACGGCGTTCAGCCGGCCTTGACGACCTTGCCGGACTTGATGCAGCCCGTGCAGACATTCACGCGCTTCGTCGCACCATTGACGACGGCGCGAACACGCTGAATGTTTGGATTCCAACGACGCTTGGTGCGTCGGTGCGAGTGCGACACACTCATGCCCCACGATGGGCCCTTGCCACACAACTCACATACCGATGCCATCTCGACCAATTACTCCTTGCGATGGTGGAACCCGTCCACCTGTTGGGCGGAAACCCTCGGCTTCCGTTCGACATTCGTACGTTATCGGTGCGAAGTCGTCGATAACACCGTGCCACGTGACCTGCCGGTCGGCAATCATCGTCGAATTGGCAGGAGTTGTACATTCGACGGCGTGTCCCTCGCAGAAAGTTCGACGATCCGTTGAGCGCAGAAGCAGGCGCGTCCGGACGAACAACGTCCGAGGAGCTTCCTCTCACCTACGGAGAGCTCGCCTCGATCGACGTCGGTCGACTTAGAGGTGTTGGTGACGCGAAACGGCGTGCCCTCAGCGAGTACGGAATTGACGACGTGCTCGAACTCGTGATGACGTTTCCCCGGCGATGGGTCGATCGCACGAACCAATTACGCGTCGCCGAGGCAACCCCTGGCGAAGAAGTGTTGCTCGTCGTCGAAGTTCGCTCCGTCGAAGAGCGACAGACGAGAAATCGACGCAAGATCGTGAACCTTCGCGTCGGCGACGGCACGGGCACTCTTCGAATTGTGTTCTTCAACCAACCATGGAGAGCCCGACAGCTCACGCCAGGCACAACCATTGCGGTACACGGACGAATTGAGGACTACCGCGGCTCGTTGCAGATGACAAACCCGATTGTCGACCTCATTGGTGACCGCACCGGCCGAATCGTTCCGATTTATCCGCAAAGCGAAAAGGCACGGATCAACACATGGGAACTCGCGGGGCTCATTGACCAGGCGCTACGGAGGTGCGAACAGCGCGGTGTTGCTGACCCGCTCCCCGCGAGCGAACGAGATCGGCTCGGGCTGATCACTCGGTATGAGGCATTGCGGGCGATTCATTCGCCGTCAACGATGGCAGAGGCGCAACTGGCCCGGCGCCGATTGGCATTCGATGAACTTTTGCGAGTGCAAGTCGAACTTGTCCGGCGAAAACGTGAACTCGAGCGCACCTCGCAGGGTATTCGTCACACGATCGATGGTCACCTCGTTGGGCGGTTTATTGAGCGCCTGCCGTTTCCGCTGACCGCCGCACAGTCCAATGCAATTGAGGAAATCCAACGGGACATGGCAAGCCCACACCCGATGCACCGACTATTGCAAGGCGACGTTGGTGCCGGGAAGACGCTTGTCGCCGTTGCGTCGTTGCTCACGGCCGTACAAAGCGGACATCAAGGAGCGCTCATGGCGCCGACCGAAGTGCTTGCTGAACAGCATGCGAGCGGAATTTCGCGGTTGCTCGCCGACCTTCAGGTGAGCGATGGTGGGAACCTCTTCGGTGAGCGGCCGGTGCGCGTTGAACTGCTCACGAATCGAATCGCCGGCGCCGATCGACGCGAGGTTCTTTCGGCTCTTGAGGACGGTTCGGTCGATGTCGTGATCGGCACTCATGCCCTTATTCAAGAAGGGGTTGATTTTGCGAGTCTCGGGGCGGTCGTAGTCGACGAACAGCACCGATTCGGGGTTGAGCAACGTGCCGCCCTGCGCGCCAAATCTGGAGGGTTGGTGCCCGACGTACTCGTAATGACTGCGACACCGATTCCGCGTACAGCAGCGATGACGGTGTACGGCGACCTCGACGTGAGTGTGCTCAATGAATTGCCACCCGGCCGAACACCGATCACCACTCGATGGGCTGCGGGGCCGCTGGACGAGGTCGCAGTGTGGTCCGCCGTCCGCGACGAGGTGACCGCAGGTCGTCAGGCCTACGTCGTATGTCCACTCATCGAAGAAAGCGAGAACCTCGAAGTCGCTGCGGCAGAAGACACTTTCGAACGTTTGACGACCGACGAGTTGAGCGGGATTCGAGTCGGACTCCTGCACGGACGGATGCACTCTCGGGACAAAGAGGCAATGATGGGCGCGTTTCGCGCCGGAGAAATCGATGTGCTCGTTGCAACGACAGTTATTGAGGTCGGCGTGGACGTTCCGAACGCAACGGTGATGGTCGTACTTGACGCCGATCGATTTGGTATTGCGCAACTGCACCAATTACGTGGTCGCGTTGGTCGCGGCACGCAGGCGTCAACCTGCTGGCTTGTCACCTCAGGGACTGATCCAAATGCACGAGTCGACGCGCTTGTTGCGACGACTGATGGTTTTGAACTCGCTGAGATCGACCTCGAACTGCGAGGCGAAGGCACATTGATGTCGACGGCGCAGAAAGGCAGAAGCGATCTCAAACTCGCCTCACTTCGTCGCGATCGAGAACTCGTCGAACACGCGCGAGACGTTGCGTTTTCGATTGTCGATGCCGACCCCGATCTTTCGACTCACGAGGTACTCCGTGATGAAGTCGAACTCATGCTGACCGAGACCGAGTCGGACTACCTGACGAAATCCTGAGCGTGGGCGTTCCTGTCGATGTCCGGTTACCCACAAGGTTCGTCATTCGTAGTGGCCGTCGTCGTCCTCCGGAAGTACGAGGTCCCAACGATCGAGGCAGTCTTCGCATCGATACGCCACGATGTCGCCCGGTAACCATGCAGGTCCTTCCTCACGCGGGTGCGTGAGAAGAAACGCCCGACCACCACAGTCGATGCAGTCGATTTGCGGGTACGGCACAAGTTCGCTGTCGTCGTGTTCGGTCGGACCTTGTTCCATTCGAAGAGTATGACCGAACCTCGCCGTAGTCTGACGGTGTGCGTGTAGTCGCAGGAACTCTCGGTGGACGTCGCATTGAGGCTCCCGCCGGTATGGACACTCGTCCGACGACCGACCGAGTGCGTGAAGCCGTGTTCAATTCGCTCGCCTCATTCGGTGTCGTCGAAGGTGCACTGGTTGCCGATCTCTACGCCGGTTCTGGCGCAATGGGAATTGAGGCACTCTCGCGCGGCGCCGAACATTGCACGTTCGTCGAGCGTGATCGAAAAGCCCTCGATGTGCTTCGTCGCAACCTTGAATCGCTTGGGCTTACGCAACGCTCAACGGTGATCGCTGGCGCGGCAATGAGCGCCTTGAGCCGGCTGCATTGCGACATCGTCATCGCAGATCCGCCATACGATGTCGACGAGTGGGTGCCGCTGATGACAGGTTTGGACGCACCGATGCTCGTCGCCGAAGCAGCCCGCGAGGTCGTGCCAGAACCAGGTTGGCGAACCTCTCGGTCAAAGCGATATGGCCGCACCTGGATCACCGTGTTGGAACGGGAGGAGGGGCCCGCATGATGGGCGAAAGCGATGCGACGCAGAAACGGTTCGTGGGGCAACTAGGTTGGCGGCTGTCATGACGAAGGTTTTTGTTCCCGGCAGTTTCGACCCGATGCACCTCGGGCACCTCGACGTTGTTGACCAGGCGCGCGAGATCTTTGGTGAGGTTGTCGTCGGCATTCTTCACAACCCGTCGAAGCCATCCGGAATGTTCAGTGTTGACGAACGCGTTGCGCTCGCACGTGCGACTGTCGCCGACCGAACTCATGTCACCGTGTCCGCCTTTACGGGCCTTGCCGTGCAGGCCGCAGCTGAGGCTGGAACTTCGATCATCGTCAAGGGGCTGCGAACAGCTAGCGATTTTGACATCGAGCAACAGATGGCCCAGAACAACGTTGCGCTGACGGGAGTGCGAACGGTGTTCGTGCCCTGTCGACCTGACCTCGCCTTTATTAGTAGTCGGTTTATTAGGGAGATTTCGGCAAACGGTGTGTCGGTAGCGCACATGGTGGTGCCAGAGGTTGAACGCGCACTCGCCGCGAAACATGGAGAGCGATGATGTCGAATCGAGATGGCTGGAACGACGGACGAAATGAAACGGTCGACCCAGGGATGGACGATGGGTACGACGAGTTTGAAGAGTCGTACGAGGCGCCGGCACACACTGATCCGCATCTTGGTGATGCCGAGACGTTGCTGCGCCGAGCGGTGGACATTGTCGTCACCGCGCCGACGATGCCGCTGAGTTCGTCACCTCGAATTGACCGGGACGAAATGGTCGAACTGCTGAGCGAGGCGCTTTCCCGTTTACCTGACGAACTCCGCCAGGCGCGTCACCTGCTTCGCGAACGCGATGAATTCATTGCGAGAACGCGCCGCGAGGCGGCGGAAATTGTTGAAGCGGCGCGCGTGCAGTCCGAGCGGATGGTGCAGCGGACCGAAGTCGTTCGCGCCGCAGAGGCGCGCGCACGTCACATCATGGAGACGGCCTCAGGCGAGTCGCGACGACTCAAGAATGAGACGGAAGATTTTCTTGATCAGCGACTCGCGAGTTTCGAGATTCTTCTCGAACGACTCACTCGCGCTGTCGCAACGGGCCGACAGAAACTGTCAATTGCCGGTGTGTCGGTAAGCGTCGACGAACCCGAGGACTCATCCGATGATGCCTCTGGCTTCTTCGACCAAGATCGTTGACGGTGACCGCTGTTGGTGTCTTCTGCGAACGCCCGTGCCCTCAGGCTCAACCTCGTTGACTTGCTACGCCAGCCCGGCACCGAACGAACGATCTCCCTCGACATCACCCACGAAGAGTTGGGCTGTGCACTCAGCGCCGCGCAGGCAACAATTCTTTCGCCGCTCGTAGTGAATCTGCGCGCAACATCGTCGACCGACAGCGTCGAGGTCGTCGGCTCGATTGTTGCGAATTGGAATGGCGAGTGCAGGCGATGTCTTCGTTCGGTCGATGGTGTCAGCGAAATGAGATTCGACGAGCGGTTTGTGCCGGCTGCATCGTCGCTCGGCATTTTTGACGAAGCCGACATAACGAGGGTTGAAGCCGACTACATCGACCTTGTGCCCCCGGTTCGCGAAATCGTCATGATCGACATCCCCGACGCCGTGCTGTGTGCTCAGGAATGCCAAGGGATCTGTGGAATATGCGGCGCCGATCGAAACGCTCACCGCTGCGATTGCATCATCGAGGACACTGACGACAGATGGGCGGCGTTGAAAGACCTCAGGCTCGAAGAGTGAACTGGTGGATGAAACCGGCCCAAGCGCCGATAACCTCCATTCGCCCATTGAGGAACAGAGGTTCTGTTCCAACACATCGTGACGGAGAAGTCTCGTGGCCGTTCCTAAGAGAAAAAAATCAAAGTCGAAGACACGTAGTCGTCGAGCGAGCAACTGGAAGTTGTCCGCGCCTGCGCGCAGCAATTGCCCCCGTTGTGGCAGTGCGAAGACCCCGCACACGGTCTGCCAGTCGTGTGGCTGGTACAAGAACCGCGTTGTCGTTGACGTCGCCTGACTAATCTTCGCAACATGCTGCCCGTTGCAGTTGACGCGATGGGGGGCGACCACGCCCCAGGCGCAATTGTTGCTGGGGCGATTCAGGCCGCAGAGGCTGGAATTCCTGTGGTCCTCGTCGGACCTGAAGATCTGTCGGATCGACTCGACACCGGGTCCCTTGAGATCCTTCCAGCCTCCGAAGTCATCGAAATGGATGAGGATCCGGCACACGGTGTTCGTCGCAAGAAAGATTCAAGCCTCGTTCGGGCTGCGGAGGCCGTTCGTGATGGTGTCGCATCGGCGATGGTCTCCGCCGGCAATACAGGAGCGACGATGGCGTCTGCACTCCTGCGCATGGGAAGAATTCCAGGGGTTGGTCGGCCTGCAATCGCAACGATGATTCCCGTTCCAGGTGAGAACCCAACGGTGCTCCTCGATGCCGGAGCGAATTCCGAGGTTCAGCCTGAATGGCTCGTTCAATTCGCGCAGATGGGCAGCATTTTTGCGCGACACCGTCTCGACATCGCGTCACCACGTGTTGGACTGTTGTCGATTGGAGAAGAAGCCGGCAAAGGTGACTCGCTTCGAAAAGAGGCGTACGGCCTGCTTGAGTCCGCTTCGGGCTTCAACTTCATTGGCAACGTCGAGGGGCGCGACGTGATGTCGACGAACTGCGATGTCGTCGTCACCGATGGGTTCACCGGAAACGTCGTGTTGAAGACGCTTGAAGGCGCGATGCGAACCGTCATGGCCGCTCTCACCCAAGCCCTCACTGCCGACGCAGCGATGAGCGAGCACACGGCGGCGATGATGCCAGCGATTCTTCCTTTGCAGTCATCTCTCGAGGCCGAAACCTATGGGGGAGCGATGTTGCTCGGAACTAATGGTGTGTGCATTATTTCGCATGGTTCCTCCTCTCCGGCAGCGGTGCGAAACGCGATCGGTGTCGCAAGCGACATGGTTGAGGCTGACATCGTCGGTCTCATTGCCGCCGCAATACGCCCCGCGGAGTGACCTGAAAGACAGCGCGCAGTAGAATGATGTAATGGCTGCAAATGCGTTGACCCGAGACGAAATTCTTGACACCGTTCGAGATCGGCTTGCTGACATTCTCGAGATCGATCCGTCCGGCATCGCCGAGGGTCATTCGTTTGTCGACGACCTTGAAGCTGATTCTCTCGCGTTAATCGAATTGGTCGAGGCGCTCGAAGAGGCATTCGGTTCTCGTATTCCTGATTTTCGAGTTGAGGACGACGATCTCGAAGACCTCAAGAGCGTTCGCGACGCAGTCGATTACGTCGCTGAGCGAGCCGGCATCTGACGGAGCGCCGATGGGCATTGAACTGAGCGACCTTGAGCGGGCGCTCGGATATGAATTTGCGGATGCAGGTTTGCTTCGGCGCGCAATGAGTCATCGATCGTGGATCGCCGAATCGGGCGACACGCTTTCGAACGAGCGCCTCGAATTTATTGGTGATGCGGTGCTCGGATGGGTCGTCGCCGACCTTGCCTACCATCACCCTGCGGGATGGAATGAAGGCACGCTCACCGATGTCCGAAAGAGCGTGGTGAATTCGTCTGCACTCGCCGACGTCGCCCGCGAGATTGGCCTCGGCGACCACATTCTGCTCGGGCGAGGCGAAGATTCCGCTGGGGGTCGCGACAAGGAGTCGATCTTGTCCGATGCGATGGAGGCAGTGATCGGAGCGGTGTACCTCGACGGCGGCCCGCAAAACGCCTTCGAACTCATTGAACGCGTCCTTGGTGAGCGTCTGCGTCGCGCGCCGGATGCGCTTGATCGTCTCGACGTGAAGTCGGCACTCCAAGAATTTCTTGCGAGCGAGGGACGGTCGGCCCCGGTGTATACGAGTCATTCAGCCGGTCCCGATCATGAGCGCACCTTCACCGTCTCGGTGAGTTCCGGTGGTGTCGTCCTTGGAAGCGGGGAGGGTCGATCGAAGAAGGCTGCTGAACAGCAGGCTGCTGGCGTTGCCCTCGACGCGCTCAATGTCGAATCCCGAGGGGCAAGCCGAACGTAATGCACTGCGCACGAATTCCTGTTTTGACTATTGGAGGTTCGACATGACTGGCTGCGCTGGCACGAGATGGGTGGTTACCGGTGGCACCGCGGGAATTGGCGAAGCGATCGTTGCCGAGGCTCGTCGTCGTGGGGCGGAGGTCGTCACCGTGGCGCGCCGCGAATCGGCTGACGTTCGGGCAAATCTTGCTGACGCTTCGGATGTCGCCGGGCTCGTCGAACGTATCGAGTCCGAATTCGGTCCAGTCGATGTGTGGGTGAATAACGCAGGGTTTGACGCCGTGGGAGCGTTCGTTGAGTCGACTGCTCAAGATGTTGACGACATTTTTCGTCTCAATCTCGTCACACCCATCGAACTCTGCCGACAAATCATTCCGAAGATGGCCGCGCGTGGTTCGGGTCACGTCGTCAACGTGTCGTCGATGGCGTCAAGCGCGGCGTTTAGTGGAATGACGTTGTATGCGGGAACGAAGGCAGGACTGTCGAATTTTCATCGTGTACTGCGGAGCGAAATGCGCGGATCTTCGGTGGGACTGACGATCGTTGAAGTGGGTCCAATTCCAACTGACATGCTCGATCGGGCATACGACTATCCACCTACCGAGCGCGGATTCCGGCGACTCCGACGACTTCAGATGATGCCCGAGATTCGTCGTGAGGTCGTCGCTCGGGGTGTCGTTGACGGAGTGCTCAGCGGACGTCGTTCGGTGCGATTCCCGCGCCGCGCCGTCATTTTTCCCATGATCACTTCGTTTCCGCAGCGGGTTGTCGATCTTCTTGTCGGTTCGGAACGGCCGTGAGCCGGTACCGGTTCGTTTGAGCGCATTGCTGTGCCAGAACTACCCGAGGTCGAAACAGTTCGACGTGGACTCACCCGTGAACTCGTTGGACGTCGATTTGAGTCCGTGCGCGTTGGCCGAGAACGCGTGGCGCGACGAACTTCTCGCGACTTGATCGAACTCGGACTCGAACATGCAACGGTTCTGAGCATTGATCGTCGCGGAAAATATTTATTGCTGCGACTCGATAACGATTGCACCGCAATGATTCACCTGCGAATGAGTGGTCAGGTGCTCATCCAACAGGCAGCCGACGCCGAGCGGGCGCATAGCCATGTCGTCGCCGAACTCGACGACGGTCGGCGGTTCGCGTTCGTCGATCCGCGCACCTTCGGCGAGGTCGTCGTCGTTCAAAATGCAGAACTGCACTCGGTCTGTCCCGAACTGCTGCGTCTCGGTCCTGATCCGATCGTCGATGGACTCGATGCGATGGATCTCTGGGCAACGTTCTCGCGACGTCGACGCCGTTTGAAGTCAATGTTGCTTGACCAGTCGGTCATTGCGGGTCTCGGAAATATTTACGCGGACGAGGTCTGTCATCGCGCTCGATTGCGACCGGATCGAGCCTCGGACTCGCTCAACGCCAGACATGTGATCCGGCTCGTCGACTCGATTGACGAGGTGCTCGTTGCCGCCATCGAACGTGGCGGCTCGACACTTGGTGACGGACAATACGTTGCGATCGACGGGATGAGCGGCGATTTTCAGAACGAGCATCGCGTGTACGGTCGAACGAAGCAGCGGTGCGACAGCTGTCGACGGGGCATTATCCGCCGAATCATCATCGACCAGCGTGGCACCCACTTTTGCCCGGTCTGCCAGCGCTAAGGCATCCCAGTTTCAGGCGACATGGCGACTAGATTCGATCCAGCGTGTTTCTCAAAAGTCTGACTCTCAAAGGCTTCAAGTCGTTCGCTGATTCGACGACGATGGCTCTCGAACCAGGTGTCACCGTTGTTGTCGGTCCGAACGGGTCGGGCAAGTCAAACGTCGTCGATGCAATCGCCTGGGTGCTCGGCGCTCAGGCACCAAAAGCTGTTCGCAGCCAAAAGATGGACGACGTCATTTTTGCTGGTACGGCAAAGCGCCCTGCACTTGGTCGAGCCGAGGTGAGTTTGACCCTTGACAACACTGCTGGGTTGCTGCCGCTCGAATTTTCCGAGGTCACGGTGACCCGCGTGCTCTTCCGAAATGGCGATAGCGAGTACTCGATCAATGGGGTTCCGTGCCGTCTGCTCGATGTGCAGGAGTTGCTGAGCGACGCCGGCGTTGGCCGCCAGCAACATGTCATTGTCTCGCAGGGTCAAATCGATGCTGTACTCAATGCTCGACCTGAGGATCGACGTTCGATCGTCGAAGAAGCAGCAGGGGTCCTCAAGTATCGCAAGCGACGAGAAAAGGCACAGCGCCGACTTGATGCGACGGAAGCAAACCTCGTTCGTCTTCAAGATCTGCTGCGAGAGGTTCGCCGGCAACTTCGCCCACTTGAACGACAGGCGCAGGCCGCACAACGTCATGTCGAGTTGCAGGCTGAACTCGATGGCTTGCGGGTGTTCGTTGCCGGACGAGAGATCGCATCGCATCGCGCTCGGCTCGTCTCGATTGAAACCGACCGCATTGCTGATTCGAACGCGCAGAACGACGCACGTGCAACGTTGTCGTCGCTTGACACCTCGATCATGTCGTACGAATCGCAACTGTCGGCGCGCGGCGTGAGCGACGTCCGCGATCGACTCGCTCGAGTTGAACGCCTTGCCGAGCGCGCCGAAGGACTTCTCGGCATTCTCGATGAGCGTCGGCGTTCGCTAGAGCGTGATCGATCGCAAGGACTCGATGCCGATGTTGTCGCGACGCTCGAGGCGGATGTTGCCGGTTTTCGCGCTGAATTAACTGAGGTCGAGCAAGCGCTCGCCGCGCTCGAACCGCAGCGAGTTGAGCTTGAGCACGAAGAATCCTTACTCGAACAACAACGTGCGTCCGGTGACGACATGTTGGCTGATGGTGGCTCGCAGGCAGCGAGCGCCGCGGCAGAGGTTCGCGGGGAATTGCGGTCGGTGCGGGTTTCGCTCGACCGGGGCCGGGCGGAACGCGATCGAGCGATGCAGCGTGTTGAGTTGTCACGGGGACAAATCGTTGAACTCTCAGCGGAGATTGATCGATATCGAACCGAGTGCACCGCGCTCAGCGAGGCTGAAGGTCCACTAGCACCAGAAATTGGTCCTGCTTCTCCAGCTCCGCCAGCACAACATATTGAACATCTGTAAACTTTCCATTTTTCCTTAAGATTCTTTTTTCTGGCGTATTCTTCTTTTTTTTTCTTTAAT
>JALRBS010000208.1 GCA_023262325.1 Ilumatobacteraceae bacterium | reverse complement strand
CGTCATCATCGACGTCAATGGCGTCTTCCTCAGCGCATCGAACTACACCGCTCTCCCACCAACGCGGGCGATGGACACGCGTTCTAGCGGACGACTCGGCGACATTCGCAACACGTCGAACAACATGAAGATCAACCTCAGTGACCATCTCGACGTGGCCGCGGACTCACTCGACATGGTGTCGTTCAATCTGACCGCGACGTCCACGCGAACATCAACCGGCGGTGGTTACGTCACGATTTATCAGTGCGACGCGTTACCCCAGGTATCACAGCTCAACTTCAAAGATGCTCAAACCGTTGCCAATTCGGTCATCGCTGCAACGAATGCCAATGGGGAAATCTGTGTGCACGTGCACGGTGAAGCGGATGTGCTCATCGATGTGAACGGTTTTACGTCGAAATAGGCCACTAACGACTCAGGTATCGACACCCTGGAATGACTGTTCCGAACTTTTTGTGAAAAAAGTTCAATTCTGAGTAACAAAACATCGACGCGGACGATCACTCCTGTAACCGCACATCACAGATGCGGAACATCTAGGGAGAACACTCATGAACAACATCATCGCAAAGACTTGGGTATCGCTATGCCGACTCGGCGAGCTCACCAAGGATGACCGTGGCGGCGTCGCCGCCGAATACGGCGTTCTGCTCGCCGGAATCGTCGGTGTCGTCGCAATTGCCGCCGCCGCTCTCGGTGGTCGCATCGGCGGGCTCTTCGACTCGATTCTGCCGTGAACCTTTCTCCCTGGTTGAGTCGGTACCCCCACCGACTCAACCAAAGGGAGGAGCCCACACCCAGAGACGCAGGACTCGCAGCTGTCGAGTTCGCTCTCATCGTCCCGGTGATTGTTGCGCTGCTTTTCGGAGTGATCACCGCCGGCACTGCGGCCGTCGGGCAACTTCAACTTCACGCAGCGGCCCGCGACGGAGCCCGAATCGGTTCGGTCCAAAGCGGAGCCGGCTGCGCCACCGCACTCAACAATCTCAACGCGACTGACGGAACTGGCGGTGCAACGATCGGTTCAGTGAACTGTGCCAACACAGCCATCTGTCCGGGAGCTACCAGCGAGATCAACCTCACCGCCACTCGATCGGTCACCATCCCAGTCATTGGACAGCGAACGATCACTCTCAATGCTGACGCAACATTCGAATGTCAGCCATCAACACAGCAACCATGAACGACTCACACGACAAACGGCTCGACGACGCAGGTTCGATCGCGGTGCTCTTCGCAGCCGCTCTCGTGCCGATACTCGCTGCCGTAGCTGTCGTCGTCGATCTCGGAGTTGTCTATGCCGAACGCCAACGACTTCAGACAGGAGTCGAAGCGGCCGCTCTCGCCGCTGCAGCAGACTGGTCGTCAGGCGGAGCGGCGTGCGCCGATGCTGCTGCGTTCGTCAATGACAACGCCGGCGACGCCAGCAACCCCATCACAACCTGCTCGACAACCGGTACTGCGCGACATGGCTCAGTATCAGTATCGAGCTCCCTCACGACGTCACTCACCTTTGCATCGATGCTTGGCCGTGACAGCGCCACTGTCGACGCGAGCGCAACGGTTCAACTTGGCGTCGCTGGAGCCGCTACCGGTCTGCGGCCAATTGCCATATGCAGCGACCACCCGGCAATAGTTACGTGGCTGAACTCCGGCGAGACCGATTCGTCAGTACATCGAATCAACATCGAAAGTGACGGCACGACCTGCGGCGGTGACGTGCCAGGGAACTGGGCGATGATCGATTTCGACGGCGGGTCGAACTCCAACGCCGAACTCCAAGACCGAGTGGTGCACGGATATGACGGCGTCATCGAATTGCCCGTCACACTCAACGGTGATCCAGGTATCCCAACGCCGAGCATCGACATTGACACGCTCATCGGCGAAATCGTTCGAATTCCGGTGTTTGCCGACGCTCGGTCATCAGGCGCAAATGCAGAGTATGACCTCGAGGGCTACGTGACCATCGAGATTGTCGACGTCGTCATGACCGGCGCAGCCGCAGGTCGTCATATCGACGTTCGATTCGTCACCGCAACCCTCGGCGAAGCCCCAACTCTTTCGTCCGCCGAAGGCTACGGCACGTATGCCTGGCGCATCTGTTCATTTGACAACACAGGAGAATGCTCATGAGCACCGCACCCAAAATCGCTCGACGACGATCACCGCTCAAGCGGTCGAAGATGCTCGCGCCGCTCGCTGCTGGCCTGCTCGTCATGTTCGGAACGCTCATCCTGATGAGCTCCATCCGCGACACGGCGACGGAACTCCAGCCAACGCTCGTCGTCACCGAATCGTTTGACGCCGGAACCGCGGTTGATGAAGTTCTGAAGAGCACAGATATTCGAATGTTGCCAGCCGATGCACGGGCCGAAGGCGCATTCGGTTCAGTTGCTGAGGCAACGGGGACCGGCGCGAATGCCGTGCTTGCTTCGTCGCTTGTCGAGGGTCAACAACT
>JALRBS010000131.1 GCA_023262325.1 Ilumatobacteraceae bacterium | reverse complement strand
TGTGTCCCATGAGACACAGGCTGGGAGCCGACGGATCCGAACCTTCGATGCGTGCGACCATCGATCGTCGACCGGGTGCCGCGTCGAAGACTTCGACGTCAAGCCCCGATCCTTCAAGAAAGTTCACGAGGGTGTCGGCGTTGCGAACCTCTTCTCCCGATTCGGCAGTGCCGTCGTTTACACACTGGTTTCGAATCATTGTTTGCAGCAGGTCAACGGTGCTTGCGGTGAGACGTTCCATCATTCCCCCTTTCCCCAGAACGTAGACGACGTAGACCGCTTCGCTGGCGCTGATCGTCCGCATGAGATACTCAACGGTGATGGACTTCACGCCAAACGAAGATCATGAGGCGATTTGTGAGGGCGTCGACCGCGTCTGCGCGCAGTTCGATGACGAGTATTGGACACGGTGCGACACCCAGCATGAATTTCCGTGGGCGTTTTACGAAGCGATGGCTTCGGGCGGATGGGTCGGCATCTGCATCCCCGAGGAATACGGCGGCGGCGGTCGCGGCATCACCGAAGGTGCATTAGTACTCAATCGTGTCGCCGCCTCTGGTGCTGGCATGAACGGATCGACTGCGCTTCATCTCACGATGTTTGGGCTCAACCCTGTCGTCAAGTTTGGAAGTGAGGAACTCAAACAAGCGTTTCTCCCTCGGGCCGCGGTCGGTGACCTTCATGTCGCCTTTGGCGTGACCGAACCTGATGCTGGTACTGACACGAGTCGAATTTCGACACGGGCGGTCGACGACGGCATGGGTGGCTTCGTCGTATCCGGAAGAAAGATTTGGACCTCAAAGGCACTCGAGAGCGAAGTGGTGTTGCTGCTCGCTCGGACTGAAGATGTCGACCCCTCGGCGACGGGTTCAGCCCGGTTTGGTGGGCTCAGCCTGTTTCTTGCTGATCTCAACCGAGAGTTCGTCGATATTCGACCGATTCCAAAACTCGGTCGCAATGCTGTTGCCTCGTGCGAGGTCGCGTATGACGAATTACCGGTCGAAGGCTGGCGACTCGTCGGAGAACGTGGACGTGGTTTCCAACAGATTCTTCACGGTCTCAACCCAGAGCGAATATTGCTTGCCGCGATGTCATGTGGCATTGGCGAGGTCGCGTTGCGTCGCGCCGTTGGCTATGCGGGCGAACGCGTCGTGTTTGATCGACCGATCGGTGCAAACCAAGCGATTTCGCATCCGCTCGCAGATGCGCATATTCGACTGCGGTCGGCGTATCTCACGATGATGGAAGCGGCATGGCGATATGACAACGGACTGGAATGCGGCGAGCACGCAAACTCGGCGAAATATCTCGCCGCCGAAGCAGCGTTTGACGCCGCTGATCGAGCGATACAGACACACGGTGGTCTCGGCTATGCAACCGAATACCAAGTAGAGCGGTTCTGGCGTGAGGCCCGGCTTCAGCGGCTCGCGCCGGTCAGCCAGGAGATGACGCTGAACTTCATCGCACAGTCGGTGCTCGGCCTGCCCCGCAGCTACTAGTTCGCGCGGATGTGGGGCGATGCGCTACGGGAAGACAACGGTTCGGTCGCCGATGAGCAGCACGCGATCCTCTGCCCACAGACGGACGGCGCGAGCAAGGACGAGTCGCTCGGTGTCTTGACCGAGTTCGACGATTTGCTCCGCGGTGTGTGCGTGGGTGACCCGAGCGACGTCTTGCTCGATGATCGGACCTTCGTCAAGGTCCGCGGTCACGAAGTGTGCCGTTGCACCGACGAGCTTGACGCCTCGGGCATGCGCTTGGTGGTACGGCTTCGCGCCTTTGAACCCCGGGAGCAGTGAGTGGTGAATATTGATCGCTCGTCCATCAAGTTTCTGGCAGAGGCGGTCAGAAAGAATCTGCATGTAACGAGCGAGCACGACGAGGTCGATGCGTTCGCGGTTGATGAGTTCGAGAATCTGGGTCTCTTGTTCATCCTTGGTTGCTGCGGTCACCGGAAGGTGATGGAACGGAATGTTGTAGCGCTCGGCAACTTCGGCGACATCGGGATGGTTTGAAACGACAGCAGGAATCTCAATATTGAGGAGACCGTTGCGCCAACGGTAGAGCAGGTCGACGAGACAATGGTCGAACTTCGACACCATGATGAGCACTCGTGGACGGTCGTCGCTGCGTCGCACGCGTAAGCGGGTGATGTTCGACTGGCCGATTTCGGAGAGTCGCGAGCGCACCGACGATGCAACGTCGGCCGACCGATCGGTTTCCGTTTCGACGACTGTTCGGAGACAGAAAAGTTGTGAACCCGGGTCACCAAATTGTGCGTTTTCGGTGATGTTGCCGCCAACGTCGAGAAGACCCGCTGACACGGCATGAACGATCCCGGGCTGATCGGGTGTGATGAGCGTGAGGATGTGCTGGGTTGACATTCCGGAGTTGAGTCTGCGTGAAGAAAACTGCTTTCGCAATGCGAACCACCGTCGAGCGAACGTGATGTTCGGTGCGAGTTCACGTTCGTTGCGACCTAATCTCACAAGGTGCAGCGAATATTCGTCATCATGTCGATCGCGTCCAGTGCGGTTGTGTTCGCTGGCTGCGGTGGTGACGCAACGCCGGATGTCACGACAACCCAACCCCTCGTCATCGTCGCTGATTCAACGTCCACCACGGCGACGTTGCCCGTTCGTTCAGCAGATGCGGTGTTCGAGGCGCTGCAGCAAGGTGACTCGGTTGCCCTTGCCTCGATCGCGTCGTCGATGACGCCAGGTTCACCCGCCGACACGTTTCTTGCGCACCGTTTTGCTGTCGCGGTGTACGCGGAGGCAGCAACTGAGGTTCGATCGGCATTTCTCGCATCGACGACAACAACCTTGGACGAGTCGACGACCACGATGTCGCCAAGTGGTGACACGGTCGAAACGACGACAACGATCGGAACAGCATGCGGGGAGCCCAACTGCGTGACATACAGCGATCCGGTCTTCGACGAGGACGGACTACTTCGGTCGTTCTCAATCGACGGTGTTGCGGTTGAGAACCGTGTGATTGGACCCGGACCTGTCGCCGTTGTCGAGTCGGTTCAGGCCCGTGTCGTGTCGGGATATGC
>JALRBS010000080.1 GCA_023262325.1 Ilumatobacteraceae bacterium | reverse complement strand
ACACAAACGGAGTCGTCGGGGTATGTGACGGTGTATCCGTGTGACGCTGATCCTCGTCCTGATGCAAGCAATTTGAATTTTGTGGCTGGTCAGACGGTGCCGAACGCGGTGATTGCTCCGGTGTCTGCTGATGGCACGGTGTGTTTCTTTGTGAAAGGCACAGCACACCTGTTGGCTGACATCTCCGGCTACTTCGACTAGGGGATGACTCCGTTAGCGTGTTGTGCCAAGCACTTCGAGGGAGACGATTCGCCCTTTCTCGCAGAGTTCGCAGAACAACGTTTGTGATCTATAGGGGTCGAGATGAACAAGTTTCGTGTTGTTGCTGTTGGGCTGATCTCATTGGTGCCGCTATTTCAGGTGTCCGGCGGTGCGAGCGCGTCGGATGCGGTGTGGGGTGAGGCGACACCGGCGGAGTTCGCCGATGGCGTGCAGAGGACGTTCCCGCAGAGCAAACTTGAATCGGCTTCGTGTGCGTTTGCTGGCAAGTGCACTGCCGTCGGCTGGTTTCTTAACGCGACCGGCGGGACTGAGGCGTTTACGGTGACTTCAACGGATGGGGTGTGGGGTCGGGCGAGGCCGGTGGTGTTCGCCGATGGCGCGCAAAACACCCGCCCCCAGGCACGCCTTAATTCCGTGTCGTGTGTGTCGGCAGGAAATTGCACCGCTGTAGGACTGTTCAGAACCGCGAGCGGCGGTACGGAGGCGTTCACGGTGACTTCTACGGATGGGGTGTGGGGCGAGGGGACGCCGGCCGTGTTCACGAATGGTGTGCAATCCGCCTCTCCTAGTGCGACCTTCGAGTCTGTGTCGTGTGGGTCGGCGGGGAACTGCACCGCTGTCGGGTCGTTCAGGAACACAGACCGCGATTTTCAGGCTTTCACGATGACATCGCGGAATGGGGTGTGGGGCGGCGCGGCGCCGGCGGTGTTCGCAGATGGCGTGCAAGCCGCCTCTCCTAGTGCGACCTTTAAGTCGGTTTCGTGTGGGTCGGCGGGGAACTGCACCGCTGTCGGATGGTTCCAGAACGCGACACTCGACCATGAGGCATTTACCATGACGTTGACATCGACTTACGGCGTGTGGAGTCAAGCGACACCAGCGGTGTTCGCCGGTGGAGTGCAGCACGTGCGCCCGAACGCGAGATTTGAGTCGGTGTCGTGTGTGGCGGCGGGGAACTGCACTGCCGCCGGGTGGTTCAAGGCTGCATCCGGTGATCTTGAGCCGTTCACGATGACGTCGACGGCTGGGGTCTGGGATGGTGCGAGGCCGGCGGTGTTCCTTGATGGCGTGCAGAATGCCGACACGGATGCATTCTTCGAGTCGGTGTCGTGTGGGTCGGTAGGGAATTGCACTGCCGTCGGTTCTTTCAACGATGCGGGCGACAAATATGAGGCGTTCACGATGACGTCGACAGATGGGGTGTGGGGTGAGGCGACGCCGGCGGGGTTCGCTGATGGCGTGCAATCGTCATCGCCTCGGGCGAAATTTCAGTCGGTGTCGTGTGGGTCGGCGGGTGATTGCACCGCTGTAGGGTTGTTCAGGAATTCGGCTCGCGGTAATGAGGCGTTCACGATGACGTCGACAGATGGGGTGTGGGGCGAGCCGACGCCGGCGGCGTTCGCTGATGGCGTGCAAGCCGCTTCCCCGAGATCGTCCTTCGAGTCGGTGTCGTGTGTGGCGGCAGGGAACTGCACCGCTGTCGGGCAATTCGAGAATGCTGACGGTGATGATGTGGCCTTCACGATGACGTCATCTGGTGGGTCGTTTACTGCGTTGACGCCGTCACGGATTGTGAATACGCGTGGTGGTTCCAAGGTTGGTGCGATGGATGGCAGTGGTGCACCGTTGAAAGTGAAGGTGACTGGTGTTGGTGATGTGCCGTCGTCTGGTGTTGCTGCTGTTGCGTTGAATGTGACGGTGACTGGGACGGAGGGTCCGGGGTATGTGACGGTGTATCCGTGTGGCACACGTCCTGACGCGTCGAACCTGAATTTTGTTGCTGGTCAGACGGTGCCGAACGCGGTGATTGCTCCGGTGTCGTCTGCTGGTGAGGTGTGTTTCTTTGTGAAAGGCAAAGCACACATCTTGGCTGACATCAGCGGATACTTCGACTAAGAGGTGACTCTGTCAGTGCGCTGATTCGAGCGCGTCGAGAAGTGCATTCTCGACGACCTCGGTGAGTGCCGGATGGATGTAATACACATCGCGTGCGAGCGCCTCTGCCGTCTGCCCGAACTGCATCGCCTGAACGAGTGGCTGAATCAGCGTCGCCGCCTGCGGACCAATGATGTGGGCACCAAGTATGAGCCCGGTTTCGCGTTCCACAAGAACTTTGGCGAAACCAGGCACGTCACCGAGCGCCCAGCCGTAGGCAGTGCCCGCATAGTCGCGACGACCGACCGAGAATTGCAGACCTTGGGAAATCGCGGTCCTCTCCGTCAATCCGACGGCGGCAATTTGGGGATGACTGAATACGGCAAACGGAACTGCTCGTTGACGAACGGTTCGCACGTCATGTGGGTGTGCGATATTCCAGAACGCCGCATCGACTTCTGCATTTGCGACGTGCTTGAGTTGCGCATCGTTGGCCACATCGCCGATCGCCCAGATTCCGGGAATTGAGGTTCGCATGTAGTCATCAACGGCGATTCTGCCGTCGTCGTGCACCGCGAGGTTCGCAACATCGGCACGCACGAGATCGCTGTTTGGCTGCCGTCCGCAGGCGACGAGCAACTCGTCGACGGTGACAGAACCAGACGGTCCGTCGAGCGATATTCCATCATCTGAACGATGCGTTGAGATCGGCAGCTCCCCGAGATGCAGATCGACGCGTCGACCAAATTCCGCGGTGAAGAGTTCGGCGATGTCATCGTCGTGATTGCTGAGTAGGCCCGCCGACCGATTGAACAACGTGACCTTTGAACCGAGCGATGAGAACACGTGCCCCATCTCGGCTGCGATGAAACCACCGCCAATGATGCCCAGTCGAGGCGGTAGGGCATCGAGGCGCATGATGGAGTCACTCGTGTGGTAGCGAACATCGTCGATACCAGGAATCGAAGGGATGATCGGCCGTCCACCAACAGCCAGCAGCACATGTGGCGCGCTGATCACACGGCCGTCGACATCAAGCGAATGCAACCCGTCGACTGCGCTCTCGATGAACTGAGCCGTGCCCTCGATCAGGGTGATGTTCGGACACCCCTCGGCCCGGTAGATGCGTCCGCTTTCGGCGATCGGGTCGATACGTCCAAAGATTCGGTCGCGAATCGCGGCCCAATGCGTTGCGTCGAGGCTGAGGTCAACGCCGAGCGCAGCTGCTTCGTTGGCTTCAACGACCCGATCCGCGGGAAGGACGAACATCTTCGACGGAATACAACCCTTGTTGAGACATGTGCCACCAAATGTCCCCCGTTCAACAATGGCGATGTTCCACGTATCGAGAAACGAAGGAATGTGATTGCCCGAACCAGATCCAACGATGATGAGGTCGAATTGCTCGGCTGGTGTCGACATTCGGTCAGTCAATCACTTGCCGCACACAGTTGCAGGCGTCCAACGCGATGTCAGACCTAAGAGTCCGCGCTGACCATTAGCCTTTTGACCATGGCCGGGAAGTTCGTTGTTCGCACCTACGGGTGTCAGATGAACGAGCATGATTCCGAACGTATTGCGGGGTTGCTCGCAGCCGATGGGTATGAAGAAGCCGCCGACGAGGCTGATGCCGACCTCGTCGTGCTGAATACCTGCTGCATTCGCGAGAACGCCGACAACAAGCTCTACGGCAATCTGGGACATTTAAAGACCTGGAAGGACGAGCAGGACGGAAGGCAGATCGTCGTCGCCGGATGCCTCTCGCAAAAAGATCGCGAAGGTGTTCGTCAACGCGCGCCGTATGTCGATGTGGTGCTTGGCACGCACAACGTGCACCGAACGGCAGAACTCGTGAGCGAAGCGCGCGTGAACGGACCGATTACTGAAATTTACGAGCAAGCAGTCGTTGACGAGCACGCGCTGTTTCCGTCCGCGCTTCCGGTTCGACGGGAAGTGTCGTATGCGGCGTGGGTAACAATCCAAATCGGCTGCGACAACAGTTGCGCGTTCTGCATCGTGCCGTCGGTTCGCGGCGCCGAAATTTCACGACCGTTCGATGATGTAATTGCCGAGGTTGAACGTTTCGCTGCGGACGGGGTCACGGAGATCACCTTGCTCGGGCAGAACGTCAACTCGTACGGGCGCGACCTGCAACTCGCGGCCCGACAACGTGGGGATGCGGAAGCCAGGGTTCGACCACTGTTCGCGGATCTGCTCGTCGCAGCAGGATCGGTTGACGGAATTCGTCGTGTTCGCTTCACAAGTCCACACCCGAAGGACATGCGACCCGAAACATTCGCAGCGATGGCGGCCACGCCGGAAGTATGTGACCACTTGCACTATCCGTTGCAGTCTGGCAGCGACGACATTTTGGCAAAGATGCACCGCGGGTACACGGCGGAGCGCTACCTCGAGCGTTTGAGCGAGGCACGTCAAGCAATGCCCGACCTGGCAGTGTCGACCGACATCATCGTCGGATTCCCCGGTGAGACCGAAGACGACTTCGAACGCACACTTGAGGTTGCCGCTGCGGCCAATTTTGATTACGCATACACGTTCTTGTTCTCGCCCCGTGCGGGCACTGAAGCTGCGGACATGGTCGACTCGTTTGTCGATCCGGTGGTTGCCAGCGAACGCTTCGAGCGACTTCGAATTGTCGTTGAGCGATCGGCACTTCAGAAGCACCAGGCACGTGTTGGTCGTATTGAAGAAGTGCTCGTCGAAGGTCCGTCTCGAAAAGACCCATCGGTGTTGTCCGGACGAACCGGACAGAACAAGCTCGTGCATTTCCGACCTGAGCGGCCGCTTCGAACTGGCTCGTATGCAACGGTGGAAATCACCCGTGGTGCACCGCACCATCTCGAAGGTCGATTTGTCGAGCTTGTTGCCGAGCCCACCCATCGACGTCGAATTCCGGTGGCGACGCTCTGAGCACGTTGCCGCCGCGCGTCGCGATTGTTGGCACAACCGCATCGGGAAAGTCATCGGTCGCTCTTGCAGTTGCGGAGCGTCGAGGAGACTGCGAGATCGTCAGTGTGGACTCGATGCAGGTCTACGAGTCGATGGATATCGGTACTGCGAAGCCAACCGCTGATGAACGCAGGCGCGTGAGGCACCACCTTCTCGACCTCGTGGCGCCCTCGGAGGATTTCACCGTCTCAATGTTTCAAGATCATCTCGACGACGCGTTGCGTTCGATCGCGAAGGCGAAGCGTTGCGCGCTACTCGTCGGTGGCACCGGTCTCTACCATCGAGCGGCAGTCGATGGGCTTGACCTCGCAGGAACCTGGCCCGACATTCGCGAACGGCTCGAACGCGAGGCAGCGGATCATGGCACCGAGGTGCTGTACGGACGACTTCAAGAACAAGATGCCCGGGCGGCGGAGAAAATGGAGCCGACGAACACTCGACGCATTGTGCGGGCACTCGAAGTCATCGAAGGGTCGGGAACCCTCTTTTCGTCGAGAGGCGAGGGGCTCGACGCCTATTCGGCAACCGAGGTGCATCAGGTTGGGCTTCGTTGGCCACGTCATCTCCTGGCCGATCGCATCGAACACCGCGTGCATTCCATGGTCGCGCAGGGCTGGCTCGCAGAGGTGGCCGCACTCCAAGTGTCCGGTTTGTCGCGCACCGCTGCACAAGCGCTCGGTTACAAGGAATTCATCGACCATCTCAACGGCGGTTGTTCACTTGACGCGGCGGTAGCGCAGACAATTACTCGAACTCGACAGTTCGCTGTTCGCCAGGATCGCTGGTTTCGCCGTGACCCTCGTATCTGTTGGGTTGATATCGAGAGCGATCCCGTCAAGGAAGTCGCTCCTGTCGTCGAACGACTTCTGCCGTAGTCTGACGCTTATGGACGTCGTCCTCACCAAACATCACGGGCTCGGCAACGACTTCCTTGTCGTTGACCTTGATGGCAACGGTCTCGACGCGTCTAGTTGCGACTGGGCGGATGTAGCGCAACGTCTGTGCGATCGACGGCGAGGCATCGGCGCCGACGGGCTCTTGCTCATGGGCACGCGTGACGGTGCACTCACGATGCGGCTACACAACGCCGACGGCTCACGAGCAGAAATGAGCGGCAATGGTATTCGTTGCCTTGTGCAGGCTGGTTTGCACGCCTACAACATGAAACTGTCGTCGGTCGATGTGGTGACCGACGCTGGGCGGCGGACCGTTGACGTCATCGACACCAACGATGAAGACCTCATGATGCTCTCGGTATCAATGGGTGTCGTTGCTCCTGCTCCTGAACCGGCGCGATGGTCGGAACTTGGCTGCCACCCAGACCGTCCGGTTCGTCACTCGTCACTCGGCAACCCTCATTCGGTCGTCGGTGTCGACGACGTCACCGACGTTGATCTCGCAGAACTCGGCTCGAAGGTTCCCGACATCAATCTTGAAATCGTTGCGCCCGGACCAACGACTGACTCGATCATCATGCGAGTGCATGAGCGGGGCGTCGGGGTCACCGAGGCCTGTGGTACTGGTGCGTGTGCGGCTGCCGAGGCAGCACTCTCGTGGGGTCTCGCAATTGCGGGTGACGACGGCATTGCGGTGCACATGGATGGTGGCACCGCTCGTGTCATTGTTGATCGAACAACGTCTGAAGCCGTGCTCGTCGGACCGGCACAATTCATCGGCACCGTTCAGGTGGTGCTGTGACCAACCCGTACGGCGAGGCGCTCGGCTCAACGCTGATCGATCGAAGTTTTCGAGAGAAGATTGTCATTGTTGGCGTGACACTCGCCGGTCAAACCGAGGAGGCTACTGACGCTGGTCTTGACGAACTAGAACTACTCGTCGACACTGCTGGCGCAGATGTTGTTGCGCGGCTCACGCAACGTCGTGCGACACCGGATCACACATGGTTCATCGGGCAAGGCAAGGCCCAAGAATTAAAAATGCTGTGTCTCGCGGTTGACGCTGACACCGTCGTGTTTAACAACGAACTGCATCCGGCGCAGCAGTTCCAACTCGAAAAGTTGCTCGGTCGAACGGCGATCGACCGCACCGCAGTCATCCTCGACATCTTTGCTCAGAACGCTCGCACTCCAGAGGGCAAGGCACAGGTTGAGCTCGCGCTACTGCGGTATCGCCTTCCACGTTTGCGTCGAGGGTCGAGCGCGAAACTCTCGCAGCAGCGCGGCGGCGTTGGTGCACGTTTTGGCGGTGGTGAAACAAAACTTGAAACCGATCGCCGCCAAATCAACCGCCGGATACGTGCGCTCGAGAGCGAACTTCGGCAACTCGGCGAAACTCGCTCCTTGCAACGAAAGCAACGCGATCGAAGCGGGCTTGCTGAGGTCACGATCGTCGGATATACGAATGCTGGAAAGTCGACGTTATTGAATCGACTCACCGACGCCGGTGTGCTCGCCGAAGATCGACTCTTCGCAACGCTCGATCCGACGACTCGCAGACTCTCACTCCCGGGTGGCGAACCTGTGCTGTTGACCGACACCGTCGGTTTTGTTCGGCAACTTCCCCACGGACTCGTTGAGGCGTTCAAAGGCACCCTTGAAACCGCGGTTACCGCCGACCTGCTCATCCACGTCGTCGACTCGTCGAGCGGTGACCCGGAAGGTCAGATCGCTGCAGTTCGGACTGTGCTCGAGGAGATCGGTGCTGACACCGTCCCTGAGTTCGTTGTCTTCAACAAGAGCGACCTATGCGACGACGGGGCCTCTGGCCTTCTCGACGACCACACGGGCTCCGTTGCAGTGAGCGCGGCGACAGGCGATGGCATCGAACATTTTCTTGCGGTGCTCGGCGATCGACTGCGTTCACTCGACACGGTGATCTCGCTTCATATTCCGTGGTCGCGCGGCGATGTCATCGCATCGGTACACCGCGAGGGGCAGGTTGTTGCGACCCGTGAGGACGTCGATGGTGTGAGCATGAAGGCTCGACTCTCATCCGCCTCAGCTGGCCGGCTGGCAGAATGGATCATTGACGATCACACGGGCGAGGCCGCGAATGCCGCTGCGCTACGAGACATCGACAAAGAAAACGTCTAGCCAATGCACACCGAACCATTTGTCCCGCCGCCGTACCCGTACGACCGCCTCAATCGGCTCATGCCTCTCGCTGAGCGATTCGACGGTGGTGTCGTCGACCTGTCGATTGGAACGCCCTTCGATCCTCCGCCCCCTTCGGTCGTGGAGGCATTTGGGTCATCGGGTGCCGAACGTGGGTACCCGGCGTCGGTTGGTTCGTTGCCGTTACGCGAGGCAATCGTGTCATGGCTCGATCGCCGCTTTGGTCTTGAGGTGCCGACCTCGTCTGTTGCGGCCTGCGTTGGTACGAAAGAGTTCGTTGGCACCTTGCCGCAGTGGATGCGTCTTCGCACACCTTCTCGTGACACCGTGCTGTACCCAGCCATCTCGTATCCGACCTACGAGATGGGCGCAACGCTTGCGGGATGTCGAGCGGTGCCGATCGACGTTGATGCGAGCGGCCGTTTGATGCTTGAGACCATCGATGCCGCCGACGCCGAACGGGCACTGTTGTTGTGGGTGAACTCGCCGTCGAATCCGAGTGGCGAACTTGGCGACTTGGGTGCCGCAGCGGCTTGGGGTCGGCAACATGGGGTCCCCGTGTTTTCTGACGAGTGCTACGTCGAATTCACCTGGTCGGGTGAGCGGCAGACAATTCTGCAACACGGTTCCGAGGGTGTTGTTGCCGTGCATTCGCTGTCGAAGCGATCGAATCTTGCAGGAGCCCGCGTTGGGTTTTATTGCGGTGACGCCGAACTTGTGACCTATCTCGGCGAAGTTCGTAAGCATGTCGGCATGATGGTGCCCGGTCCAGCACAGGCCGCTGCAATTGCTGCACTCGCCGACGATGCTCACGTCGAGCAGCAACGATCGTTATATCTCGGTCGATTGCAACGGATGGCTGAGGTGCTCTCGAATTGGTCAGGCATTGAGATCGGCCTACCCGAGGGAGGCTTCTACCTCTGGTTTGAAGTCGGCGATGCTTGGGGCTTCACCGAACGACTCATGACCGCTGCTGGTGCGTTAGTGAGTCCTGGTGAGTTTTACGGCGAGTCTGGGGCGCGTTTCGTGCGAGTGGCAGTGGTTCAACCAAACGAGCGCATCGCGCTCGTCGAGCAGCGCCTCGCGCAGGCGGGTCGATGAACGCAGTCGTTCCGATCGGGGTTTCTCGCCGGCGACTTGCAGTGTTGTTTCTCGGCGGACTTGCGTGCGGTGTCATCGTCGCAGCGCTGTCGATCGGTCAGATTCGATCACGACATATTGACGCGTCTGGCGTCCGACTTGTCTCGGGGTGCGTATCGACTGTCGATATCACGTCTGCGGGGCAGTACAGGCTGAGTATTGAGCAATCGGGGCCAGCACTTCATGGTGGCTCAACTTGTCGGGACGTGCCGGACGGGACTCGTGATGGTTCGATCGACTCGGTGATCATTCACGCTGAATCTGGAGCATCGGTTCGAGTCGAGGCGAATGAGAACGGAACTCCTCGTTCGTCTGATGGGGGAGAGCGGGTGACCATCGGTGCGGTTGCATTTGACGTGCCGGGGGTTTACACCATCGATATTGAGGGTGAAGGCGTCATCGTCATCGGGGCAGATCCCGAGATGGTGTTGCGGAATTCCTATTGGTGGACGGCGATTTCTGCATTGATCGCAATCGTGTGCTTCGCCGTGTCACCGGTCATGGGCCGACGAGCGTCTCGTCGAGCGCCAATTTTGGGCGAGATCGACTGGTCCGCGCCCGACGCAACAACTCGTGTGGGGTAGGGCCCTCGTGTGAAGAGCAGTCGACGGCGACGATGTCGCGCATTCGCGTGCGGTTATAGGCGTCGCATGACGGTGACGACTCGCCCGAAGATCGAGATCTCGTCTGCGGGAAACTCCATTGGCGACATTGACGAGTTTGCGGGGACGAGCACAACCTTCTTGCCCTCTTGTCGGAAGGTCTTGACGGTCGCCTCTTCGCCGGGGATTCCCGCCACGACGATGTCACCGGTGCGCGCAGTGTCTTGCTGCACCGCGATGACGAAGTCGCCATCGAGGATGCCGAGCTCAATCATTGACTCGCCGCGAACGCGCAGCATGAAGAGTTCACCGTCACCGGTGAAATCGAGTGGGATCGGATGGACCTCTTCAACGTTTTCTTGTGCGAGCACGTCGGTGCCTGCGGCGACATCGCCGATGAGCGGCACGTGACGCATGGGGCGACGCTCCATTGCAACTCCGGAGCTCGGATCCCACGTCACCTCGATCGCACGTGGTTTCGTGGGGTCACGTCGCAGGTAGCCGAGCCGGGTGAGGGTGTTGAGGTGGGTATGGACGGTTGACGGCGAGTTCAACCCGATCGCTTCACCGATTTCGCGAACCGAAGGGGGGTAGCCCTTTGCTTGAATCTGCGCCTCGATGAACTCGAGAATTTGCCGTTGGCGTGCCGTCATTCGTGGTGTGACCATATCCCTATCGTACGGGTGTTCGTATGCAGAGTCAAACATTTGTTCGTCGAACATTTGTTTGATTTGGGGGTTGACACGAACAGATGTTCGTATACACTGATACCGAACAGGCGTTCGATATCGCTGAGATATTGACGGCTCAGGTGGGTGTTACACCCCATCCGTACGGTTCACACAGCAGCGTCAACACGCTGTTTCGAGCTAGGAGCACGACATGAGCACACTTGCAATCGACAACCGATCACTCGCACGGCGGCGTTACGACGTCACCCGATCGCTGCCAGTGCGGCGACCAACGGAGGCGACGTTCCGCCGCCGCCGTCTCGTTGTCGGCACGGTATGTGCAGTACTCGTCGTGTTCGCGGGGCTCGTGGTGAATGAGGTGTTGGCCGGCGATGGCGGTGCGACCGCCTCCGCCGCTGTTGCCGGCCCGACACCTCAACGTCTCACGGTCACTGCCCAACCAGGGGACACGCTGTGGTCGATCGCCCGCAAGTTCCATGGCTCAGTTGATGTGAATCGCTTCCTTGATCGTCTCATCACCTTGAATGGCGGAGCCTCGATCCAAATCGGCCAGGCGGTTGTCCTCCCGTAGTTCTACCGGCGTCCTGACTAGGGTGTCAGGATGCAGTGCCCCTCCTGCAAAGCCGCCGATACGAAAGTTGCCGATTCCCGACTTGCTGAAGACGGCGTAGCGATTCGGCGCCGTCGCCAGTGCACGACGTGCAGTTATCGGTTCACCACATTCGAACGAGTTGATGAAGTTGCGCTTGTCGTCGTGAAGTCTGATGGCCGCACAGAGCCCTACGATAGGCTGAAGGTTGAGGCTGGTATTCGTGCAGCATCGAAGGGTCGAGGAATAACGGACGACGCGATTTCCCTCATGGTGAACGAAGTCGAGGACGAAATTCGCTCGGTCGGAAGTCCCGCCCAGTCAGCGCAGGTGGGAATCGCCGTGCTCGATCAACTTCGACGGGTCGACGAGGTTGCGTATCTCCGCTTTGCCTCGGTCTACAAAGAGTTTGACGGCGCAGCTGATTTCAACCGCGAAATCGAGTTGCTCACGAAGCAGGCACGGTCCGCACCCAACGGGTGAACAGGTGACTTCCGTCGCTCAGCGCGTGCTCGAGTGAGAACGCGGTCGTCATTTCGATTGTTCCACTCGTTGCGCGGCTGCCCTCGCCACCGACAGTAAACGGCGCAATTGTGAGGTTGAACGCGTCAACCACGTCGCAATCGAGGAGAGCGCCATTGAGAACCGGTCCGCCTTCGACATGGATGAATCCGTGTTGGCGAACGCGTTCTCCGAGGGCGTCAATTACCTGTGAGAGGTCAACTGAATTGGCGCCGCATCGCACCGTCTCGATGCCGTCAGCCACATCGCCACGTTCATGCGTGACGATGATCGTCTGAGGTGACCGAACGAATTCGCTGTCCCAGTCGAGCGAGCAACTATTTGTCACCACGGCGATCGTGACGTTGGGGTCTGCCGGCACGTTGTACGACTCGGCCCGCACGGTGCCAGCGCCGACGAGCACGAGGCCAGCAGCGGATCTCAACGCAAGCAGCACTGCTCGATCTGTCGCATTTGACAGTCCCGCCGACTTTCCGCCGATACTGATCGCGCCGTCAAGCGAAGCGAGCATGCACATCTCGACCGGAGGTCGACCGAGCGCGTTCTTTGGTCGATCGAAGGTGTAACGATCGACGATTGACGAAGGTTGCGCGGCGAGATGCTCAAGATGCACCTGAACAGTGTGTCACTGGCTGTGGGTAACTCGTGATCTGTCCCCACAGTGTCCCCAGAACTTTTCGAGAAGTCCACACAGTTTTCTTGGTTGTCCACTTCCGTTCCACAAGGGTTCATTCGTAATCTGAACGGTGTTCGCGATGCCGGCACGCGGCGGACTCTGCCGAGATGTGGAAGCACATTTCAGCATGGGGTGGTGAGCCCTTGACCTGCGTGCCGGCATCGAGTTCAAGGTCGACAACGTCCTCGAAGAGCAAGAAATTTGAGGTTTTTGTCGGTGGTCGTTGACATCGGTGTAACTACAATGGTGTAATTGCAGACCCGCTCTTATCGGCACAACAAGTTGTGTCATAGGGTCGGAAAAATTGAAGAGCAGCCCAAGATGTTGTGTCCGACTCGAAGGGGTCGCACAGGTGGGGGACGCAGGGCGAGAGCAAGAAGTGCTTATCTGCATCCTCCCAAAAGCGCATCGTGAGCTGGTCAGCGGAGAAGAGGAAACGAGGAGAGCACATGTCACTGGCACCGGAGAACACCACAACCCTGCCGCAACCTGACGGCACTATCGGTATCGGTCGACTGTTCACCTCGCGAGGTGTGAACCCCTACGACGAAGTCGTGTGGGAAACGCGTGACGCCCGAATTACGAACTGGAAAGACGGCAGCGTCGCATTTGAACAGTGCGATGTCGAGTTCCCAACGTCATGGTCGGTGAACGCGACCAACATCGTCGCCCAGAAGTACTTCCGTGGCACCCTCGGCACGCCTGAGCGCGAGTCGTCGCTTCGTCAAGTCATTGAGCGCGTTGTCGCGACAATCACGACGTGGGGTCGCGAAGGCGGCTACTTCGAAGATGAGGCAGAAGAGCAGGCGTTTGCCGACGAACTTCGTTACATCCTCGTCACTCAGCGAGCGGCGTTCAACAGCCCGGTGTGGTTCAACATCGGTGTTCCTGGTGTCCGACAGCAAGCGAGCGCGTGCTTCATCCTGTCGGTTGACGACACGATGAATTCAATTCTCAATTGGTACCGCGAAGAAGGCGTCATCTTCAAGGGTGGCTCCGGCTCCGGTGTGAACCTGTCGAAGATTCGTTCAAGCGCTGAACTGCTTGAAGGTGGCGGCACCGCATCAGGTCCGGTCAGCTTCATGCGCGGCGCTGATGCATCGGCTGGCACGATCAAGTCGGGCGGCAAAACTCGCCGTGCCGCCAAAATGGTCATCCTCAATGTCGACCATCCCGACGTTGAAGAGTTCGTGTGGTGCAAGGTCAAAGAAGAGCGCAAGGCCCGTGTGCTGCGCGACGCAGGATTCGACATGGACCTCGATGGCGCTGATGCGTTCTCGATTCAGTACCAGAACGCAAACAACTCTGTTCGAGTGTCCGACGCCTTCATGGAGGCTGTCGTTGAAGACGCCGACTGGGGCCTCGTCGGAGTTGTGAGCGGCGAGGTTGTTCGTTCGCTCAAAGCTCGTGACATCTGGCGTCAGATTGCCGAAGCAGCCTGGGAGTGCGCAGACCCAGGGTTGCAGTTCGACACAACGATCAACCGGTGGCACACCGCCGCCAACACCGATCGCATCAATGGCTCGAACCCTTGCTCTGAATACATGCACATCGACAATTCGGCATGCAACCTTGCATCGATCAACCTGCTGAAGTTCCTCAGCACCGATGGCACATTTGATGTCGATGCCTACCGGCACACCGTCGAAGTCATCTTCACCGCACAAGAGATTCTTGTCGGCCGGGCCGACTACCCGACTGAGCCGATCGCAGAGAACAGCCGTAAGTTCCGCCAGCTAGGCATCGGCTACGCAAACCTCGGAGCGTTGTTGATGGCGCTCGGTTATGCGTATGACTCGATTGAAGGACGTGCTTGGGCGGCGGCGCTGACCTCACTCATGACGGGTCATGCATACGCGACGAGCGCCCGAACTGCGGCACGTCTCGGACCGTTCGAGGGGTATGCGGTTAACGCGGAGCACATGAATCGAGTGCTCGGTATGCACCGTGATGCGAGCTACGAAATCGAAACCGCTGAAGTTGTTCAAGAAGACCTCGTGCTCGCTGGTCAGGCGTCGTGGGAAGCAGCCGTCCGCGACGGCGAAGTGCACGGTGTTCGCAACTCGCAGGCGTCGGTACTTGCGCCGACAGGAACGATCGGTCTCATGATGGACTGCGATACCACTGGTATCGAACCCGATCTTGGTCTCATCAAGTTGAAGAAACTTGTCGGTGGCGGAACGATGTCAATCATTAACCAGACGATTCCGCGAGCCCTCGAGCGCCTTGGGTATTCCGCAGATCAAATCGCCGATATCGCTGCGTACATCGACGAGAACAAGTCGATTCTCGGCGCACCGCATCTCGCAAGTGAACACGTCGCTGTCTTTGCATGCTCGATGGGCGATAACACCATTCACTACGAAGGACACGTGCGAATGATGGGAGCGGTGCAGCCGTTCTTGTCGGGTGCGATCTCCAAGACGGTGAACATGCCTGAGGAAGCAACCGTCGAAGACATCGAGGCACTTCACTTGCTGTCGTGGCAGTTGGGCTTGAAAGCGGTCGCGATTTATCGCGATAACTGCAAGGTTGCTCAGCCGCTGTCGACTGCGAAGAAAGATGACGCCAGTAACGACTCTCAGGCGACTGCGACCGCAATCGCTGATGCCGTCGCTGAGAAGGTTGCGCATCGGCCGGTTCGCCAAAAACTCCCTCGCACGCGCAACTCGAAGACCTTCGAGTTCCGTGTTGCCGATTGCAAAGGATTCGCCACCGTCGGTGAATACGAGCATGGACAGCCCGGCGAAATCTTCCTTACTGTGTCGAAGCAAGGGTCAACCCTCGCCGGCATCATGGATGCATTCGCGAAGTCGGTGAGTTATGGCCTGCAGTACGGCGTGCCGTTGCGTGCCTATGTTGAGGCGTTCACGAACATGAAGTTCGAGCCAGCCGGCATGACTGATGATCCCGACGTTCGATTCGCTGGATCGATCATGGACTATCTCTTCCGTCGTCTCGCCCTCGAGTACATGACGTACGACGAGCGGGCAGAACTCGGCATCTTCACCGTTGCTGAGCGCACGCAGCCAACACTTCCAGGCGTGGAAGAAATGGCGATCGAATCGTCAAATGGCTCAGAAATTGCTGCTGATCCGAAGTCGATTCCGTCGGTCGATGAACTCGTCGCCGGTCTCGAATCGGGAGCAATTGCGCCGACGGTCGAAGACAACACGCCTGCTCGTGGTGTGGTGAAGCCAATTGACTCGCCGATGTGCATGCAGTGCGGCGTTCACATGGTTCGTGCAGGCTCGTGCCACGCATGTCCGTCATGCGGTAGCACCTCCGGCTGCAGCTGATGAAAAGTGACAGCGAGACTTCAGTGGAAGTGTCATCAAAACTTCAGTGAAGTGACACGAAAACTGCAGTGGAGTGACATCCAACTTCAGTGGTTCGGAGACATGAGAGAGGGGTAGGCGCTCAGCGCCTACCCCTCTCGCTTTGTCTAAGTTGTGGCGTACGGAGGGTCAGTTGATGCAGTATGTCGTAAGAGAGTTGAGCGAGAAACATGAGAACGCCGTATCAAGTGCCGATGGTTGCAGTGAATGCATTTTGGGCTATCTGGCCTTCCGAATTTCCTGCGCCGCATGACACTTGGGTCTCGCTGACAACCGTCGTTCGCCGTGGCCACGCCTTCGCGCTCACCGGCCTCACGGGTCCCGGCGACCATGAGGGACTCAACCTCGTCTTGAAAGGGCACGACGTTGCGAAGGCTTTAATAGCCGAGTATCTCCGAACAATTGATCGAGGTGAAGAGGCTGAACTGCTTGAACTGCTCTGGGGCGGTCACCAGATCGGCACCGCATCCGTTTCAGCGATGGACTGGAACCACTCTGTCCCTAACGGTCTGTCACTAAAAGTTGATGTCGCCAAGGAACGAGAAGGGCTTGCCGACGCGATGATGGTCGTACCCACCTTGAC
>JALRBS010000052.1 GCA_023262325.1 Ilumatobacteraceae bacterium | reverse complement strand
ACATCAGCGGTCTCTCGAACCCGTTTCAACGGGTGGCCAGTGACTTGAGTGACGGCATCGCAGGTGCGTTCGAGCGAATCCGTGACAACAACGACATGGTCGATCTCAATGTCGGACGGTTCTTCCTCCTCCGAGGGCTCGAAGGTCGTGAGCACAACACCATCAAGGTCAGTTCCCGCGGCGACACCATCGATTGCAAGAGTGAACGCACCGATTTCATCGCCGCGCCAATGAAGTTCAGCATTCGTACAGACGGCGCGTTCGCCCCACGATGTTGATATGGGGAAAACGCCGATGAAACTCCACGAGGAGGGCGTTCCACCAACGACGAGTTGGACAGCGCGCACCGCAGAGGACGTCAGCCGCGACCCATGTTCGGCCGCTTGCCATGGTTCGCTTTTGAGCGACGCAGGCGGGCCTTGCGCTTCTTCGTCTTCTTTGACATAGGCACGAGATTGTACGGCGTGCAATCGATTCTCCCACCAGGGTCGGCATGAAGGCGAGGAAAACCCGAAGTCACGACGGTGTGTCAGATGCCACATGCCAAAACCGGCAACTCGGGAATGGTTCCCGTCAGTTGGCGGTTGTTCAAGATGCACTCGTCTGCGAGTGGAGAATAAACATGGCGACGACAGAACTCACATTTGACACATTTGAATCCACGGTGACCGGGGATGGCATCACCATTGTCGACTTCTGGGCTGAGTGGTGTGGCCCATGCAAAATGTTCGGTCCCATTTTCGACCAAACCGCCGACGAGAACCCAGATGTCACCTTTGCCAAGGTGAACACCGAGGCCGAGCAACAGCTCGCAGGCTCGCTCGGCATCATGTCGATTCCCACCCTCATGATCTTCCGAGACGGAATACAACTGTTCGCTCAGCCCGGAGCCTTACCGAAAGCAGCGCTCGACGACCTGCTCTCGCAGGTTCGAGCACTCGACATGGATGACATTCGCTCAAAACTTGCCGAGGAGTCAACCGACAACTGATCTTCATCACATTGCGAGGTTCCCCCTCAACCTCGCTGGCGGTGTCTCCCCAACCCGACGCCGCATTGACACCCGGGACGAGCAGCCCCCCGCTCGTTCCGGGTGTCGCATTTTTCAACCGATAGCGTGACCGCCCCATGGAACGTTTCGGTCTTGTCGGTCTGCCCAACGCAGGAAAAAGTTCGCTGTACAACGCGCTCACCGGCGGCGGCGCACTCGCCGCCCCATATGCGTTCGCAACCAAAGACCCGAACATCGGTGTCGCCAAAGTGCCCGATGACCGGCTCGATCGCCTCGCCACGATGTCAGCATCGAAGAACACCATTCATGCCGCAGTCGAGGTCGTCGACATTGGAGGTCTCGTAGAAGGCGCAAGCAAGGGTGAAGGTCTCGGCAATAAGTTTCTCGCCAATATCCGTGAGGTCGACGCAATCGTGTTCGTGCTCCGCGCCTTCGTCGACGACGACGTACCCGGCCCGTCCGACCCGATCGAACATTTACGTGTCGTAGAACTCGAGCTCGCGCTCGCCGATCTTGAAACTGTCGAAAAGCGACTCGCCGATGTCGAACGTCGATCGAAACTCGATAAGGGCCTCGGAGACGAACTCGAGGCGCTGCGCGCCGCAAACAATGCCCTCTCCGACGGTCGTCCGCTCTACCGAGCCGGGCTCTCCGCGGCAATACGAGAAACGCTCGACCCGTACTTTCTGCTCACGAACCGTCGAGTGCTTGCAGTCGTCAACGTCGGCGAAGATGAACTCGACAACATTCCAGACGCCGAGCGTCGAGTCGCAGAAGCGTTCAACGATGCTGGCGACAACGTTGAGGTCATCGGAATGTGCGTCCAACTCGAAGCTGAGGCCGCCGCCATCACCGATCCGACCGAGCGAGCCGAAATGCTCGATGGACTCGGACTTGGCGAAGGTGCACTCTTTCGAATGGTTCGCTCGGCCTACCACCTGCTCGGTCTGCGCACCTTCTTCACGACCGGCGACAAAGAATCACGAGCATGGACCTTCCGAAACGGCTCGACCGCGCCGGTATGCGCCGGACGCATTCACACCGATTTTCAACGCGGATTCATTCGCGCCGAAGTGATCTCGTGGGAAGACCTCCTCACACTTGGCTCATGGAGTGCTGCTCGCGATGCCGGCAAACTTCGACTCGAAGGCAAGGACTACATCGGCGCAGACGGCGACGTCATGGAGTTTCGCTTTAACGTCTAGAACGCCGAACCCGCCCTGCACCGGTGGCACACTGAAGGGGTGGGATGGCTCGTCTGTGACACTCGAGTGTTGGCGTCAGCCGACCTCGCAGACGAACGCATGTCACGACGAAAGGGTCTTCTCGGACGCTCGAGCGTCGAAGGAGCGCTCATTCTGCAACCCTGCAACTGGGTGCACACCTTTGGCATGAAATTCGACATCGACGTCGCGTATGTCGACCGGACAGGACTCGTGCTGAAAACTCAACGGATGTCACGACACCGACTCGGCTTGCCGGTCATGCGTGCCCACTCGGTCATCGAGGCACAATCAGGATCATTCGCACGATGGGGCCTTCACGTCGGCGACATCATCGAATACCGCGGACACGACTCACACAGCGACCGACCCCAATGACAGGAACGCTCTGGCTCGTCGCAACACCAATCGGCAACCTTGCCGACATGGCGCCGCGCGCCATCGACACCCTCGCCAACGTTGCGCTCATCTGTTGCGAAGACACACGGCGTACCGGCGGATTGCTCAACCACCACGGCATCAGCGGTGCGCCACTCGCGGTCTGCAACGAGCACACCGAACATGACCTCATCGAACGTGTCATCAGCCAGTTGGCTGACGGCGACGACATCGCCGTCGTGTCCGATGCGGGTACACCGGGTATCTCGGATCCCGGAGAACGTCTCGTTCGCGCCGCACTTGATGGAGGCCACACGGTGAGCACCATTCCTGGACCGTCGGCCGCCGTCGCAGCGCTCGTCATCAGCGGATTGCCGACCACACGATTTGTCATGGAAGGGTTCCTTCCACGCAAAGGTGCCGAACGTCGCGATCGACTCGCCGATATCGCCTCCGAAATGCGCACCATCGTGCTCTACGAAGCACCACATCGACTTGTTGCGACACTGAGCGACCTGCGCGAGGTGTGCGGCGACGCCAGACAGGTCTCGGTGTCACGAGAACTCACAAAAATGTACGAACAGACCATTCGGGGCACGCTCGGGACGATCGATGTGGGCGAACCGAGAGGCGAATACGTCATCATCGTCGACGGCAACCAGCACGTCGCCCGCGAATACGGCGACGACGAGATACGCCAAGCGATCGACAACGAACTCGCCTCCGGCGCAACACGACGAGATGCTGCAGCACTTGTTGCGCGACGCCTCGGGGTTTCCCGACGGCGGGCGTACGATTTAGGCATCAAGTCCGCAACACCGACACACGAACGTTGACATGAGCGAGTACGTCCACGTCGCAACTACGGGTCCGAGCGCGGCGTTTTTTGACCTCGACCGCACACTCATCAGCGGATCGTCAGCATTCACCCTCGCCCTCGCCGGTCGAGCCGCTCATCTCATGCCGACCAGTGAGCTCATTCGAGACGCGGTGACCGCAGCAATGTTCAAACTTCGAGGCGATCAAGGACATGACGTTGCAGAGGAGGCGCGAGACCGAATCCTCGGATTCATTCGTGGACAACGACAGGACGACCTCCAGTCACTCAACGAGCGAGTCATTCCAACGTTGCTCGGGCGAATTCGACCCGAAGCGCGTCGACTGCTCGACCTTCACCGGCAAGCCGGTCGAAGCACATTTATCGTTTCCGCTGCCCCCACCGAAATCGTTGAACCCCTCGCGCTATCGCTTGGCATGACCGGCGGCATCGGCACCCGCGGACGGGTGATCGATGGGGTCTATAGCGGTGAACTCGATGGCCCCTTCTGTTACGGCGACGGAAAAGTTGAAGCGATCAGTGAGCTCGCCCGATGGGACGGGCTTGACCTCTCACAGTGCTACGCGTATAGCGACTCCTCAAGCGACCTTCCCATGCTCTCTGCGGTCGGCCACCCGGTCGCAGTAAACCCAGACGGCCGACTCGAACGACACGCACGACAGCACGGATGGCCTGTCGTCCAATTTCGTCAGCAGACCCGCAACGTTGCACGGCGCGCGCTCATCGGAACCGGTGTCGCTGCGGTTGCGATCACTGCGTTTGTCGCAGGCGTGTCGTGGGCCGGTCGACGAGTCGCTCAGGCCGGACGCGGTGTCAGCGCCAACTGACGAGACTGCGCCACAAGATTCCCTGCCGAATCCCATACCTCGCCATCTTCTTCAAGCACGCCGCCACTCACGAAGCGGGTACGAAAGATCACCGCAAGCGGCCCCGCAACCGGTAGTCCTCGAATGTGCACCGTCAGCTCGACCGTCGGGACCCAACTGACCGGAAGCCCACTGTTAAAGACCGCAGGCGGAAACGAGTCCGACGCAAGCAGCAATCCGAATTCATCGATCGGCTGACCGTCCGCAAAATCGAACCAACCCGAAACCTCCGCGACGCCACGCGGGTCACCGGAACGAAATCCTGTTGAACCGGGTGCGAGCCGAACTGCGAGACGTCGCTGCAATTCAGGCACCGGCTGCGCATCAGGGTCATCGCCATCACGATCGACGTTGCACTCGTCGTACGGCGGAATCTCTGGAGGGTTGCCGGCGCGATAGTCGGGTGACTCGCCGCGACCTCCGAACGTACCGAGCAATCGAATGACCTCACGTCCAGTCGTTGCGTTAACCAACGAGCCGGTCATCGTTGCGAGACGGCGACCTGCTCGCACGGTTCCCACCTCAATTCGATGGGCACCAACGGAGCCCGGCGAGAGGTAGTGCGCCGTCAGCGTCAGCGGTGGACGCTCAGCGACCTCCGACATGGCGCGAGCCGCCATCGCCATGAGATATCCGCCGTTCGTGTTCCCAAGGATGTCCCAGCCCTCGTGCACTTCTGCGTGAAACGACGCTGCGCCGTCGCCCTGCGATGTGTCAACCCGCGTTACCGACGTTGCGATAGCGAAATTGTGCGACATGGCTGACGAACCTACCGTTTTGCGCTCAAATCGAACCTGCCGAGCCGGTCGGAGCGCCGACGGATAGCGTCTAAGCGTGAGCCGGTTCTACGTAACCACCCCGATCTACTACGTCAACGCCGAGCCCCATCTCGGCCATGCATACACAACGATTGTTGGCGACGCGCTCACCCGCTGGAGGCGATTGCACGGCGACGACGTGCTCTACCTCACCGGCACCGACGAGCACGGTCTGAAGATTCGCCAATCAGCCGACGCAGCAGGCATGAGCCCACAAGCATTCTGCGATTCGATCGCTCCGAAATTTGCCCACGCATGGGAGCGCCTCAACATCGCCAACGACGACTTCATTCGAACGACCGAACCGCGACACCATGCAGCCGTTCAAGAACTCCTCCAACGCTGCTATGACGCCGGTGACATCGAACTCGACACCTACTCAGGCAAATACTGCGTCGCCTGCGAGGAGTACTACTCGGACGAAGAACTTCTCGACAACGATCACTGTCCGATCCACAAGCGACCGGTCGATCATTTCGAGGAAGAGAACTACTTCTTCCGTTTGAGTCGATTTCAAGATCGCCTACTCAAGTGGTACGCCGATCACCCCGGGTCGATCGTTCCCGAGTTCCGCGGCAACGAGGCGCTCGGTCTCATTCGGGGCGGGCTCCGTGATTTCTCGGTGAGCCGCACAAGTCTCGACTGGGGAATCCGGCTCCCGTGGGACGACAAGCACGTCGCCTACGTCTGGTTCGACGCACTAACGAATTACCTCTCAGCGACCGGCTTTGGCGACTCGAGTGTTGACTACACGCAACGTTGGCCAGTCGACTACCACCTCATCGGCAAGGACATCATTCGGCACCACTGTGTGTACTGGCCGGCCATGTTGATGAGCGCTGGTGTCGACCTTCCTAAAGGATGGGCAGTCGGAGGCTGGCTGCTTGTCGACGGCGAAAAAATGGCAAAGAGCACGGGAAATGTTGTGAATCCACTCGACCTGATCGACGTCGTCGGAGTTGATGGCTTTCGCTACTACGTGCTCGCAGAGACCGCATACGGATCAGATGGTGACTTTTCATTCGACGGTCTCGTCAGCCGATACAACGCTGATCTTGCGAACAACCTCGGCAACCTCGCAGCGCGCGTCGCGACTGTTGTCGAGAAGAAATGTGGCGGCATCGGTCCGGCTCCACGCACCGATTCGCCCCTCGCGGAGGCCGCCGCTGAAGCGGTTGCTGCAACGACGAAGGCATGGGATGCCGTTGCGCCATCGCGGGCACTCGAAGCGACGTGGGGTCTTATTCGGGCGACAAACGCCTACCTCGAAATGCACGAACCGTGGAAATCGGAGCCCGGCAGCGACGTTGACGCGGTGATGGGTGATGCGCTCGAGGCGCTGCGCATTGTGACACTGCTCGCCCACCCCGCGGTGCCCGCGACCACCGAGGTGATCTGGATGCGTCTCGGGCTGAGTGGCTCGCCTGCCGACCAGCGCCTACCAGCCGCAACGAGCTGGGGCGGGTACGCCGGTGGTACCGCTGTCGAGAAAGGCGACCCCCTGTTCCCGCGGATCAAGAGTTGAGATGACAGCGCCAACAGACATTCGGTGGATCGACTCGCACTGTCACATTTACGACGAACGAATCCCAGGTGGAGTCGACCGAGCGCTCACCGATGCACGTGCGCAGGGAATCGACGGATTCGTCGTCGTCGGATGCGACCGCGAGTCGAGCGAGTCGGCGATCGCGGTTGCCGAACGACACGACGACGTATTTGCAACCGTCGGTCTTCACCCTCATGATGCATCTCGCGGCCTCGACTCGCTTCGAGAACTCTTTGCGCACGACTCAATTGTCGCCATCGGGGAAACCGGCCTCGACTACTACTACGACAATTCGCCGCGTGAGCTCCAGCGAGAGGTGTTCGCTGAGCAGGTCGCCCTCGCCCATTCCCGAGACCTTGCGCTCGTTATTCACACTCGCGATGCGTGGGAGGACACCTTCTCAATTCTCGACGAGGTCGGCACGCCGAATCGGACGGTCTTTCACTGCTTCACTGGCGGCCCACACGAACTTGAACAGTGCCTCTCACGAAATGCATCAGTGAGCTTTTCAGGAATCGTCACCTTTCGAACCGCGACCGAGCTTCGCGAGGCAGCGACCGCCTGCCCGCTCGATCGGATGCTTGTCGAAACAGATAGCCCCTACCTCGCGCCGGTTCCACACCGCGGCAAGCCAAATGAGCCGGCACACGTTCGACATGTCGGTACCGCAATTGCCGACCTTCGCGGGATCGCAGTTCGCGACGTCGCTCACGCAACGACAACCAATACTCGGCGATTGTTCGGCCTCACATGAATGACCGGTCCGTTGCGCAACGTCGTCGAATCGCAATCGCGCTCGCGATCACCGTTGTCGCAGTTCCCATCGGGTGGCTCTTCAGCGGTTCAAGTGATGAGAGTGCCGAGGTCGCCCCCACCAATGTTGCACCACTCGCCGGCGATGAATCAACGACGTCAGTAGCTCCAACGGAGGATCCGCTCGGTACACCACAAGCCGCTCAGTTTGATCGCCACGTCACCATCGCACCGATCGTCGGTGGCGTGATCGCGGTACCCGATGCGAGTGCGAGTCTCGAGGGATACGCGTCGTTCGACTACGACATCGAAGCAAATGACCTCTGCTATGCCCGAAACGCCACACCCGGAATGTTCGTCACCGTGACCAACCTCGACAACAACCGATCGACAACGTGCATCAACACACTTGTATTTGACAGTCCCTTCGCAGATGTCATCATGCATCCCGACCGCTTTGCCGCAATCGCCGATCCGACCGACGCGCCAGTCATTGTGGAGTACCACTGGTGACGCACAGCCGACCTGCAATTCGCAACCTGCTCGATTCCCACGGTCTCAGCCCGCGCCGTGAACTTGGCCAGAACTTCATGGTCGACCCCAACACCGTGCGCAAAATCGCCGAACTTTCCGGCGTGTCCACCGGCGACCGTGTCGTTGAGATTGGTGCAGGACTCGGCTCACTCACGCTTGCGCTTGTCGAGCGCGGCGCTCACGTAACCGCAATTGAATACGACACCGGTCTCGCTTCGGCGTTACGAGCAATCACTGCCGCATCACCCGAGGTCGACGTCGTTGAAGCCGACGCCATGCAGGTCGACTGGTCGTCACTACTCAACAACACCCCTCACACGCTCGTCGCCAATCTTCCCTACAACATCGCAACCCCGCTCGTCTGCGACATTCTCGAAGAGGTCCCGCTCATCACTCGTCTCGTCGTGCTCGTTCAGGAGGAAGCGGCGGATCGGTTTGTTGCTCGACCCGGATCAAAGCAATACGGCGCGGTCACGCTCAAAGTGGCCCACTTCGCGAGTGCACGCAAAGTCGCACACGTACCACCAACGGTGTTTATGCCACGTCCCAACGTCGAATCAGCAGTCGTCGATATCACCCGACACGTCTCGACATATTCGATCGACACAGAAGCGCTCTTCGCCATCATGAAGACCGCCTTTGGTCAGCGACGAAAAATGCTGCGACGATCGCTCGATGGACACGTGTCAGACGAAGCGTTCGCCGCGGCTGGTATTAGTCCTGAGGATCGGCCCGAGCGCATCGATCTTCAACGTTGGTATCGACTTGTCGAGGCGATGCAATCATGAGTGCCTCGACTCTTCACGCTCACGCAAAGTTGACCCGATCGCTGCGCGTGACCGGCGTGCGGAACGACGGCTACCACCTCATCGATGCTGAAATGGTGAGTCTCGAACTCGCCGACATTCTTACGCTCCAACCCGCGGCGACCACGGTGATCGAAGTCACCGGCGAGTTTCGCGAGGGAGTGCCAACCGATGAACGAAATCTCTGCATCGCCGCCGCAGATCTCAGCCGACGCACGCTGAACATCTCACTCGAGAAGCGAATTCCGCACGGCGGTGGACTCGGAGGCGGATCAACTGACGCGGCCGCAGTGCTTCGATGGGCCGAACTCACCGACCCGGCAGTGACGGTCACGATCGGTGCAGATGTTCCATTCTGCGTTGCAGGTGGCAGAGCCCGAGTCGAGGGGATCGGCGAGCTCATTACACCACTGCCGCATCTCGATCTTGTCTACACCCTCATCATCCCGCCACTTTCGGTGAGCACGCCAGCGGTCTACAGTGCCTGGGACGAACTTGGCGGCCCAACCAATAATGGTCTCAACGACCTTGAGCCCGCGGCCCTTCGCGTTGAGCCGCGACTCGACACATGGAAGCAGCGAATCACACGTTGCACCGGCGTCGAACCGACGCTCGCCGGAAGCGGCGCGACTTGGTTTTTGGAGGGCGTACACGACGACGCCCTCGACGAACTTCTCGCCGAGGGCGCTGTTGTGCGGGTGACCCGCACCATCGATAACAGAAGGTAAGCGAAACTATTTGCGTCGCTGGTGCCGCGTTCGTCGCAGCATCTTCTTGTGCTTCTTCTTACGCATGCGCTTGCGGCGCTTTTTTACGAGCGATCCCATAGGGAGACGACGCTACCGGCGTAAACCTTCGTTCACCCACCCGATGACGCACCTGCCAACGGTGGTCGCAACACACTGTCGCTGCAGCGAACGCGCACGCTACCGTGGTGGCGAATATTCCGGGGTCGTTCAATGGTAGGACAGCGGTTTTTGGTGCCGTTTATAGGGGTTCGAGTCCTCTCCCCGGAACCATGATGACACGTGCCATCGTTCTCGCCGCCGGTGCCGGGACGCGAATGAAGTCCGATCTTCCGAAACCGCTACACGAAGTATGTGGACGTCCGATGGTCATGCACGTGATCGATGCGCTTGAGAAAAGCAGTCCGACCGATGTGGTTGTCGTCGTGGGCCACGGAGGAGATCAGGTCGCAACCGTCGTTGCCAAGCTTGCACCGCCCTGGGCCACCGTCACCTTTGTCACCCAGATCGCACAGAACGGCACGGGTGACGCCGCCCGCGTTGGTCTTGCGGGACTACCAGTCGGCCAGAAGGACGACATTGTTCTTGTGTTGCCTGGCGATACACCGCTGCTCACCTCAGCAACGGTGAGGCGACTCGTCGATGGACATCGTGACGAAGCCCACGCAGCGACAGTGCTCACGAGCGTGCTCGACGATCCGACGGGTTACGGGCGAGTAGTCCGCAATGGTGACGGCAACGTCAGTCGAATCGTCGAAGAACGTGATGCCACCGATGACCAACGCCTCATTAAAGAGTGGAACGCCGGCGTGTACGCATTTCAGCATGCGCTACTTGAGCCGTCGCTCGCTCGGCTCACCACCTCGAACGCTCAAGGCGAGTACTACCTCACCGATGTCATCGCTGACCTCGCGAGGTCCGGTCATCGCGTCGGGACAGTGCTCACTGACGCCGACGAAACCCACGGTGTCAACGACCGTGAACAACTCGCGTTCGTTGAGCGGCTCATGCTCGAGCGCTGAACCACCCGAACGTCCATTACGCCCCGCCGCTGATCGGAAATGTTCCGGTACACACTCCCCGTCCATGTCCCTGCTTTTACGCTGAACCGGCGAGGAACTAGGCTGGGTATGAGACAACGACTTCGATAGAGGGGAGCACGGTGGAGTCGCTCGAGAAGGTCACGACAAAAAAACTTGCGCTGTACTCCGGCCGAACCCATACCGATCTTGCCGAAGAGGTTGCCCGACATCTCGGTATCACGCTCGGTAATCCAAATCTCGTCGAATTCTCCAATGGTGAGATCCGCCCGCGATTTTCCGAAAGCGTGCGTGGCACCGACGTCTTCGTCATGCAAAGCCACTACGGCATCGATGGACGTTCCGTCAACGACTCGATCATGGAACAACTCACAATGATCGATGCCGCCGAACGAGCCTCTGCGAAACGCATCACGGCGGTGTGCCCGTTCTACGGCTATGCCCGCCAAGATCGCAAAGCCGAAGGGCGTGAGCCGATCACTGCCCGCCTCATCGCCGACATGTTCAAACTCGCAGGAGCCAACCGTCTCATCTCGATCGATCTTCACTCTGGACAGATCCAGGGTTTCTTCGACGGACCAGTTGACCATCTCACCGCTGCACCAGTCCTCGAGGCGTATATCCGGTCGAATGCCGCCGACTCCCCTGTGATCGTGTCGCCCGATTCGGGCCGCATCAAGGTCGCAGAACGCATGGCCCAGCATCTTCACGACTGCGAGGCCGACATCGCGTTTATTTACAAGCGTCGACCAAAAGGCCAAGCAAACGTCGTGGAGGCGAAAGAGGTCATCGGTGACGTCAACGGTCGACTGTGCATCCTCACCGACGACATGATCGACACGGGCGGCACAATCGTTTCGGCCGCCGAAATCCTGCTCGAACGGGGTGCAACCGAAGTGTGGGCGATGGCAACTCACGGCGTGCTCTCCGGACCGGCTGTTGATCGCCTCAAAAACTCGCCAATCGAGCGGCTCGTCCTCACGAATACGTTGCCGCTGCCGGCCGAAAAGCATCTCCCACAGATTGAGGTGCTCTCAATCGCCCCGCTCATTGCACAGGCGCTCTCGGCGGTGTTCGATGACACGAGCGTCAGCGAAATCTTCGCTGGCGAAAACTACGCCTGAACCACGATTCCGGTCAGGGTGTCGGCGGCATCTCGCCCCGATAGCCTCAAGCGATGCTGCCATATCAACAGTGATATGGCGACAACGTTTAATCGCAACTGCAGTCACACCGAGGCCGAACAATGTCTGATTCCGTTCTCATCGCCGAATCCGGTCGCACGACCGGAAGTGCCGAGTCCCGCCGCCTACGTCGCGAGGACCGTATTCCTGCTGTCGTCTACGGGCAGGGAATGTCGCCGCTCAGCATCTCGGTTGCTCGACGTGACCTTCGACTGGCCTTGTCAGGTGCTGCCGGACTCAACACGATCCTCGACCTCACCGTCGATGGCAATGTGTACCCGGCGATCATCAAAGATCTCCAGCGGCACCCCGTGCGCCGTTCGGTGAGTCACGTCGATTTCATCAAAGTTGACCTCAACCAGGAAATCACCGTCAGTGTGCCAGTTCGCCTCGACGGCGAAGCAAAAGAAGTTGCTTCGAATAACGCTCTTGTTGACCAGCAAATGATGGAAATCCAAGTGCGCACGACGCCGAGGAACATTCCGACTGAACTCGTCATCGATATTTCAGAGATGACGACCTCAACCGTCATCACCGTGGCCGATGTTGCGCTCCCCGCCGGCGTCGCTGCAGTGAGTGCTGCCGACCACGTCGTTGTCACCACCGTGACACTGCGCACCGCGGTCGTTGACGAGCCGGCTGCCGCTGGTGACGATGCCGCCGAGGGCGACAACGCCGAGGCAGCGGACGCGACGGCTGAGGCCGACGCTGACGGCGACGCCAGCGACGCCGACTGACATCTGGCCATGGGCCTGTTCTCCGGACGCCGTGCCGGCGACAACCCACCCGAGTGGTTAATTCTCGGGCTCGGCAATCCAGGCAGCCAATACGAGCACACGCGCCACAACATTGGCGAGCATGCCGTTCGTGCACTCGCCAATTCGCTCAATGCAAATTTCAAAAGCGGGAAGAATGACGCGTGGGTCGCGGAAACGCGGGTCGGTGAGCATCGGATTGTTCTCGGCGTTCCGATCACCTTTATGAACGAATCAGGACGTGCCGCCGCCTCGCTCATCAAGCGTTTCGGACTCGGAGATGTCGAACGTCTCGTTGTCGTGCACGATGAACTTGATCTCGAACCAGGCGTCGTTCGCGTCAAATCTGGTGGCGGTCTCGCTGGGCACAACGGCTTGCGCAGCATTGCGCAACATGTCTCCTCGCGAGATTTCACGCGTGTCCGCATCGGTGTCGGGCGGCCGCCTTCGGCTGACCGTGGTGCTGATTGGGTGCTATCTAAAGTGCCGCAACGTGATCGTGAAATTCTCAACGTCGGCGCTTCGGTCGCATGCGAGGCTGTCGAGTTGATCGTCGCCAACGGCATCCAGGCCGCAATGCGATCGGTCAACAGCCGGTGAGCGACACAAACCTTCGCTCATCGCTGTCACAGCTCGCTCCACTCATGCGAGACGAGCCAGCACTCATGAGAGCGCTCGGCGAACCGCAAGCACGACTCGCCATCACCGAAGTTGCTCGACCGATCAGCATTGCCTCGCTTACGCATCTCTCGTCGCGCCGCCCACTTCTCATCGCATGTCCAACCGGAACCGATGCGGCACGACTACATGACGATCTTGTTCACTTTCTTGGCGAGCGAGACTGCCTGCTGTTTCCAGCGTGGGAAACCCTGCCCTTCGAGCGGGTGAGTCCGGCTGTTGAGACGATGGGGAAACGCCTTGAAGTGCTGTGGCGCATCACCCGCGATCAAGAACCGCCGAAAGTTGTCGTTGCGGGAGTTCGCGCACTCTTACAACGCCTCAGTCCGGCCGCAAGAACGGTTGCACCAATCGACATCGCGCGTGGAGGCTCAATCGATCTCGAGCAACTCACACAAACGCTCGTCGACACCGGCTATCGCCGAGAGGACGTCGTCGAACACCGCGGAGAATTCGCACGCCGAGGCGCGATTGTTGACATCTTCCCCTCAACCGCAGATCACCCGATTCGTGTGGACCTGTGGGGCGATGAGATCGATCGATTGACCGAATTTTCGGTTCACGACCAGCGTTCGACCTCAGACATCGAGCGCGTACGTATCTTTCCTGCCCGAGAAATCGCGACAACGGAACACATCCGAACACGGGCGGCAGAACTCATCGGTCTGGAGCCGTGGGGACGCGAACAGTGGGAACGTCTCGCCGAAGGTGCCCAATTTGACGGTATGGAGTCGTGGCTACCGTGGCTCACCGACGACGACGCACTCATCACCGACCTCATGAGCGGCGATGCAAAGGTGGTGCTTGTCGAACCTCGCCGCATGCGAGATCGAGCCGCCGATCTGCTTGCCGAAGAGGCAGATCTCGCTCGAGCATTAGCCGGAACCTGGGAACGTGATCCACAACGCGAGTTTCCGCGCCTTCATGTCGACGCCGATCAATTGCTTGCGCGCACCGGTTCGTTCTGGACAATCGATGCGACACCAGAAAGCCCCGACACGCCATTCGTTCAAAGCTCGGGTTGGGGACCGATCGTCGGCGATGGTGCGGGTCACGCAACTCGCATTCGTGATCTTCTGTCCCGTGGAGAACGGGTCGTCGTCGCCGCCGACGGCGCTGGTTCCGCCGAACGCCTTCGGCAGTTGCTGTTGGATCACGGCCTTGAATTCGGTCTAGCGACCGCCGACACCGACCTCACCAAGCCGGGCGCCTACATCGTCGTCGCACCACTCCATCGCGGCTTTCATCTACCGAATGTGAAACTTGCCGTTGTCGCTGAGGCGGACCTCACCGGTCGGCGACGCTCCCATCGCCGCGCCAGGCCTCGTCAATCAACCGCCAGTTTTGATGACCTCAAGAAAGGCAGTTACGTCGTGCACGTCCACCATGGCGTCGGACGTTACGAAGGCATGGTCACCCGCTCAATCGGTGGCGTTGAACGCGACTATCTCCTCGTCGCGTACAAAGGTGAGGACCGCCTTTACATTCCTTCAGACCAGATTCACGTACTCCGCCCGTATTCGGGCGGCGAGGCACCATCGCTGCATCGGCTCGGTGGAAGCGATTTCGCCGCAGCAAAGTCACGTGTGAAATCGGCTGTACGTGAGATCGCTCAAGAACTTGTCGTCTTGTATCAAAAACGAGTGACGACACCCGGGCACGCGTTCCCGCCCGACACTCCATGGCAGGCCGAGATGGAAGATGCGTTCGGCTACGTCGAAACCCCCGATCAGCGCACCGCCATCGAAGAAGTGAAGGCCGATATGGAGCGGTCAGTGCCTATGGATCGCCTCATCTGCGGTGACGTCGGCTTCGGAAAAACCGAAGTTGCAATTCGTGCCGCCTTCAAGGCAATTCAAGGAGGCAAACAGGTTGCCGTCCTTGCGCCGACAACCCTGCTCGCCACACAGCACGGCACGACCTTCGCTGACCGATTTGCCGGCTTTCCAATTCGCGTCGAAGTGCTCTCGCGATTCCTCACTGACCGGGAAGCCACCAAGGTTGTCAATGGCCTCGCAACCGGCGAAATCGACTGTGTGATCGGCACCCACCGGTTGCTCTCGAACAACGTGAAGTTCAAAGATCTTGGACTACTCGTTGTCGACGAAGAACAGCGTTTCGGTGTGCAACACAAAGAACTCATGAAACAACTCGCTACCGACGTCGATGTGTTGACGATGAGTGCGACCCCGATACCGCGCACCCTCGAAATGTCACTCGTCGGTATTCGAGACTTGTCGTTGCTGCAAACTCCGCCTGCCGATCGACAACCGATTCTCACCCATGTTGGCGAATACGACGAACGGGTTGCCGTCGAAGCGATTCGACGAGAACTCCTTCGTGAAGGACAAGTGTTTTGGGTGCACAATCGCGTGAAATCGATCGAGGAATCAGCTGCTCGGCTTCGAGATCTTGTGCCCGAGGCACGCATCGCCATTGCACATGGGCAGATGGACGAGGCGACGCTCGAACAGGTCGTGCTCGATTTCTGGGAAGGCCGGTATGACGTATTGGTGTGCACCACGATTATCGAGTCGGGCATCGACATGCCAACGGTCAACACGCTCGTCGTCGAGCGTTCGGACCTTTTAGGTCTCGGGCAGTTACATCAACTTAGGGGTCGTGTTGGGCGTAGTGGCCAACGTGCGTATGCGTATCTTTTCCATCCACGTGATCGATCGCTGTCCGAAGAGGCATACGAGCGACTCCGAACGATCGGCGAATCCACCGAGTTGGGTTCGGGATTTCGAATCGCGATGCGAGACCTCGAAATTCGCGGCGCCGGCAACCTGCTCGGCGAGGCGCAATCTGGACATATCGCTGCAGTTGGCTACGACTTGTACTGCCAGATGGTGACCGAAGCTGTCGCTGAAATGAAGGGGGAAACCCCAGAGCCGGTGCCTGAGCTTTCGCTCGATGTTCCTGCAGACGCCTACCTTCCTGATGGCTACATCCCACGAGAGGACCTTCGACTGGAGGCGTATCGTCGACTCGGTTCGGTATCGACTGCAGCCGAAGTCGACGACGTGGCCGCAGAGTGGGTCGATCGTTACGGACCGATTCCTGATCCTGTCGATGCGCTGCTCATCGTTGCGCGACTGCGTGTTGAGTGCCTCCGCCTCGGCATTACCGACGTCACGGTGATGGGTAGCCCGTCCGCCGGTCGAACCGCCAAGTTGGCCCCGCTTGATCTCAAGGTGAGCGAATCGATGCGCCTCCGGCGGCTCAACCGAAAAGCGATGCACAAAGAGACACAACGTCAGCTTGTCGTGCCGATTCCACGCACTGAAATGCCGAGTGCCTACCTCGTGCACTTCTTGTCAGAACTCATCCCGCCACCCGAACCGAGCATGTAGACGACAGATCATCGGCCAAGGAAGAGATTCCGAATACCGAGTCCCATGATGAAAAGGCTGCCGACTCCATACAACACGTATTGTCGGTCCCGAATAAACGGACTCGTGCGATAGCTGTACAGGATTCCGACAGCGACGATCGCCGAGAACCCGTACAGCGCGTGCATGTCGTTGAGAACGATGCCCGGTTGCGATGCGAGTACCGCGCCCAAGATCGCCTGAAGGATGACGATCGTCTGAGCAGGCACCACCGCCCACCACATCGTGCGATGCCGCAACGCTGACCGATACTGCGCGCCAACAAACCACAAACCAAGAGCACCGTTTGACAAAATCATGAGCCATGCAACCAAGTGATGCAGCTCGCGGAGCGACCCTGCGTTACCCATAGCACCCACTTCCACCGAAGATCACCAGCACAACATCGGTGTCGTCAACACCTGATAACAGGCCACTCACCATTGCATCGTCGTGCTCGACAAAAAACGAGGGTGGAACGTCAAGGTCAGGATCGCCTGAATCAATCGACACATTTGCGTATTTCTCCCGCAATTCGGCAACTGTCGCGCCGAGCCCAAGTGCAACGTCGGTGAGCAAGCCTTGCGGCTCCCCGCCGAACCGTTCGATCGAGCCGTACGTGTATGCCATCAAGTGGGCGCGCCCCGATGACACATCGGATTCATCTCCGAACGTCAGGGACAGCACTCCCCAATCGATTCTCCGCACCGTCGTTCCTGGACAGGCGAGCATTGCGGCATCAACCCAATCAGTATCCGCGGTGGGTGACCCCAAAATTGACGATACATAATCGATGACTCCTGCGGGATCAGCGCCGAACAAGGCTCCACCAACGCCGCCCGACTTCAGGACAAGTTCATCGGCGCCCAGTGGTGGTGGAATCGTCGTTGGAGGCGTCGTTGTCGGCGCATCGGTTGCTGCCGACGTGTCGTTCAACCCGCCATCGGTCGCCCGCGTGGCCTCACCCGATGGTTCTTCGGAACTCGCAGCCAGCGATGACGAAACTTCGCTTGTTGTTTCAGGTGACTCAGACTGAAGTTCGGTTGTTGCGGTCGGAGTGAGATAGGCACACCCGCTCACCATCGCCATGATGCCGACTGCGACCGAGACGTAGCCGAGGTGCGGTGTGTTCACCCATCAAGTGTGCCACCGTCCTTCACCCGCTGAACGTCACTGCCGATGCCCTGTTCAACGGATCAGCGTGTCGGCCTCTGACCCACCCTCAATGAGCACGAGGGTTCCATCGGTCACTTCAACAGTTGTCACAGAGGTGTTATCAAGACTGCGAATGACAAGGCGGTCATCCCCGGTGCACGCTCCAATCACCGCGTTAATCGCAATGAAATGCGAAAAAATCACCGTGTCCCTCGTTACTGAACGAACGGCCTGGACGAGATCGTCTCGAAATGCGACATATCGATCGCCGAGATCGCGCCAACATCCGTCCATTGCCTGGCGAAGCCAGTCGACGCGATCAGCCATTGCGACCCCGTCGGGTGACGGAATTTCGGCGACTGCGGGCACGATGAGCGGCGCCACTCCATACGCCGATGAGTAGGGCACGGAGGTTTCTTGGCAACGTCGTAGCGGTGAGGTCCAGATCTCCGGTGCTTCGCCGGAAGCATCCTCTGACCGCAGTCGTTCCGCAACTCGCAGTGCCTGTTCCTCGCCGAGACCGTCAAGACCCGGGTCCGGGTCGACGTTCCAGCCAGCGGATGCACGACCGTGCCGAACGAGACGGACGATCGCCATTACGCCTGCGCAGCAGCGCCTGAAGAAACCGCGGCATCAACGCGTCCGGCGTCGAGACCCCAGTCAATTAGCACCTCACGTGTGTGCTGGCCTGATCGAGCTGGGGGCGTGGGTGTCGACGGCGATGTGCGGGAGACCCGCGGTGCAGGTGACGCCTGCATGAGTCCGTCGACCTCGCAGAATGTTGCTCGTGCGACGTTGTGTGGGTGTTGTGCTGCCTCATCCATCGTGAGCACTGGGGCAAAACACACGTCGGTGTGCTCCATAAGTTCGCACCATTCGGCGCGACTCTTCGTCAGAAACAGTTCCTTCAGGCGCGCCTTCAGAGTAGGCCACTGTGTGCGATCCATTTGACGTTGAAACGCCTCGTCCTGAGTGAGTCCAGTTCGCTCCAATAGCTCGGCGTAGAACTGCGGCTCAATCGAGCCGATCGAGATCCATTCACCGTCGGAACATTCATACGTGTCGTAAAAGTGAGAACCGGAGTCGAGCAGGTTCGTGCCACGAGAATTCGGATCGTGACCGCCCGACGCTGACATTCCCCAGAACATCGACATCAACGTCGCAGTGCCGTCGACCATCGCAGTGTCGATGACCTGACCCTTGCCCGATTGCGCAGCCTCAAGCAAGGCGCACACCACGCCGTAGGCGAGAAACATGCCACCACCGCCGAAGTCGCCCACCAAGTTGAGCGGTGGAACCGGACCAGAGTCATGTCGTCCGATGTGTGCGAGCGCTCCACCTAAGGCGATGTAGTTGATGTCGTGCCCCGCGGCCATTGCATACGGACCTGTCTGCCCCCACCCTGTCATTCGACCGAACACGAGCTTCGGATTTCGTGCGAGGCACTCGTCCGGGCCGATGCCGAGTCGTTCCATGACCCCTGGACGGAAACCTTCGATGAGCGCATCGGCAGATTCGACGAGGTCGAGCAGAATTGCGACACCTTCTGGATTTTTCAGATCGAGTGCAATGTTCTTGCGACTTCGCTGCAACACATCGCGAACTGGTCCCGAGGACCCTGGGCGCACCGCTTGCGCTCGATCGACTCGGATGACCTCGGCCCCCATGTCGGCGAGCATCATTGCGGCGAATGGCCCGGGTCCAATTCCAGCGATCTCAAGGATTCGGTATCCGCTCAGTGGTCCAGCCATGTCATTCTCCTTTAACTCTCGATTGTGATCGACCAGCACGATCACCAAACGCGGCAATCGCACTCGTCAAGGTTGGCCAAAGTGGTTCAGGAATGTCGTGACCCATGTCATCGACGATGAGCAACTCGGCACCCGGAACAAGCGCAGCGGTCGCCTCGCCTCCAGATTGGCTGATCAACGTGTCATCCACACCGTGAATCACCAACATCGGCACATCCACCGTCCGTAACGACTCACTGCGATCACCAAGCGCAACGATTGCCGCCATCTGGCGGGCATAGCCCTCGGGGTAAAACATGCGGTCGTAACTCGCCGCTGCCTTCTCGCGGCATCGCGCTTCATCGAAATACCGCTTCGATGACCAGATCTTCGCATTCACCGATGCATCGATGTATCCGGCACGATCATCCGGTGGTGCAGTAAGCAAAATCTCGAAGGCCTCGGGAAGCGGTCGGCCAACGTTACGGTCGCCGGTCGTACTCATCACCGAAACCACTGAGCGAAGACGCCGCCCATGATTGACTGCCATCGTCTGCACGATCATGCCGCCCATCGACATGCCGACAACGTCAACGATCTCGGCACCGAGCGCGTCCGCAAGACCCACGCCATCGGCGGCCATGTCGTCAAGCGTGTACGGCACGTCCGGCATCGGACCTTCTCGCTTGATGTACTGCTTCAGCGCCGGCATGTCGATCTCCACGCCGTCGAAGTGGGTCGAGAGTCCTACGTCTCGATTGTCGTAACGAACGACATGGCGCCCATGCGCTGCGAGCGCCCGACAAAATCCTTCATCCCATCCGAGCATCTGCGAGGTGTATCCCGACACAAGCAGCACCGTTGGGTCCGTTCGAGATCCAAATGATTCGTACTCAATTTCAACGCCTGAGGGGAGACTGACGCGAGCCACATCCCGAGTGTTGCACCGTCGGCGCGCACCGACGAAGTTGGAATTTCAGTCGTCTCTCAACCAGTCGATCGCAGCGTGAATCGCATTCTGTACCCGATCGGGGTTTCGCACATCGGTAAAGGTTTGTTGACCGCGTTCGCCCCCTGATTCGATCAGTAGGTCGCCCGCACCGATGATGCGCTCGAACAAGGACTGGTGAAAGAGCACGTTGTTCACGCGCCCGAGAGGTATCTCCACACCCTGTCTCGAGATCACACCATTTCGGAAAATGACGCGGTCAGTTGTGACGACGAAATACGTCGTCACCCACGAAACCCATCGAATACCGACTCGAAGTGCGGAGGCGACGACGAGTGCAATCGTCACCCACCGCACGACCGAGGCGGCAGCGCCATCTCCGAGTACCGAAGCAGCGACGACTGCGATGACCACCGCTCCGATGAGCCACGCAACTTGTCGCGCGAAAAACCACCAGTGCGGGTGGAGGTCGACGATGGTCTCTTCCCCCGGATTGAGCAACTTCTGCGGATACGCCATGCCCACGACAGTACCTTTAGGGAATGGACGCGGACGCCCTGCTGGTCGACCTAGATGAGGATCAGCGTCGCGCCGTCACAACGTCGTCTCATCTTGTGGCGGTAATCGCCGGGGCAGGGTCCGGGAAAACGCGAGTGCTCACCCGCAGAATCGCATACCGAATCGCCACCCGCGATGCCGACGCCCGCCACACACTCGCCCTGACTTTCACCCGCGAAGCAGCAGGCGAACTTCGTCGACGCCTGCGCGCCGTTGGAATCGATGAACGAATTGAATCTGGCACCTTTCACGCCACCGCACTCAACATTCTGCGGCAGCGATGGTCGGATCAACGACGCACGCCTCCAACAATTGTGGAAGATCGTCCTCGCCTTGTCGGGCTTGCAACAGGTGCCTCAGGTGAAGCACTCAACGACCTCGTCGCCGAGCTGTCTTGGGCGAGTGCCCGTGGTCTTGACGCCTCCGGTTATCTCCGGTCGTCGCGAGGCAAGCGGCGCAGCGATCGCGCAACTCGCGTGGCGGAGGCGATCGATGCCTACGCCGCGGAAAAGCGCTCGCGTGGGGTGCTCGATCTCGACGATTTGCTCGTCGTGTGCGCCGCAGAACTCAATTCGAACTCGAACTTTGCCGACGCAGTGAGGTGGCGATTTCGACATTTGTTAGTCGACGAGGCACAGGACCTCACGCCAATACAGCATGCGCTTCTTCGTGCCCTTCAGGGGGCTCGTCATGATCTTTTTCTCGTGGGTGATCCGGCGCAGTCCATCTACGGTTTTAACGGAAGCGATCCGACCCTGCTGCAAGATGTGTCGACCCATTTCCCAGAAGTCGAAATTCTCCGCCTGTCAAACAACCACCGTTGCACGCCACAGGTGGTGACCGCTGGTGTCCACGTGTTGCAGCACTCCCAACTCGGAAGTGGCCTGTTGTCGACTCGTCCTGATGGTGATCCGATCACGATCACGTCGTACCCCGATGATGAGAGCGAAGCGGCAGCAATCGCCAATGCACTCAACCGGCTTGACCTCACTGCGATTCGACAGGGCGATGTTGCGGTGCTCGCGCGCACACACGCACATTGTGAACGTATAGAACGCGCGTTGCAGACGGCAGATGTTGATATTCGCCCCAGAGGGTTTCGAGGTGATTCCGCCGGTCGGCGTGCGCTCGACACCGCCCGACGACTACGAGAGCCGGGTCAACTACGCGCCTGGGCACACGATGTACTTGACGACACCACGAACGTCGTTGAACCCGCACTCGACTCACCCGGCACCACCCCTGCCGCAAGTGACATCGCACAGGCGGCACTTGACTTTCTGCGCGAGCAGCCCGACGGAGACGGCACCGCATTTGCCGCATGGGTTGCAGCAGAAGACCCATTCGGTCTGCGGCGCGGTGGCGTTGAGGTGCTCACCTTTCACGCCGCAAAAGGTCGCGAATGGCCATTCGTATGGATCGCTGCCGCCGAATCTGGATCACTTCCGCATCGAAGTGCCACCACTCGCGACGAGATTGCGGAAGAGGCGCGGCTGTTGTACGTCGCCATCACGCGGGCGACGTCGCAATGTCACATCACTTGGGCCGAGCGGCGCAATGGATACCGCCGGACGATTTCCCCATTTCTCGACAAGTTCGAATCGTCTGAACCGATTCGATCAACTCCCCCTGAAGCGCTGGTGACGGCGATGCGCTCGCCAGAACGTCGTGATGCGAAGGCGCGTCACGACGCAGTCGCCGAGTGGCGTGCACACACCGCCCGCCGAGCCGGTGTCATTCCAGAGACGATCTGCAGCGATCGGCTCGTCCGCCAACTCGCCGAACGACGACCGAGCAACGTCGAGGAACTCAATGAGCTCACCGGGTGGGGGCACCTCACCTGCGAACGGTTGTTTCCCGACTTACAGCAAGCACTTCAGCTCGTCGACTAATGCTCGAAACTCCTGGCTAGTCGAGATCGACGAGCACCGGCGCATGATCGCTCGGCGATGGTCCCTTTCGCGCATTGCGATCCACCGTCGTCCAACGACTTCGTGCGTGCACTGATGCGGAACCCATGATGAGATCGATGCGCAGACCTCGCCCCATATGGAAATCACCCGATCGGTAGTCCCACCAGGAGAACAATTTCTGCTCCGGGTGATGCTCACGGAAGATATCGACAAGTCCCCATTGCTCAAGGTTCCGAATTCGATCTCGCTCGGCGGTGGTCACGTGAGTTGACATTGCGAGTTTCGATGGGTCATACACGTCGATGTCGGCAGGTGCGATATTGAAGTCACCGGTGACGATGACGTCAGCCGCCGGCGAGGTGTCGCGTTGCAGGTGAGCGACGAGCCGATCGAGCCACGACAGCTTGTACTCGTAATGGGGATCGTCGATCGCCCGCCCGTTCGGCACGTACACACTTGAAACTCGGATCCCGCCACAGGTTGCAGTGATGATGCGTGCGTCGGTATCTGGCTCGATTCCATCCGCAAAGTTGGTGACAACGTTGTCGAGACCAATCTTCGAAATGATCGCAACGCCATTCCATCGTCCCTGTCCAAAATGGGCGCTCTCATAGCCCATTGCTTCGAAGTGAAGTGAGGGAAACGCGTCGTCTGCCATCTTTGTCTCTTGCAGACAGAGGACATCAGGCTGAACCTCGTTCATCCATTCGGTCACTCGTTCGAGACGAGCCTTCAACGAGTTGACGTTCCACGTTACGACTCGAACCATTAGGAGACAGCCTTACGCCGCGGCGATGATTTCGCAAGTCCTTCACTAGTTGGGGAAGGCTTCGTTGTTTGCTTCGGGCGTTTCGCTTCTGTCGAGCTTGCTTTCTTCGAACCGGCGGTCGCCTTCGCCGCACTCTTCTTCGATGCCGCTTTCGTTGGCATGACCGCCTTTGCCACCGACTTCGTACGGGGCGTGGCCGATACGGACTTCTTTGAAACCTTTTTGGCAACTTGTGTCGGTACGGACCGCTTTGCGGTCGCCTTTGTTGCGGCCCGCTTCAACACACGTGGTGTCGCTTTCGCCGTGTCTTCGATCGATGACACAGGTGTCTCGTCCACTCCAGCTGCGCTGCCAACATCGGTCAACAACGAGGCATCAACACTGCGGCGTGCTGCCACGAATGCTTCGATCCGAACCTGAACCTCATCGCCGATCTTGACTTTCGAACGTGCACTCTTCGGCGGCGGATCGCTCATCAGTCGCAGAGGGATGTAGACCGACACGTCGCCGACCTTCGCGTATGCGCCATGGGAGGCGTACCGCTCGATCGTTCCACGACAGGTCGAGCCCACGGGATTCGAGCCGACAAAGTCAAGAAACGGAAGCAGGTCATTGGATGTTGCAGCCGCTTCCTTTGGAGCCGTCGTCGCGCCCAACATTGTCGACTTCCGGGGCTTCGCAGCCGGCGACTTCTTCGCGTCAGATTTCGATTTCGACGGTGCGGTCGCTCCAGGCGGCGGGCTCTTTGGAATTGGCATCGGATCATTCGCTCGAGCGCTTACTTTCGATGGTTTCGCTTTCGAGTCTTGTGTCGCGCGACGTGACACGGGTCCGCGCACGGGCGTACGTTCGACGAACACCCAGCCAACATGTGGCACCGGTTTGCCGCCGATCAGTCGCCCTTCATCAAACAGCCACGGGAAGTTGCCGTGGAACTCCTGAAACGAGTCATTCGATAGGACGGTGGCCTTCGCACGATCGGCGATGTTGAGGACGAACGCATCACCACGTCCGACTGCACCGGCTGGTGGCGCAACAAGTTCATTGTTTGCGACCGCTTCATCGAACACAGATCGTTCAGCTGGATCGATTCGATGCCCAAACGTGGCGTCAACGACGACGGTAATGACGACGCCGTCGTGGTCGGCCATAAACGTTGTCACCGCCTCGTTGAGCTGAGCGAGGCTTGGCTTTGATCGCCCTTCCGTTGCAATATTCGAGCCGTCAACAACGACGTGCTTCGCGCTGGCAACTCGTGTCATGGGAATCCCATCTGCCCCGTTTTCCCGGGAATCGGTGCGAGCAACTGCTCGCCATTTTGGTTGAAGACCCTTCCCGCCGACCGCGTTACGCCGGGCGACTGACTGAAGCGGACTTCACTCCTTAACGGGAACCATCGTAGAGTCGACTTTGATCTGATCCACTTTCGTCTGGAGTCGATAATGAAAAGCGAGTCCTTCGATGCCGTGTTCTGGGACTTCGGCGGTGTCGTCACCTCAAGCCCGTTCGAAGCGTTCAACCGTTATGAGGACGAGCACAACATTCCACGTGACTTCATTCGGCGCGTCAACACGCACAGCCCAGACTCCAATGCATGGGCCAAAATCGAACGACGGGAGGTCTCTGCTGAAGAGTTCAACCGGCTGTTTGGCGACGAATCCGAAGCCCTCGGTCACCGCATTCCAGGCGCCGATGTCCTCGGATGTCTCTACGGAAATGTACGACCCGAAATGATCGCAGCGCTCAATTCGCTGAAGTCCGCGGGATATGTGCTCGCCTGCCTGACAAACAACGTGAATCGATCAGTTGAGGAGCGCCCCGACGTCACGGAAGCCATGAACCTCTTCGATCACGTCGTCGAATCATCAAAAGTCGGAACACGAAAACCTGAACCAGAGTTCTATGAACTCGCCTGCTCAATGGCGAGGGTCGATCCGCATCGCGTCGTCTTTCTGGATGACCTCGGTATCAACCTCAAGCCGGCCCACAAGATGGGCATGCGCACGATCAAAGTGGTCGATGCCGCATCAGCGCTGAAAGAACTCGCTGAGGCACTCGGCCACGAACTCAACCCAGGGTGATCGCTCCGAGCGGATTACGTCTCAAGGATGGTGACGCGACCTGTTGAGCCGTCCACCTCGATCAGTGCACCATCTGCAATTTGCGTCGTTGCACCAACTGCCGAGACGACGCACGGAATTCCGAGTTCCCGGGAGACGATCACCGCATGCGACATCACGGCACCGACGTCAACAACGACTGCCTCAGCAGCGAGAAATAGTGGCGTCCACGATGGATCGGTGAGAGGCGCAACGAGGACGTCGCCCGTGCCTAAACCGCGCGGGTCACCCGGATCGAGCACGACACGAGCCCTGCCTTGTGCAGTCCCCGGACAACCCGGAATGCCCTGGATGACCGCACCAACTTCGAGTGTCGCGTGCGATGCACCCCTCGAATCCCAAGTCGAAGGATGCGATACCGCTCCTTCGAAAATGAATGGAGGAATGAGATCTGCGAGCACTTCGCGTTGGGCTGCTCGACCGTCGATGATTTCGGCGAACGATGCCGGTGCGTCGAGAAACTGAGCAACTTCGTTTAACGCAAGCATGCAGACCGCACGAGCATCCGCAGGTCCCCCACGCTGGCCGCCTCGCGTGCCGATTTCACGAGTGACGAGTCGGGCGGCATGAATCGCCCGAATGATCGTCGTCTTCGAACGCTCACGCCCCTGAGAAAACAGCGTTGTCGCCCGGAGCATTCGCGTGAACATGAACTTGTCGGGTCCTTTGAGCGCTGACAGGACTCGGGTCACCGCGAGGGCGCGTTCGCCAGCGAGCCTCGTCGCCTGCGAACGTGGGTCATGGCTCGAATCGGCTTCTCTCATTCGGTCGATTGCTGACAACGCGAGCGATTCTCTCAACGCCCACGGATCGGATCCCAAGTCCCACTCGTTCGGACCTCGCGAGCCAAACTCCGTGAGGAAACCGTCAAAGGCGACAAGCCAATCTGCAGCGGCCGAGTCTTCAGTGAGTCGCTCGCGAAGACCGTCAACTCCTGCAGCAAAAGCCTCATTCACCTGCGATGTTTCAGTGGCACGGCGTGCGAGGTCCCACATCGCCGCCGATGGTGCTGCTGATTCGACATCGCCGATACCACCAAGAATCGCGACGAGCGCATCCGGATGACCGGCCTTCGTGCACAAATCGGCGAGCGCTCCCGACACGAGCGCCAACGAGAAGGTGTTCGAAATGTGGCGAGCGAACAGTTGTTGAAAAAGCGGTTGGAATCCAACGAGATAGGAAAGCAATTCAGCATCGCTTGCAGCGCTACTCGGTCGACGTGCGACAAATTCAGCGACCTGTTCCTTGTCAACTTCGAGTTGAGGCAGCGAGGTTGTGCGGAGCAGTTTGAGTACGAGGCCGCCGAGTCGCAGCGTTGACCCAAGGTTCTTGTCACCCGGTCGTGCGACGTAGGCAGGTGCTTCGGATTCGCCAAAAAACTGTTGGTCGATCGCGTCAACCGTTCCGCCCGGGGCTCGAACGCCGAGCAATCGCACATACGACGCGTTGATGTAGCAGTACCCTCCGAACACTCCAAGAATCGTCATTGACTCGTTCGCATCAATATCGCCCGGTCGCAGCAGCCCTAGGTCACGAAAGGCGTCACGCCATCCGTCTTCAGCAGCCTTGCCATACAACGTCCATGTCAAGGGAAGGACGACTTCAGGGAACACCTCGCCCACATTCCCTCGCGTGTACAGCGGCCATCGTGCACTCGGCGCGTTGTCAGCAATCCAGATCGGGTCAGTCATGACATCTCTCTTTCGTTTCCCGGAACGGTACCGCACACGTCAGCACCGAGGATTTTCGAGCCGGCAGCGCAAGATTCAGAAACTACCCTCAGCCGTTCGGTCGATACCTTGCAGCAAGATGAGATCTTCGTGGAGTTCCATCCAGACGTCGTGATAGGACTCGCACATCACACCCGTGAAGCGTGTCGTATCACCCTCACGCAACGCATCGAGCGCGCGTCCAAGTCGGTCGCCATAGCGTTCTAGGCGATGCACTTCGTTCGCGAGCGCGGTCATCACCGGCATCGCGCGCGCGTGAAGCGCGTCGAGTGCGCCGATGCAACTCTCGTCATAGGTCGCATCATCGTGTGCGTTCGGTTCACCATCACGCATCTGCCAGTTGGTGCACGCCTGCTTCAACATGTCGTTAAGCACGAGAAAGTCGGCGTATGCACTACCGAGAGATGCCACTCGTTGCTCAGCCGATGACGTTTCAAATCGCGCTTTTCCGTTCGGCAACAGCGCATACATAGCCCGAGCCTCAATAAACCTCACCTGCTCCTCAGCGACGAGCCGCTGCAGAATCTCGTGTGGAAACGCACCGAGACTCTCCACGAATCCGGCCTCGGTAGCGAACCCGCGAAGGCGAAGCACCCTGAGAACATCAATGTCGTCAACGTCGAGCAACTGCGTTGCAGGCTGTGGCGATGAGGTCGCCGAGCCGTCGTTCCCGCCGATGATTGTTGCTTGAGTACGTGGCACCTCGGGAAACGTGCATGTTCCCGGCGTTACTACCCCTCGACGCAGCAAGGATTGTGCAACTGCGAGTCGCGCAATCTTCACGCGGTACGGCGAGCAACTTACCGACTCACATCCGGCGGCAAGCAGCACACCGATCGAGTACGGGTGGCCGGCGTGTTCGCCGCACACCCCGATCTTCAGGGACGGGTTCGCGTTGCGACCATCCCTCGCAGCACCGGTCACTAACTGGCCAACACCTTGCTCGTCGATGACTTCGAATGGATTGTGCTCGAGCAGCCCGAGCGAGCGATACATCGGGACGAGTTCTGCCTCGACGTCGTCTCGGCTGAAGCCAAGAGTCATCTGTGTGAGATCGTTCGTGCCGAAAGAAATGAAGTCGACTTCAGGTGCAATACGAGCGGCAAGAAGTGCGGCGCGCGGAGTTTCGATCATCGCCCCAATCGTCGGCATTTCGTCACCTGACTCGGCGACGCCACTCGACCCCACAACGTCAAGAATGCGCTGTTTGATAAGCCTCACCTCGGCAGGATCGATGACGAGAGGAATCATGATTTCAACCCGTGCACGTCCTCCTCGAGCACCCACCTCACGGATCGCAGAGCAGATCGCTCGTACTTGCATTTCGTAGAGGCCAGGACGAAGCGCTGCGAGTCGCACACCACGTGTTCCGAGCATCGGATTTGATTCAGCGAGTTGGCGAACCGTGCCCAGAGTCGCTCGTTCCTCCTCGGTTATCGAGCCATTGAGTTCGCGAACAGTGAGTTCGTTGATGTTGGGTAAAAACTCGTGCAACGGAGGGTCGAGTAGACGCACGGTGACCGGATCACCACCCAGCTCGTCTTTTAGATCCTCCATAGATTGACGTTCAATGGCGTCAACAACTTCATATGCTTCCTCGATGGTATAAGCTTTTATCGAGTCTATAGTCTGTTCTTTATCCCAAGGACAACCTGATTCCGGATCACGTAGTCTTTTCATTATGTACAACAAACGAGTTATTTCTTTCATGTTTCTCCCCGCACTTGACTATTAATGCTTTCTAATAAAACATATCATGAACTAGTCCCGAAAGGACGAATCTTTATAACTTTACAAAAGTTATTTTAAGGACTCTCTTTGATGACTCCATTAATATTAAGGTTAGATGTTGCAGGTGCACCGGTCAGATGGATACCCTGGCAAGATGCGGTCAACCTTTACAGTCGAAAAATGATTGCCTGGACTGCAGGTGATAGCGTATTTACGTTTCGTGGCGGTATTTCCCGAGCCACGGGCATTCGTTCCAGTGTGCGAGTAAATTCTATTATTGCTGTTAAACGCTCAAAGTTTAATAAATATGAAAACCGAAGTAT
>JALRBS010000072.1 GCA_023262325.1 Ilumatobacteraceae bacterium | reverse complement strand
TTCGAGGAATTCAAGGGAACGGGCAACATGGAGTTGCGTCTCGACCGCCGACTCGCCGAGCGTCGCATCTATCCGGCGATCGACGTCGATGCGTCGAGCACCCGACATGAAGAGTTGTTGTTCGATCGCAAGCAACTTCAGATGGTCTGGAAACTTCGACGGGTGCTGTCTGGGCTTGCGGCTGACGGCAACGCAGCGCCAGGTCTCGAGTTGCTCGTCGATCGTCTCAAGACCTTCAGAACGAACGACGAGTTCCTTTCCGAAGTCGCAAAACAGCCCGGAATGTGACCAGAGGATCCGTGCTCGACGCCCGTTAACCTTTCGAAAGCCTGAGTCAGGAGAGTTCGCATGAAGTCCGAAATCCATCCCAATTACGACGTCGTCACCGTCCGTTGCTCGTGTGGCAACGCGTTCGAGACGCGCTCGACCCGTTCTGGAGAGCAAATTCTCGAGTTGTGCAACGAATGTCATCCGTTCTTCACCGGTAAGCAAAAGCTTGTTGACTCCGGTGGTCGGGTTGAGCGCTTCAACCGCCGTTACGGCGAGCGCTCAAAGAAGTGACCTGACGGTCACCACCACACCCTGTGAATGAGCAGAGCACCGATTCGGGTGCTCGTCGACCTGAACTCATCGCGGTAGCCCTTCGCGCCATCGCCAACGATGCAGGCGACGTTGTTGAGGACATTCGAGCCTTCCCTGGCGGCGCCGTTGCGCACTGTGCTGGGCGAAATGTGGCATGGATCGATGAGCAGCCGGGGCGGTTGCTCGGCGCAGTCCTCGCGCTCCACCTGCGACACCCGCGCCACACTCTGTCGGTCGTCGTTCCGCAAAGTCTTCGAATTCAGGCAGGTATCGCAGCGCGCCGTCTTCGACAATGGCGTGTGTCATCCGAGGTTTCGATTGTCGATGGACGATCGCTCACCGCGGTCGCACCCGCCGACTATGAGGCCGTCGCCGCCCCTCAGTTCGATATCGGACCGTTTGTTGACCTCATGACCGGTGCGGGTGCCCAACCGGTTGTGGAACACGGTGTCCTTACCGGCGAGGTCATGGGTCTCGAGGTTTGTCGTGTCATGCACGATGACGATGGTCCGCGGCTCGAAGTCGGCGTTGGCTCGCAGGATCGTGAGGCCTTCAAATTGATGTATGCGGGTGAGCCAAGCGAGGTTTCGCTTGAGCGGGTCGTTGCGTTCGTTCATGAGCAGAGGTCGGCAACCGCTGAGCCTCACCCGCTTGGTCGGCTTGCTGCTGAACGTCGAATGCGCTGGCAACTGCACCGAGATGCGACCGAATACGGGTTGCATGACGTCGCCTTTGTTGATGGCGCAACCGCGCGGACGTCGCTCTCTGATGCGGCGCCGGCATTCTGCACGGCGTCAATCGGGAAGCGGAATTTGCTGCTCGCCTGCGTGAGTGGCACCGATCTTGGCGCGCCAATCGATACCGCTGACACATTTGAACGCCTTGCGTCGACCCACGGGCTTGAGGAGTCGATCATGGTGATCGACGGTTCGACACAACTTCCCATTCTCGGCGACATGGCAACGCTGTCGCACCACCCGATGCGGGTTGCGAATCTGGCGAACCTCGCAAATACCCCCCGATAGTCTCATCAGGTAATGGCACGCGAGCAACGAGAGTCCGACGCGCTCTTCGACCGTCTCGCCGGCCACCTCGGCGAGTTTCACGAACTCGAGCAACGTCTTGCCGATCCACAGACGGCAAGCGACCCGACTGAACTGCGTCGCGTCTCTCAGCGCTATCACCACCTCAGTCAATTCGCCGAGGCACTAACGGAACGTAACCGACTTCTCGATGATCTCGACGTTGCAACCGAGTTACTCGGTGAAGCGGACGATGCCGATGAGCAGATGCTCTCGTCGGTTGTCCAACAGGTTGAGGCTGATCTGACCGCTCTCGACGAGCGCGTTCGCGAGTTGTTAATTCCTCCCGATCCGAATGCCGGTCGAAACGTCATTCTCGAAATTCGCGGCGCGGAAGGTGGCGAGGAGGCGAATCTGTTCGCACGAGACCTCCTTGACATGTACAACGCCTACGCGCAGGTTCGAGGTTGGAAAATCGAAGTGCTGTCGCACGACGTGAGCGACCTCGGCGGTACGAATCAGGTCACGTTTGTGATTCGTGGCGCAGATGCGTGGCAGAGGTTGAAATTCGAAGGTGGTCCGCATCGTGTGCAACGCGTACCCGTCACAGAAAGCCAAGGGCGAGTACACACCTCCTCGGCAACCGTTGCGGTGCTGCCCGAAGCGGAAGAAGTTGAAGTCGACATCGATGAACGCGACCTTGACGTCGATGTGTATCGATCATCTGGAGCGGGTGGACAGCACGTCAACACGACCGACTCTGCGGTGCGCATCACTCATCGACCAACAGGAATCGTCGTGACGATGCAGGACGAGAGAAGCCAGTTGCAGAACCGGGCTCGAGCGATGACGGTGCTTCGATCGCGGCTCTTGGCGCTGGCCGAGTCTGAACTGAACTCGCAGCGATCCGCCGATCGAAGGTCGCAGGTGGGCGGTGGCGGTCGAAGCGAGAAAATCCGCACCTACAACTTCAAGGAGAGTCGTGTGACCGACCACCGGATCGGTCTCACAATTCACCGTCTACCGGAGGTGCTTGCGGGAGCGCTTGACCATGTCATCGAGCCGCTGTTGCTCGATGAGCGTGAGCGCTTGCTTGCTGCCGGTGACGAGACGTGACAACCGTCCGAGAACTCATCACCTCAACAATTGAGGTCGTCGGGGATGCGCAACATGCGCGATGGATCGTTGCGGAAGCGGTCGCAACCGATGATCTCGACGCAGTCATCAACGAGGCGGTCACCGAGCGAATGGTCGCGCACCTCGACTCAATGGTCGCGAGATACCGGACGGGAGAACCGCTGCAATACGTGCTTGGCCGTTGGTCGTTTCGCTATCTCGACCTTGCGGTTGATCGTCGGGTACTCATCCCTCGACCTGAAACAGAACTTGTTGCGGGAGTTGCGATCGACCTCGCCGTGTTGGATGGTGGGGCTGTACCAGTCGGCGATGTAAACGGCACCATCTGGGCCCATGACGATGTCGATTGGGCGAAAGGAAACGTGCGAGGATTGCAGGAGGTCGTCGCGCAGGGTCGAGGTGTAGGCACTGGCTTC
>JALRBS010000024.1 GCA_023262325.1 Ilumatobacteraceae bacterium | reverse complement strand
TCGGCGGTAGCGTCGATGGACGTGACTGGTTCTCGTCCTCGATTTCGGTTCGCACCGTCGCCAACCGGCTTCTTTCATGTCGGCGGTGCGCGCACAGCGTTGTTCAACTGGGCGCTCGCAAAACGACTTGGCGGCACATTCGTGCTACGGATCGAAGACACCGATGAGGCCCGGAATCGGCCCGAATGGACGCAAGGCATTATCGATGCACTCGCCTGGCTCGGAATCAGCACCGAGGATGAAACTTTTGAAGGCCCGTTCTTTCAAAGTGAGTCGAACGAAGCCCACCTTGCCGCCGCCGAGAAGCTGGTGACTGCTGGAGCCGCGTACTACTGCGCGATGAGCCCCGAAGAAATCGCCGAGCGGGCGAAACTCGAGGGTGTGACGGGATACGGCGGATGGTCGCGTGATCTCGGTACCGGTCCCGGTCCTGGCCATGTACTTCGATTTCGAGTCCCCGACGGAACGACCGTTGTACACGACCTCGTTCGCGGTGAGGTTCGGTTCGATAACTCCGTCATCGAAGACTTTGTGTTGCTGCGCGGCAACGGGTCACCTGTGTTCAACCTTGCCAACGTTGTCGACGACATGTCGATGGGAATTACCCACGTGGTCCGAGCCGAGGAACACCTTCCCAACACCCCGAAACAACAGATGTTGTGGGACGCGCTTGGTATACCGACGCCGACATGGGGTCATGTGCCGGTGCTCGTCAACGAGCAACGAAAGAAACTTTCAAAGCGTCGAGACAAAGTCGCGCTTGAGCAATATCGCGCGGAAGGCTTCCTCGCTGATGCGATGGTCAACTACCTCATGACCCTCGGTTGGTCTGCTGGAGACGATCAAGAGATTCGACCGTGGAGTGAGATCCAGGAACTCTTTCGCCTCGAGGATGTCAATTTGTCGCCAGCGTTCTTCGATGTCAAAAAGCTTTCGGCGTTTAACGGTGAGTACATCCGCATGATGTCGACCGAGGAGTTGGTCGAAGCATGTGGACATTGGGTGCCGGCTCATTGGGATCGAACCCGCCTTGACGCGATCGCTCCACACATCCAGCCGCGGCTCATCACCTTTGCCGACGTCCCTCAACTCATCGACTTCATCTTTGAACCGGTCGTCATCGATGAGGAATCGTGGTCGAAGGTCATGTCAGCCGAATTCTCCGTCGACATTCTGCATGAAGCGACGAGTGCCTACGCGAACGCGTCGGAGTGGTCAGCCGACCACCTCAAGGCATTGCTCGAAGATGTGATGCAGCCATTCGGCATGAAGTTGGGCAAGGCACAGGCCCCTATTCGGGTGGCGGTGACGGGTCGGACCGTTGGTCCACCTCTCTTCGAGTCGCTTGATGTGTTGGGTCGCGAGGAGACGCTCGATCGCCTGCAGTCGGCGGCTCAACGACTCGGGCAATGAGTGTCATGGGGCGATCGCGAAGAGTCGCCCTCATCATCGCAACGGTTGCGATGATCTACCTCGGGGGTAATTCCGTCGCTGCAGTTCGTGCTGGCCGTCAACAATCGCTTCCCCCGGTCGATGCCGTCATTGTGCTCGGCGCTGCACAGTACGATGGACGACCAAGCGCGCAACTCGCAACCCGACTTGACACCGCGCTCGAACTTTGGGCTGGAGGCGAGGTTGGTTACATCGTCGTCACCGGCGGAAACCAACCGGGAGATCGTTTCACCGAAGCCGAAGTAGCTGCCTCCTATCTCGTTGATCGTGGTGTGCCCGCCGGCAACGTGCTCGCCGAAGACACCGGTACCACAACCTTCGAGTCGCTACACGCAGTCGCATCCCTCGTCGATGAGTCCGGCATCACGTCAACAATTCTTGTGACGGACTCGTACCACGCCCTGCGGTCTCGCCTCATCGCTGAACGGTCAGGTATTCCAGTTTCCGGGACACATTCGGTCACGAACTCAGTCGTGAAAGGTTCGGCCAATGTGCGCCGCTACGTCGTTGAAATCCTCGGAGTTTCGATCGGGCGAATCATCGGATTTCGTGCGTTGAGCGGCCGAGGGTAAGGGTGTCATCGGCGTAGCTCGACCAAGAACCTGAGGTGGTCGGTCGATGACCGACCGCTAACATTCGGGTACCCAATGGGGTGTGGTGTAATTGGCAACACAGCAGATTCTGGTTCTGTTATTCAGGGTTCAAGTCCTTGCACCCCAACCATGTTGACGGCCGGTCCTTCGACCGGCCGTCAACGCGTGCGGCGTGTGGCGTCTGACGGCGACGCTGATAGCGTTCGGCGCGCCACTTGGCCCGTTCGTCTAGTGGCCTAGGACACCACCCTCTCAAGGTGGCGGCACGGGTTCGAATCCCGTACGGGCTGCCAGAGCGATGAATATCGCGAACAACAAGCCACCCACTCGGGTGGCTTTCGTTGTCTTCGGGAACAATGTGGTCTCGGCGCTGTGATAACCAGTTGGTGTGGAAGAACTCGCAGAACGCACGCGGTGGATGGACGCCACTGCCCAAGCAGAACTTGTTGCTCGGGGCGAAGTCACGCCGCTTGAACTTGTTGACGCAGCAATCGAGCGAATTGAGGCTCTCGATGGGCCGCTCAATGCAGTGAATATTCGATGGTTCGATGAAGCGCGATCGATCGCACGTCACCCTGAACTTCCTGACGGCCCATTTCGAGGCGTGCCGTTTCTCCTCAAAGACCTGCACGCCCATATGGCGGGTATGCCGCTGTCGAACGGTAATGCGGCGTTTAAGGCGGCGGGCTACCGGTCGACCTTTGATACAACGATGGTGCAGCGATTCAAAGCAGCAGGATTTGTGATCTGTGGGCGAACGAACAGCCCCGAGATGGGGACGGTTCCGGTCACTGAGCCTGTGGCATGGGGACCGACTCGAAACCCGTGGAACAACGACCACACCCCAGGTGGCTCATCGGGTGGTGCGGCCGCCTCAGTCGCCGCAGGAATGGTCCCTATGGCGCACGCGTCCGATGGTGGAGGTTCGATACGCATTCCGGCGTCATGCTGCGGTCTCGTCGGATTGAAAACCTCGCAGGGCCGCATCACCATGGGCCCGAACCGCACCGAGTCGGGCCTCGGCGTTGAACTCGCCGTATCTCACAGCGTTCGTGACACCGCACGGCTTCTCGACGCGGTCGCAGGCCCAGGAGTCGGCGACACGATTATCGCCCCACCGACGCAGGTTGGATACATCGACGCATTGAAACGCGATCCAGGAAAGTTGCGCGTCGGTGTGCTCGCTCATCATCCACGCGGCGGAACCCTCGCTGACGACTGCGTCGCTGCAGCCGAGTCTGCTGGCCGTCTGCTCGAATCGCTCGGGCACTCCGTTGAATACGCGTTTCCTGAGGTGTTGACCGACCCCGACACCGTGCCGAGGTTTATGGCGCTGTGGGCAGTCGGGGCAGCGCTCAACGTGAAGTCATTCTCTGAACTGCTTGGCCGCGAAATCACGGCGGCCGATGTCGAGCCGATGAACTGGGCACAGGCTGAATTCGCTCACCACATGTCCGGTGTCGACTATGCCTCCGCTTTGGCC
>JALRBS010000205.1 GCA_023262325.1 Ilumatobacteraceae bacterium | reverse complement strand
CGGTGTCGAGAGCTCCGACCGTCGTCTCTACCGCGCCTACCCGTGCGTCGAATTCTGAGAGATCGGTGGGGGACAGTGCGTCCACTGCGTCGGCAAGGTCATCGACTTGTGTCTCAAGTGAACCGAGTTGGGTTGTCACATCGTCGATGTCACTCGACGTGGCGAGGTCATCGAGTGCGGTTGTATCGACTTTTGAGTCGAGCGCCGAGCGCATGGATTCGACGTCATCGTTGATGGCCGTGAGCGAGTCGGCGACCGAGTCAAGCGTGCTGGCGTCGCTCTTCAGTGCGAGCAGCGCATCAACCTCGCGTTGGGTGTACGCGTCAATGTTTGGTGTTGCGCTTCGTTGATCCGATGACGCCACGAAGTAGCCATTGATGTCGGCAAGGAGATGTGCCGAGCCGTACACGGCGAAGCAGGTGCGACCGTCGGCTGCGAGCGGCGCAATGACGGCGTTCGGCACCGTCTGTCCGGTTTTGAAGTTGAGATTCGACGTGTATGGCGTCGGCTGGTCACACGGATGCACGGTGACATAGCCGGCGCCGCGACGACCAACGGCGTTCACTGCGGTGACGTTGAGGCTGACTGCAGTTGCGCCAACTGGCGCCAACTCGTCGACCTTGCCGTCGGGCAGCGCAATTTCGCCGGTGAATCGCACTTCGAGAATGCCGGTTGTATCGGTGACCCGTGTGTCGGTCACGCGGGTGTCGACGACGCGCACCGGTGGGATCGGCACAAACATCGATGCCACCGTTGATGTGTCGGCAGCGTCTGCCTGATGGACGCTCGCCGCGCCAACAAGAGTTGCGAGCGTCGCGCCGAGCGCGACCCAGCCACTGCGTCGCGTATGTCTGAAGTGGTTCATGTCTCCTCCTACGTTGTGCGTAGGAGAGAGCCGTGCGCGAGAAATCTCGCGCTTTTTCTTCAGTTCATGTTGCGTCAGTGCGACGCGCGACGTCAGTCGAGCACAGTGACGGTGCCGGTGTTGCCATCGACACGAACGCGAGCGCCATCGCGAATGCGGCGGGTTGCATTCGTGGCCGAAACCACGCACGGAATGCCGAGCTCTCGGCTCACGATGATTGCGTGGCTGAGCGCTGCACCGACATCGACGATCACACCAGCCGCAGGAACAAACAGTGGCGTCCAAGACGGGTCGGTGCTTGGTGCGACGAGCACATCACCGGGCTCGAGCGCCGTCGGGTCACTCGAGTCGAGAATGACACGGGCGCGACCCTCCGATACCCCGGGACATCCGGGGAACCCTTGGATGCTGTCGCCGACGTTCAGTGCATCAACTGCGACATCGCTGCGCAGTGGCCACGTTGCCGGGTCGGGTGGATTACCCGCGAACACAAATGCCGGTTCGCGATCGGCGAGCGAGGCGTGCACGGCTCGTCGCTCACGAATTCGATCGGTGATCACATGCGGGTTGGGTCCGAGCAGTTCGTCCATTTCGTCGAAGAGCACAAGACCAAAGTCTTCGATTTCGTCGAAAACGCCGCGCTCGGTGTATCGGCGACCGAGTTCACGCAACGGAATGCGCACCTCTTGCACAAGCCGAATGTTGTTCGTCTTCGTGCGTTCGCGCGCGGGTAGCCATGCTCCGCTGGCGGCAATCGCTGCCGCGAGTTGTCCGTGGGCTGCCGGGTCGCTCTCAACCATTGCGAGCAGCGTCGCCGCGGCTTCAGCGCGTTCGGCGGCACGTTCACGCTGGTGACCTCGAGGGTCAGCGCTTTCGTTGGCAAGTCGCATGCGATCGATTGCGGCGAGCGCAATGTTGGGATGCGTTTCCCAGGTTGGCGAACGAGCCTCCCATTCGTTTGGCCCTCGGGAGCCGTAGTTGAGCGAGAACGCCGCAAGACCTTCAGCGAACTCGTCACTTGACGGGTCGAGCCGAGAGAGCTCCCACATCGCATAGCTCGGTTCGGCAGAGTCAACCTGACCCACCCCGGCAATAAGCGGCATGATGAGATCGGGTCGACCAACTGCGGTTGCGATCGTCTGAATGACGCCGACCGGCACCGTCGTCAAGGTTGTGACAAAGAGGTGTTCCTGAAAGAGTTCGCGGTGAAATGGGAACAATGCGGTGGTGTAGTCCCAAATTTCGACGTCGGACATTGTCGTGAAATCTGGACGGTTTGCGCGCAATGCAATCGTTCGCTCACGGTGATCGTTGAGACGGTCAAGCTGGTCAACATCGGTGATGCTGAATACCCAACCGAATGTTTGCTCAAGCCGTGCCGTGAGGTCAGGGCGCACATCGCCCGGCTGCTCTTCATAGTCAGGAATGCCTGGCTGTGCGCCAAAAAATTGTTCGTCGATCGCTCTCCATGTGAGGCCCGGTGCGCGTTCACCAAATACCCGCATGACGGAGGCGTTGAGATAGCAATATCCGCCCGATACTCCGAGAATGCAGAACTCGTTGTCGGGAAATTCATCTGCCTCGAATGCTCCCATTCGTATGTATGCGTCTCGCCAGCCGAGCTCGGATTCGTAGAGCAGCAGCGATCGGGTCGCGGGAGCGACCGGGTCAGGAAAAACCTCGCCAACATTCGCCCGCGTGTAGATCGGGAACCGTGCTGACAGCTCGGTGTCGGTGACAGTGAACATGAGCCCCCCTCAAGTCGTGTGACGGCGTTCACGTTACATCGTGCGCCGAAGGGCGTTCTACGGGAGCGTGGTTACAGGTTTCGAATCGTCGGCCGGAAGACGATGTTCCACACAGCGAACGAACAGACGATGCCGACGATGACCATTGACGTCGTCACCGACGTCGCTGAAACGAGGCCGAAGAGAACGAGGGCGCCAATCGGAAATGCGCCGTTCTGCGCCATGGCGGCAAGCCCCATCACTCGACCCATGAGTTCAGGCGGCGTGTGCAACTGCAGCAACGTGCGCAACATCGTCATTGCGATTCCACCGGTTAATCCCCAACAGAGACAGATGAGCAGCGTCAAGAGGTACAACCGTGAGAGCCCAAGGGCGACCAATCCGGTTCCCATCGCGCTCCCTGCAGCAAACATGAGCGCGCGCCCGGGTCGGGCGGGTCGCCAACGGGTGGCAACGAACATTGAGGTGGTGATCATGCCGATGCTCATGGCCACATTGAGCGCGCTCGCTGCGAGGGAGTCGGTGCGGAGGACGTCTCGGGCGATTTCAGGTAGCAGCAGCGTGGATGCGGTGATCACCACACCAAGCACTGCGCTGAGTGCGAGTAGTGATCGAAGTGGTTGAGTGCGTAACGCGACCGCGGCGGCGCTACGGATTGCGCCGCGTCGGGGTGCGATCGTTGTCGAAGTCGGAACGCTGACGTGACGATGAACGATGATGCCGCCGGCGGTGGCGGCGGTGAGAAGCCAAAGGCCGGCCTCAAGTCCGAATGCTTGAATGACCGCGCCACCGAGAAACGTGCCTCCGACGGTGGAGGCCGTCATCCCAAGGTTTTGCAGAGCGACTTCCATCGCGGTATGCGCCTTCAGAGACTGCCACCTGTGACGCGCGAGAACTTGGACCTGCGTATGCTCATCCCAAAGGATGCGACACAGCCCCAATTGCTCGCTTAGCGTCCAAAGGCATCAACGAAGACGCC
>JALRBS010000152.1 GCA_023262325.1 Ilumatobacteraceae bacterium | reverse complement strand
GTCGCACTCTCGAACCGTGCACCGGCGGCGCGCAACTCTCGTTCTGGGTGCAGCGGAGTTGTCGAAATGCCGAGCTCTTTCACCTGTTTGTCGGTCACCGCGGTGAGCTTGCGTCCTTTGATGAGTGGTGCGCCATCTGCGTCCTTCGCGTGAAGGAGCCCGAGAGGACCGTGGCACACGCCGCCGATGACCGCATGACGTTTGTTCGCCCGACTGATCTGCTCGCCGACCACGGGCGTGGTGCCGAGATCAAATGCAGCGCCCCAGCCTCCAGCGAGGTACACGATGTCGTAGTTCTCCATGTCGAGCGACTCGAGTGCGTTCGAGTGCTGCAATGCGCTTCGAAGTGACGCGTCGCGCAGCAATCGGTCATCGGCTTCAGTGCGTGCAACCGGTCGCAGCGACATCGGATCGATCGGAATAACCCCTCCGAGCGGACTCGCGATGTCGACGTCCAGCCCAGCGTCAAGGAATACGTAGTACGGCACGGTGAGTTCACTTGAGAACACCCCTGTTGGCTTTCCGATATCGAGTTGCGCGTGGTTTGTCGCAATGATGAGGGCGCGCCGACCGGTGAGCGTTCCCACCGGCGACGGAGTTGCATCAAGCGGGTGGAGCCCAATACGTCGCAGCACCCGACGGAGCGCCTTTGCGGGCGGCGGCACTGACGCCCGAATACCACTACGTCGTTGTGCCCGTTGTTGCGCAACTCGGCTTGCAACCTGACGCTTCACCTGCTGAACGAGCAGCGGTCGTGGTGGCAGGAACGGGATGCGGCCAAGTTCGGTGATGTTGCTCGTTGCATACGGCCACGGAGTGTGACGTGTCGGTATCGACCGGGTACGGGCCTTCTCGAGTTCGGTTTGAAGCGACAACTCAACCGCCGCCGCCGACTCATCGCCGTGGCGATTCTTCAATTCGGCAGCATCTGCATCAAGGTCGTAGAGCTCCCATTGATCAGGGATGACGGTCGATCGATATTGGGGCCCTGCGAGTCCGTCGCTGGCGAGTTGACGAACGAACGGTTCGGTCCATGCTGACGGATCGTCGAAGGTTCGAACAAGTTTCCACAGGTGTCCGTCACCATCGGTTCCATCATCAAGGTTGACCCGAGCGACGACGGCTTCGAAGTTTGTTGCAACGTGTGCCGGCACGTTGATGCGCAGCGGCCGGGGCGCATCATTTACACGATTGTTGGCGCGCGAGACGCCGCTTGCCCCGGTGTCACCTTCAGGCATGTTGTCGCGTGTCATGAGATACACGGCGCGCCGGTCGTCGGCCTGATCACCATTCACAACGGGCATGAGATTGACGCCAGGTAACGCGTGAACCTCAGAAAATCGAGTTGCGAGTTCATGTCCAACAGTCGCCTCATCGATGCCGGCGGCGGCAAGCAGTGTTGGGACAAGATCGACATGCGAGGTTGGGTCAGTCACCGTTCGCGCTGAGGTCTCGTTCGCTCCGATTCTCGCGATGGCGAACGGAACGCGGGTCGATTCGTCGTACATCTGGAACCATTTTTGATGGAGGCCGCCGTGGGACCCGAGGAGTTCACCGTGGTCCGCTGTTCGCACGATGAGCGTCTCGCTTGACGCGTTCTCGGTGATTGCAGCACGGACACTGTTGACCGGGCCGTCGACGACGGCATGCAACTCGTAATAGAGGTCTCGATATCGCTGAAGGTTGCGTTGGTACATGGGTGCGACCATCGCTGCCGGCCCATAGCAACTCGGGTACGCCGAACGGTACGCGATCTGTGCGGCCGGCTTGTGCCGAAGGTCCTCGAAATCTGATGGTGCCATCGGCACCGACGGCACTTCGATGTCATCAAGCGCGGCAGGTATTCCGCGCTGCATCCACATTGGAAACAGCACGATGTCATGAGGGTTGACGAAACTTGCAACGAGGAGAAACGGCTTGCTGGCCGCAGCGTCACCTGCACGTCGGCGCTCGTACCGATCGAGCAACCACGCAACGACACGTTGAGCAATGAGCGGGTCTCGGACCAGTCCCGAATTCGCGAAGAGGCCACCATGAGGTTCGGGACCTACCCAGCCAGAGAACCCGAACGCCTCAAGCGGGTTGGCGTCGAGATACTTCGCAACATTGGGCGCGATGACCTCACCTTCGGAGGTGTTCGTCGGAATGACCTGACCATGCTCGTCGTGCAGATCAGCGTGGGTGATGTGCCACTTGCCGTCGTAATGCGTGTCATAGCCAGCAGCGCGAAACCAGTTTCCAAGCGTTGGAACTTCATTCGGCCGTAGCCACCTCATGCGGCTGTCATCGGCCATTTTTCCGAGACCGTCAGTCTGCGTGACACCATGCAGGTCGGGGTAGTGGCCGGTAAACAACGTCGGTCGACTCGGCACGCACGCGAGCGAGCCGGTGTAGTGGCGT
>JALRBS010000136.1 GCA_023262325.1 Ilumatobacteraceae bacterium | reverse complement strand
GGTCGTATCGATTGGGCGGACCTTGGGCGGCTCGAGTTCGAACCGCCCAAGCGCACAATATTTCGGTGCCTTGATCTCGCGTATGCTGCTGGTCGAGCCGGTGGAACTGCTCCGGCGGTGTTGAGCGCTGCGAATGAAGTGGCGGTGGATGGATTTCTTGCGGGTCGTGTTCTCTGGAGGCAGATTTCCGACATCGTTGATGCGGTGTTGCAATCCACTCAAATCGTGCAACCCTCTGAACTCGACGAGATCATTGCGGTCGATCAGGCAGCTCGTGAAGACGCGCGACGCGTGATCGATGGCATGATGCTCTAACCGATATCGGTTTCCTGATCATGACGAATCCTTCGGATGTTTCCGACTCCCCGTGGCCAGCACCAGAGCGCGACTCTGGTGTGTCTTCATTGATTGCAGGTGGAGCAACGGGCGAGCAGCGTCCTACGAGCACTCGACAGATGGTTGGTGGCGGGCTGACTCTTCTTGCGATGTTTGTCGTGCTCGGAATTGCCAACGGCTGGTGGCTGCTCTTCACCCTTGGTCTGCTGGTGTCGATTGTGCTCCACGAGGTTGGCCATTATGCGACGGCGAGATTCACCGGCATGAGGGTCACCCAGTTTTTTATTGGTTTCGGTCCGCGGGTCGGAAGCATTGTGCGCTCGGGTACCGAATTTGGGGTGAGGGCGCTTCCGCTCGGCGCCTTTGTGCGAATCGTTGGCATGACAGCAAGTGATGACGCCGATGTCGTTGACGAGTCGACCACATATCGATCGAAGTCATTTGGTGCTCGACTCCTCGTCATTACTGCTGGATCGCTCATGCACCTTCTCCTCGCGGTCGTTGTTCTCTCTTCCGTCTTTGCGGTACGCGGCGAGAACGTTGTGATGCCCGGGGCGCAAGTTGTCGGCGTCGGTGCAGGAATGCCAGCCGAGGGTGTTCTTCTCGATGGGGATGTCATTCGATCGGTCTCAGGTCGAGAGGTCGGTGACGACGGGCTTGGCGCGGTGATACGTTCATTTCAACCTGGTGACACAGTGTCGATCGAGGGACTTCGTGAGGGCATCGACTTCGCTGCAGGGGTGACGCTCGGTTCAGATCTCCTCATTGGAGGCAACGGAGACGTTGCGTTTCTTGGCGTCTCGACCACAGTTCCGTTCGATGTTGTGCAGCATTCGTGGTGGACCTCGCCGGTTCATGCCTCACGTGAAATCGTGACCCAAATTGGAGTGTCGGCGGCAGGAGTCGTGCAAGTTCTCAACCCTTCGAACGTGTTGTCGCACCTCACCGCTTCTGACGTCGACCCGCTGACACGGCCGACGACCTTGATTGGCGTGACTGCCGTCAGCGACGACATCGGCCGCTCGGCTGGCATCTGGGGCGTGCTCGAGTTACTCGCGTTTCTCAATGTGTTCGTCGGTGTGTTCAATATGTTTCCGCTGCTGCCACTCGACGGCGGGCATGCGGCGATCGCGATATACGAGCGATTGCGAGAGAGGCGAGGGGGACCTAGGTATCACGCCGACGTCACGCGACTCGTACCATTAACCATGGCGGTCGTTGCCCTACTCGCGTTTATGTTTATGTCCGGGTTGTATCTCGACATCGTCAATCCAATCCGCTAGAGGGAGTAGCAATGCAGGTCACTGGTTGGACAGCGGAACGACGCACCACCCGTCGAATTGAGGTCGGTGGCGTCGGGGTCGGAGGCGATGCGCCGATCACCGTGCAATCGATGACGGTGACGAAGACTGCAGATGTCGACGGCACGCTGCAACAGATCTATGCGCTCGCGGCAGCGGGATGCGACATCGTGCGCTGCACCTGTAACGAGCCCGAGGCGGCGGTTGGGCTTGCCCAAATCGTTCCTCGTTCTCCGATTCCGGTCATCGCTGACATTCACCATCAATACAAGATGGCGCTCGCTGCGCTTGAGGCTGGCGTGCATGGATTGCGACTGAACCCAGGGAATATTCGACGTCCCGAACACATCAAAGCGGTGGCGTCTGAGTGTCGCGATCGCGACGTGCCGATTCGAATCGGTGTGAACGCAGGCTCGCTCGATCCCGATCTCTATGAACGTCACGGCGGTGCAACCCCCGATGCGATGGTTGAGTCGGCGCAACGAGAACTTGCGTATTTCGCCGAGGTCGATTTTGATCTCGTCAAGATTTCGGTCAAAGCGTCGAGTGTCCCCCTGATGATCGAGGCCTACCGCCAGCTCTCGGAGGTAACCGACCACCCACTGCACCTCGGCGTCACCGAGGCGGGTCCGCCACCTGCGGGGCTTGTCAAAGCCACCGCTGGCATTTCGACCCTGTTGATGGAAGGTATTGGTGACACGATTCGGTATTCCCTCACCGCTGATCCAGTCGAGGAGGCGCGTGCTGGTCGACAGTTGCTCGAGTCGCTCGGCCTGCGGGAACGCAAAAATGTAGACCTCATCGCGTGCCCATCCTGTGGCCGCGCCGAGGTTGATGTCATCGATGTTGCGAAGCGCGCAATGGAGGCATTCGGGGAACGCCAGTTGCCGTTGCAGGTCGCTGTCATGGGATGTGTGGTGAATGGCCCAGGTGAGGCCCGTGAGGCCGATCTTGGAATTGCTGCCGGGAATAAGCGCGGTCATCTATTTATCAAGGGGCGAAATGTGGCCGTCGTCCCCGAAGATGAAATGGTGGATGCCCTCGTTGAGTGGGCCGAATTCATTCACGAACATGGCACTGAAGCCGCAATTGCGCGAGCCGACACCACACGTGCGGAGCGCGAAGCCGCACGCGATCGATCGATGTTGCTCGATGAGCAGGGCGACGACGCGAACAACGCCGCCGAGCGAATCGTAGAGATTGGTCGCCGGCTGAATGCCGACATCGAGTGACTAGTGCTCGTTGAGTCGCGCAATAGCCTCCGCGACAGCGAGCACACGGCGTGCGTTATCGACGTGAAGGTTTTCGATCATTCTTCCGTCAACAGTGATGACGCCTTTCCCGTGACTGACGGCATCATCGAATGCTTCGATCACTCGCTGTGAATACTCGATGTCGGATTGCGATGGCGCCCATACCTCGTTCGCGAGGTCGACTTGCGATGGGTGGATGAGCGTTTTGCCGTCGAATCCGAGTTGGCGTCCCTGAATCGCCTCCTGCGTAAATCCGTCGGGGTCACGAACATCGTTGTAGACGCCGTCGAGGATGATTTTGCCTGCCTCACGCGCGCCGAGCACAGCCTGCGCAAGATGCGGTACGAGGGCAGACCGCTGTGACGCTGCTTCGGCTCGCAGTTCTTTCACGAGGTCGTTCGTTCCCATGACGAGCACCGTGACGCGAGCGTGCGCAGCGATGTCACGCACATCGAAAATTGCGCGTGGCGTTTCAACCATGGCCCAAATTGACATCGAGTTTGGTGCACCGGCAGCCTCTAGGCGGGCGTCGATTTCGTTGAGTTGATCGACCGACGAGATCTTCGGTATGACGACCGCTGCGGCGCCGGACTGCGCTGCAGCATCGATATCTGCTGATCCCCAGGGGGTGTCGAGACCGTTGCATCGGATGGTGAGCTCCCGATGCCCATACTCACCAGATTGAGCAGCGAGCACAGCGTTCGCACGCGCTGCGTCCTTTGCATCTGGGGCAACGGCGTCCTCGAGATCAAAGATGATCGCATCGGCCGGCAGTGACTTTGCTTTTTCGAGCGCCCGCTCATTGGCGGCTGGCATGTAGAGCACGGATCGTCGAGGGCGTAACTCAGGCATTATCAATTGCCAATTCCGTAAAGTGCGGCGAGCTCAGGGTCGGTTGCAGCGAGTTGTGCGGCGAGTTGCACGACGACCTGGCACTGCTTTACCGAGGCGTCGTCTTCCATTTTCCCGTCGAGCATGATCGCGCCGGTGCCATCACCCATTGCGTCGATGACGCGTCGGGCATGCGCGACCTCTGCTGCGGACGGTGAGAACACCTCTTTTGCGACCGCGATCTGATCGGGATGAAGGCTCCACGCACCGACGCAGCCGAGCAGATATGCATTTCGAAATTGGTCTGCGCAGGCCGTCGTGTCGCGAATATCGCCGAAGGGGCCGTAGTAGGGCAAGATGCCCGCCGTGACGCAGGCGTCAACCATTCTCGCGATCGTGTAATGCCACAGATCTTGCTGGTACACAGCGCGTGGTGCGTCAGTGTTTTCGGGATCGGGATCAGACCGAACGAGGTAGTCAGGGTGACCGCCGCCAACACGGGTTGTTTTCATGCGCCGATTCGCCGCAAGGTCCGCCGGGCCGAGGGAAAGCCCCTGCATGCGCGGCGAAGCAAGGCAAATCTCCTCAACATTCGCAACGCCGCGAGCCGTTTCGAGAATTGCGTGAATCAACATCGGCGTCGAGCGACCGCTTTCCGCTTCAAGTTGCGCGATGAGTCGATCGGCGTAATGAATATCTTCGGGTCCTTCAACCTTCGGCAGAATGATGACATCGACCGCACCGGCGCAGTCGACCACAGCGGCACGAATGTCGGCAAGGCACCACGGTGAATCGAGGCTGTTCACTCGTGTCCAGAGTTGGGTCGTACCAAAGTTGACCGTCGTCGCAACCTCGACGAGACCCGCCCGAGCAGCCTCTTTTTCGCCGAGCGGCACGCCATCTTCAAGGTTGGCGACGAGCACATCAACGACGCCAACAAGCGAGGGCACCTTGCTCCGCATCTTTTCGTTGTTCGGTGGGAAGAAATGGAGCATCCGACTCGGTCGAAATGGAATCTCGCGCAGGGGCTCAGGAGCTCCTACGGCGAGCGGTCGGTAAAAGTCTCTCGGAGAACGCACACCCTGACGCTACGCGGCTCAACGCCGATCGGCGAAACCGCGCAACCATTCGGGAAGTCGAGTCGGCCGACCATCTGGTGTCACCGCGCCATGAACGGTCACGCCAGTCGAATGAACGACATCGTTCACGGTGACGAGATAGACCATCTGAAAGGTCGCGCGGGTGACGGGGCCCATCGCTACGTGGACAACGATGAGGTCGTCAAATTTCAGTGGTTGGCGGTACTGAACGCCAACTTCGAGCACCGCCATGTCAACCCCTTCGGCACGAATTTCGTCGTACGGGTGACCGATGTGGCGAAGATACGCAACACGCGCTTCCTCGAAGTACGGCAGGTACCGGCTGTGGTGCACGATCCCCATTGCGTCGGTCTCTGCGAAACGAACGCGAATGGTGTGTTGAAATTCGTAGTCAGCGGGCTTCGTTGACGGATCGATCGACATGCGCACAAGATGAACGTATCGCTCGACATCGGCGATGATGTCACCGTGACGCCTGCGGTACAACGACTCGTGGCGCTCGGCATTGAGCATGAGGTGCTCGAGTATGTGCATGACCCTGCAAACCGGCACTTCGGTGAGGAAGCGGCACAGCAACTTCGCCTCAACGAAGATCAAGTGATGAAGACACTCATCGTGCTCGCCGACGACGCGGAGGTATGCGCCGTTGTGCCCGTCAGCGCGCAACTCTCGCTAAAGCAGTGCGCGGCGGCGATCGGTGCCAAGCGGGCGGTGATGTGCCCACCCGAACGTGCCGAGCGCGTGACCGGGTATCTCGTTGGTGGAATCTCACCCGTGGGTCAAAAGCGGCAACTACAAACCATTGTCGACGAAACGGCACAGCTCTTCGACAAGGTGTACGTGAGCGGCGGTCGACGCGGGCTCGATATTTCGCTCCGCCCCGACGATCTGCTGCGCGCCACCAATGCGATGTACGCCGATATCGCAGCGTTTAGCTAGCAGTTGGTCGTTTTGGGACGCCGGCGGGGTGACGCAGAATTGCATCAATTCTCGCAATCCGCGTTCGGGCTGGCGGGTGGCTCGCTGCGAGACGCTGACGCCACCCGATGCTTCGATGTCCTCCGCCGCGTGAGATGAGATGGGTGAGGGCAGCAGCGAGTTCACGTCCGAATCCGAGTTGAACGGTTCGTCGGTCTGCCTCGAATTCCGACCGATGCCCGACGAGGTTGCTCACGCCGTCGCTCGCGTACAGCACCGCAAGTAACGCCCACGAGAACCCGGTTAGGAGACCGGCAAAGATACGTCCGAGGGCTGTGAGTGCTGAGGAGTGCGACACAAACGCTTCTGTTGCGGCATGCGCCACGTTCTTCAACGCAAATCCGAGACGAGCGAGCAGCAGGATCGGAAGCGAGTACCAGTGGATGAGTGTGAGCGACACCGTGTGCAGCCCGAGATGATGGGAAAGTTCGTGTGCGAGCACACCGGCTAATTCATCAGAAGGCAGTTCCCGAACAGCAAACGAAGTGGTCACGACGAGATGGCCACCGCATGCGTAGGCGTTGAGTTCATCAGCGTCGATGATGAGGAGAACGAAATCTTGGGGGTTCGCGCCCGCTGCTGTTGTGACGTTTTCCCACGGGGTTGCGATTGCGTCGAATTCAATTGCGTTGGGTCGACGTGCTCGAAGGAGTGGGCCAAGCACGTGTAGCTGAACCCTGCGCGAAAAAAGTGTGAGGGCAAGCACGGTCCACACTGCGGGCAGTATCCAGAACTGGAACGATCCGATCGTTGCAGAAAGGAGCACATCGGCGACGAGCCAGATGATCCACATTGCGATGACGGAGAATGGAACGATGAGCGCAAGTGGCAACAGCGCTGAGAACGACGAGAGTTCAACGCTGCGCGAGCGTTTGGTCCGCGTTGCCTCCTTCACAAGGTCTCAGGCTACGAGAGTTCGGTTCGAGGGCCGCGGCGACACGATCCGCGGGCAGAATAGAACTATGTCAGCACCATCGAACCCGTCGTCACACCCTGCGGTCATGCCCGGCGCCGAGCCAATGTCCCATGTCGCCGGGTCGCCTATGGGCGTGCTCGTCCTTCATGGGTTTACCGGGAATCCTTCGTCGGTGCGAATTCTTGCCGACGCCGCGGTTGCTCAGGGATTTGATGTTGAACTTCCGCGATTGCCAGGGCATGGCACGACCGTCGAGGACATGATGACGACCGGCTGGGGCGACTGGTTCGGCGAGGCACTCAATGCCTTTGACCGACTGGCGCAACGTTGTGAACGGGTGGTTGTTGCCGGCCTCTCGATGGGTGGTCTCCTCACGTTGGCCGTTGGTCAGGAGCGCCCTGCGGCGGGGCTCGTGTGCGTGAACCCGGTCGCTCGGATGCGGTCTCCTGAAGAAGTCGCCATGGTCGAAGAGTTCATCGAAGATGGCGTGACGATTCTTCCCGGTATTGGTTCAGATATTGCCGATCCAGAGGCAAGCGAGTCTGCCTACGAGGGGACGCCGTTAGTTCCGGTTCGCTCAATGTATTTCGAAGGAGTTCGTCCCCGTTGCGAACGATGGGGAGAGATCACGGCGCCACTGCTCCTGTTCACCTCTGAACAGGACCATGTCGTGGATCCGGCCGATAGTGCTCATCTCGCGGCGACGTATGGTGGCTCGGTCAATCACGTGTGGTTACAACGTTCGTATCACGTGGCGACGCAGGACTTCGATAAAGAACTCATCGTTGCTCAAGCAATGGAGTTCATTCACGGATGCGCTCTGTGACGTTCAGCCTCGCCGGAGTCGTCGGGTCGATTCCATCACCTCCGTGGAACGGAATCGCTCTCGGTCCGCTGCAGTTGCGCGCTTATGGACTGCTCATCGCCATCGGCGCGATGGTGGCCATTCGAATGCTCGGCTCGAGGCTTGAGGCAACACATTCGGGCACCAAGGAAGATGCCGCATCGATTGGCATTTGGGGTGTTGCAGCAGGCGTCGTTGGCGCACGGCTCTACCACGTGGCAACCGAATGGGATCGGTTCGCTGACAATCTTCGCGACATTCCGCAGATCTGGCACGGTGGTCTCGGAATACCAGGCGGCGTCCTCGTTGGCGCATCGGTCGGCGTCTGGGTTGGCCGACGTCGAGGGGTGCAAATAGGCGATTCGTTGCACGCTGCTGCGCCAGCAATTCCGGTGGCACAGGCGATCGGACGCTGGGGAAACTGGTTCAACCAAGAACTATTTGGTCGGGAAACCGGTCTTGCGTGGGGCTTACGCATCGACGACTCGCATTTACCCCCCGGGTATAGCTCAGGAACCACATTTCACCCCACCTTTCTCTACGAGAGCATCTGGAATCTGGCACTTGCGTATCTGCTCGTGCGCCTCAGCAGCCGTTGCTCCCTCGGTGGGTCGCGACTGTTCGCGCTCTACGTCATTGGGTATGGCTGTGGCCGATTCTGGATTGAGGGTCTTCGCATCGATGCAGCCTCCGTCGTAGGCACGCTTCGGTGGAACCAGTGGGTCGCTCTCATCGCAGTTGTGCTCGGTTTCTGTTACCTCGCAATCTCACGCAATCGCACGATTTCGAATACGAGGGACGTGGAGAGCGACAGTGGTTCTCTCGCGTCGGAAGAAACCGACCGATAGCCTTTGGTGGCGTGTCGGAGCGTCTCACCCGAACTGCCGTAGAGCGGGTCGCAAAACTTGCACGCCTCGATCTCGACGATGCCGAACTCGATCAGGCGACGGAACGACTTGCCGGGATGCTGCACCACTTCGCCGACATCGACGCACTCGATCTCTCGGCGGTTGAGCCGATGACCCAGCCGTACGACCTCGTCAATGTGCTTCGCGACGATGTCGAGCAACCGGGTCTTGATCGGCAGGAGGTGCTTGATGAGGCTCCCGATGCTGTCGATGGCCGATTTGGTGTGCCGCCAATTTTGGGACTCGAGCTGTGAACGGGTTCCCGTCCGCTCGCTCGATTGCCGAATCGATTCGCACTGGTGAGCGATCGGCCCGCTCGGTGCTTGATGAACATCTTGCGCGAATTAACGAACGCGAGAACGAGGTGCACGCGTTCAATCTCGTGCTTGCTGAACAGGCAGCATCGTCGGCAGATGAGATCGACCGCCGAATCGCACGAGGAGAGAATCCAGGTCCGCTCGCTGGCGTTCCCGTTGCGCTGAAGGACAATCTCTGCACCCGTGGCATTCCGACGACGTGCTCGTCGAAGATTCTTCAAGATTGGAAGCCTCCCTACGACGCCACCGTCGTCACGCGCCTCGCGAATGCGGGAGCGGTCATCGTTGGGAAGACGAACCTCGACGAGTTTGCGATGGGTTCGAGCACCGAAAATTCGGCGTTCGGCCCAACCCGCAACCCTCTAGACGTGACGCGAGTACCCGGTGGTTCATCTGGAGGCTCAGCGGCTGCGGTTGCAGCAGGATTCGCGTCACTCTCGCTCGGGTCAGATACTGGCGGGTCGATTCGGCAGCCTGCGGCGCTGTGTGGGGTCGTCGGGGTGAAGCCAACGTACGGTGCGGTCAGCCGCCTCGGTCTCATTGCGTTTGCGTCAAGTCTCGACCAGATTGGACCCTTCACGCATGACGTCGCAGATGCTGCACTCATGCTCGAAGTAATCGCTGGTCATGATCCCGGCGATTCGACATCGATTCCTCAGCATTTTCCATCGCTCGCTCCATCACTTGACCGCGGTGTCAGTGGACTACGCATTGGTCGAATTACCGATCTTCCGGAAGGTGCTGACCAGGACGTCGTCGATGCGGTCGATGCAGCCTTTGACACCCTGGCCGCGGCTGGGGCTGAGATCATCGACGTCACCATTCCTGCGTTCACCTACGGACTCACCGCGTACTACCTCATCGCCCCGGCCGAGGCCTCTTCTAACCTCGCCCGATACGACGGTGTTCGATTTGGGTCGCGTGTCGCAGCGTCGGACACGAACGCCATGTATATGGCGACTCGCGGCGCCGGCTTCGGTCCCGAGGTCAAGCGGCGGATCATGCTTGGTACGTACGCGCTATCAGCGGGCTACTACGACGCGTACTACGGCAAAGCGCTCAAGGTTCGGCGGCTGATGGCGAATGATTTTGCGGCTGCATACGAACACGTAGACGTGTTGATAACGCCGGCATCGCCAAGTGTTGCGTTTCCATTCGGTTCGAAAACTGAAGATCCGCTTGCGATGTATCTCTGTGACACCTACACAATCCCGTCAAATCTCACTGGGCATCCAGCGATGAGTGTGCCGTTTGGCACCGGTGAACATGGATTGCCAATCGGTGTGCAGGTGCTTGCACCAGCGTTCGGCGAACCAACGATGTTCGCGGTCGCGGCTGAACTCGAACGGTCAGCGGCGCGAGGTGAGCATGTCTGACGCTGCCTGGACCCATGACGGATACGAGATGGTTGTTGGTCTCGAAGTTCACGTTGAGCTCGCAACGAAGACGAAGTTGTTTTCGGCTTCTGCGAACCGATTTGGCGACGAGCCAAATACAAATATCGATCCGGTGACGCTGGGTTTGCCGGGCGCGTTGCCAGTGCTCAACCGTCAGGCGGTTGAACTGGCGATGAGAATCGGCGTTGCGCTCGACTGCACCGTGCAGCCCTGCACATTTGCGCGCAAGAACTACTTCTATCCGGACATGCCGAAGGCGTATCAAATCTCGCAATACGACCAACCTCTCAACGTCGATGGCCGCCTTGAGCTCTCGGATGGAATCGTCATTGGCGTTGAACGTGCACATCTCGAGGAAGACACCGGCAAAAGCACCCACATTGGAGGGACGGGGCGTATTCACGGCAGTGAAGGATCGCTTATCGATTTCAACCGTGCAGGAGTGCCGCTTGTCGAAATCGTCAGTCGACCAGACATACGTTCACCAGAGCAAGCCAAGGCCTATGTGAATGAGCTGCGGGGAATCCTCGTCGCGATCGGCGCGTCCGATGCCCGCATGGAGGAAGGCTCGATGCGCGTTGACGCCAATGTGAGTGTTCGCCGACCGGACGCCGAATTTGGCACGCGATGTGAAATCAAGAACGTGAACTCGGTGCGGTCACTCGGACGAGCGATCGACTACGAGGCGCGACGACAAGTCGCCCTGATTGAGGGTGGCGAGTCGGTTCGTCAAGAAACTCGACATTGGGATGAGAATGACGGCCGTACACACACGTTGCGCTCGAAAGAGGATGCCGACGATTACCGCTATTTTCCCGATCCCGATCTCGTTCGTCTCGACCCGGGTGAGGAATGGATTTCGTCGGTTCGCGCCGCTATGCCGATGTTGCCAGCAGCGCGACGTCGACGACTGGCCGAGGTGACCGGATTTGACGTCGCCTCCGAGGCAGTGGCAACTGTCGTCGAACGAGGGCAGGACGAGTACATCCTTGAGGTAGCCGCGCTCGGCGCCGCCGCTGATCGTGCACTCACACACGTGAAGGAAGCATTCGCCGATGCGGGCGCAGCACCAAAGGTTTCTGCTGCAGACCTTGCGTCGCTGATTGCGATGGAAGTCTCGGGCGAGCTCACCGCAACGCAAACGAAGACGGTTCTCGCTGATCTTGTCGCAGCGGGTGGGGGAGATGCTCGTGCCATCGCAGCAACGCATGGTTTTGAGGCACTCGAGACTTCGGAGCTTGATCGTTTTGTTGACGAAGCCATCGCCGCTGATCCCGACGCGTGGGCGAAGTTCTGTGCCGGCGAACCCAAGGCGATGGGTGCTCTCGTTGGCTACGTCATGAAGGCCTCAAAGGGACAGGCCGACGGAAAAGCTGTCACTGCCCTGTTGCAGTCCCGTCGAAGTTGAACGATCTACGGTCCTCGGACGAGAGCGCTTCACCTTCGTAGCGTTAGCGTGGTCGTATGACTTCAGGCGGCTCCGAAACCTCAGTTGATATCAAGCCACGTTCACGTGATGTCACCGACGGCATTCAGAAAGCAGCGGCGCGAGCCATGCTTCGCGCGGTCGGACTCACCGATGATGACTGGTCGAAACCGCAGGTTGGTATCGCCTCCTCATGGAATGAGATCACGCCGTGCAACCTGAGTCTTCGCCGACTTGCTGAGGCAGCCAAGGCGGGTGTGCAACGCGCCGGTGGGGTCGGTCTCGAATTCGGCACGATCACGGTCTCTGACGGAATCTCAATGGGCCATGAGGGCATGCGCGCAAGCCTCGTGAGCCGCGAGATTATTTGTGACTCGGTTGAGGCAGTGGTGCATGCCGAGCGGCTCGACGGAGTGGTCGTGCTCGGTGGATGCGACAAGTCGATGCCCGGCATGATGATGGCGATTGCGCGTCTCGACCTTCCCGGCATCTTTGTGTACAACGGATCAACACTGCCCGGCTATCTCAACGGGAAGGCGCTCGATGTCACGAGCGTCTTCGAAGCGATTGGGGCCTGCGCCGCTGGAACGATCACCGAAGCCGAACTTCACGCGATCGAATCCAACGCTTGCCCAGGCGAAGGGGCCTGCGGCGGCATGTTCACGGCGAACACGATGTCGTCCATTGGCGAGGCGCTTGGTTTGAGTTTGCCAGGTTCTGCGTCGCCGCCTGCGGTGGATCGACGTCGGGAGGATGATGCCCGTCGAGCGGGTGAGGCCGTGCTCGGCATGCTTCGTTCGGGGATTCGTCCGCATGACATTTTGACGAAAGGTGCATTTGAGAACGCGATTGCGCTCGCAAACGCGGTTGGTGGTTCCACGAACGCTGTGTTGCATCTCCTTGCGATAGCGAATGAAGCCGGAGTGGATCTCGAACTCGCGGACTTCAACCGAATTGCGGCCAGAGTGCCGCATTTTGCCGACATGAAACCTGGTGGCAAGTTCCACATGACCGATCTCGATCGCATCGGTGGCGTTCCGGTTGTCTTGAAACACCTCCTCGAAGAGGGGCTCTTGCACGGTGACGAAATGACCGTGACGGGAAAGACAATGGCGGAAAACCTCGCTGACATCGATCCACCAGCGCCGGACGGCACCGTGGTGTATCCGATTTCGCAACCGATCAACGCGGAAGGCGGGCTCAATATCCTCACCGGGTCACTTGCACCCCAGGGTTCGGTCGTAAAAGTCGCCGGATTGACGCCCGAACAACGCACCTTTGAAGGCACCGCTCGTGTGTTTGACGGTGAGGACGGCGCGATGGCCGCAGTGATGGGTGGAGAAATTGAGCCCGGCACCGTCATCGTGATTCGATATGAGGGGCCTAAGGGTGGTCCAGGAATGCGGGAGATGCTTGCGATCACCGGTGCGTTGAAAGGTGTCGGTCGTGGGGCTGATTGTGCACTCATCACCGATGGGCGATTCTCGGGTGGAACGTGGGGATTCTGTATTGGTCACGTGTCGCCTGAGGCGGTCGACGGCGGACCGATCGCGTTCGTCCGTGACGGTGACATCATTCGTATCGATGTGCCGACCCTGTCACTTGATCTGCTCGTTGATGAGACGGAACTTGCGAAACGACGTGAAGGTTGGACGCCAAATCCACCCCGGTACACCTCAGGTGTGCTCGGCAAATACGCCCGCCTTGCGCAAGGTGCCGAAAAAGGCGCAATCACGAATCTCGTGTGAGTGCACGGCGCAGTCGAGGTCGGTGTACGCCTTAGGCGCGGGAACTTCGCGAGAACACGGTCTGGTTCACCAGTCGCCAGCCAAGCATCCCTGCACCGTTAAATAGCGTCGCAACAATGATGAACGCGATGGCGATGCCATCGCTGAAGAGCAACCTTCGAAGCGCCATGCCGACGGTGATGGTGATGATCCACGTGCACACACCCGAAGTGAGCGCGCTCGGTTGAGATCGAACCACCGGCACGACTCGTGTTGTGACGAGCGCTATGAGGAATGGGATCACCGTGATCGCGAATGCGGCGAGACCGCGCGAACTGTCGTGTTCGGCGCGTCCCAATGCGACGAAGAGGGCGATGACAGCGACGTCGAGCAGGCCTGCCGTTAACGATCGTGTCGATTTCATTGCTTGCTAAATGTGCCGAGTGAACCTTTAAAGAACAGCAGCGGTTCTCCTTCGGCGGCGCTCAACTCTGTGACATTGCCGAGAACGAAGAGGTGATCACCCATTTCGTAGACCTCGTGAATCGTGCAGTCGATCCACGCGAGTGACGCGTCGAGAATCGGTGATCCTGTGCCGCTCGGGTGCCAGGCGACGCCGTCGAAGCGGGATCCCTCTGTCGGCTTTGCAAACGTCCAACACTCGTCGGCCTGATTCGTGCCGAGCACGTTCACACAGAATGAACCTGAAGATTGCATCGCTGCCCAAGTCGCTGAGGAGGTGCCCGGGAGAAATCCAACCATCGGCGGGTCGAGAGATACCGAAGTGAATGATCCGATCGTGAGCCCAAGCGGTTCGCCGTCGACGACGCTCGTCACGATGGTGACACCGGTTGGAAAGTGTCCAAGGACGTTACGAAACTCTTTTGGGTCAATTGCAGTCACGTCGCGAGACTAGGGCGTCGGCGCCGGTGGCGAGGAGCCCGTGCTCGTACGATGAGGTGATGGCGGCAACCGAATCGAAGGCGGTGCTTCGGCGACGTCTTCGTGAGTGGCGCCGTGCGCTTTCGAGCGATGACATTACGGCTCGTTCGCAGACCATTGTTGAGCAACTGAAAGCGCTCATTGCCCAGCGTGACGCACACGTTGTCATGCTGTATTCAGCGATTCACGGTGAGCCAGATCTCAGTCGACTCGCTGCGTGGTGCTGGTCGAATGCAATTTCAGTGGTAGTTCCAGAAGATGATCTCGGTTCCATCCAGGTCGACGTTGTCGTGGCTCCTGGGGTCGCGTTTACCGCTGCCGGAGACCGTCTCGGCCAAGGTGGCGGGTGGTATGACCGTTTTCTTGCGGCGATTCCGAGTTCGGTGCTCATTGTTGGCGTGTGTTTCGAGGAGCAGGTTCTCGGCAGCCTGCCTGTTGAAGATCACGATGTTCGGGTGCACCGGGTGATCGTCGGGTAGGTCTGGCATATCAACAGGTTTGCGTTCTGGGGAGAACGCTGGCACACTATGAGCGATGCATGCAAAGGCACGCGCCCTTCTTGGCCTTGTAGTAGGTATCCGGTAGCGCACCGGACCTCAACCCGCGTGCGCACCGACCTCCCGTGATCGGGGGGTCGTTCCGTTTTTCACCGTATCCGCCCACTGAAATCAACCCCCACTGCCCACACCAGGAGATGACATGAGTACCAACTCCAACCGAATGACCGGGGCCCAGGCTCTCATCAAGGCGCTCGAGATGGAGCAAGTAGACACAATTTTTGGCCTTCCCGGAGGATGCATCCTGCCGGCGTATGACCCGTTGCTTGAATCATCGATTCGGCACGTGCTCGTTCGCCACGAACAGGGCGCCGGCCATATGGCAGAGGGATACGCGCATGTGACCGGTCGACCTGGCGTTGCAATGGTCACCTCTGGTCCGGCGGCAACAAACCTTGTGACCCCGTTGATGGACGCCTATATGGACTCGATTCCAATGGTTGGTATCACCGGCCAGGTCGGCATTGGTCAAGGCCGCAGCTTTCTTTAAGTAGCCAAATGCGTGGATGATTTCCTTGGGCATGCTGCCTTCGGGGCCGATTTTGAAGTTGTTGCGTGAACGCTCCGTTTGG
>JALRBS010000127.1 GCA_023262325.1 Ilumatobacteraceae bacterium | reverse complement strand
TCGACGCGTGCGAGATCATCTGTGTTCGATGCATCATGTCGAGCACGTGACGACGGAAACGATTGACGAATTCGCACGTGCAGCGGCAGTCGATCCGCGGAATCGTTACACCGCGATCGTTCCCGAATCAATGTCGATCTGGCCGCTTCAAAAGCGCTACGCCGCGAGCGGGCTCGAAATCGTTACGTCGTCGTAACTGGACGTGTAACGACAAGCCCTATCGAGGTGACGATGCGGCCCTCAACCTCAACACGCATATGTGGTGAATGGCTATACGGCGGTCGGTCGACTTGGCGCTCCGCTGGATGACGACGACTTACCCGCCAGTCAACCTCCACCTCAAAACCCTCAGACCGCAGCGTCGAGACGAGTTTTTTCAAGTCACGCCGTCGATAGAAGCAGGCGTACGTGCCACGCCCAACGTCACCAATCTCCAGCAAACCCTTCAGTCGAGTTGTGTCGAATTCGGTGGTGTGAATTGCCGCGCCACCAGGCGCGACGTGCCGCATCGAATTGCGAACAAATTCGATGCCAGCCTGAGGCGAACCAAGATGCTCAAAGCAACACGATGACCACACGAGGTCGAATTCGCCAAGATCCGAAGGAAGCGAGGTCATATCGACTGGCCGGAATGAGACTGCTCGAGCAAACACCTCCTCATCGCAGATTGTTGGACGCCAAAGGTCACGAAGGTCTGTTGAGTGTTGTCCGGTCGTCGCCCAGTCACCGGCCTGATCTTCGGGCTGGTCGGTTGCGAGAATCTCGACACCACGAGCGGCAAATGCTGACACGAGCGGTTCCGTTCCAACGCCGAACCCGAGCGCAGACCTGCCGGCCTCGAGCAGGTTGAGACGGTCAGCGGTGGCGTGGGTAAACACCCACTCCCAGTGTTTTCGGTGGAGGAGGTTTGACTCACCGATCGCATCTGACGCCGACAGATAGACCGGATCGGCTGCATGGTGGGCGGTTGCGACTTGTCCTATGCCAGGAGCGAACTGCCAAGGTCGAATTCCCACAGTTCGAGATTACGACGCAGGCACGCTCGATGGATGACGCCCACCTTCTGAACCAAGCGACACGTCGAGCGTCGATACGCAGAACGACCTCGCCGTAGCCTGATGGAGTTCGAACGATGTCAACGAAACTGCGCTCATCTGTGTTGCTGACGGCTCTACTCGTCGGGTGCTTCGCGTTGCCGAAGAACGTCTCGGCAGCAACAGTCGCTCCACTTGCGCCGACCGATGCTGAGGCGACAACCAAAGACGAGGCGGGCCCAATCCGCGTCATCATTCAGCTTGCAACCAACGTCGACAGTTTGGTGACGACAACAAGTTGGCAGCAGGTCGTCAACCGGCGAATGGCGATCACCCGCGATCAAAACTCGATCGAACGATCGTTAGCCGGGACCTCATCGACCGTGTTACATCGATTTACCTCGTTGCCTGCAATGTCGTTGTCGACGGACGATGCGGGGTTGGCGGCATTGCAACGGAATCCACTCGTCGCATCGATCGAACGCGACCTTCCGATGCGCGTCGAACTCAACGAAACCGCGTCACATGTTCAGGCGGACGACATGTGGACGAGCGGGTACACCGGCGACGGCCAGGCGATTGCGATCATCGACACAGGCGTTGACCGGAACCATCCGATGTTCTCGGATGGCGCCGATGGCAGCCGGGTCGTGAGCGAAGGGTGTTACTCGTCCGCCGAATGGTGGTGGGGTGAAACATCGATGTGCCCCAATGAAGCATCGAGCGTGACGGGCGAGGGTGTCGCAATGGACTGCCCAACCTCCGTCGCGGGCTGTGGACACGGAACGCATGTCGCCGGAATTGCTGCCGGCGGTACATGGTCTGCCGGCGGAACAGCCATTCGTGGGGTTGCACCAGATGCCGACATTCTTGCCTTCGCCGTGTTCACCGAATTTGGGCAGCGGTTCGGTTCGTACGACCCGTGCGGTGGCTCCTATCCGTGTGCTTTGAGTTACCTCAGCGACCAGTTGCTCGCACTTGAGCGGGTTGAAGCACTATCGACTGCATTCGACATTGCGTCGGTGAACATGAGTCTCGGCGGGGGCTTATACGGGTCGTGCCCCGGGCAGGTGTTGGCACAGCAAATTGGTCGACTGAAAGAACTTGGTATCTCCACTGTCATCGCATCAGGTAACGACGGAACAACAGGAGCAATTTCGGCGCCAGCCTGCATACCGGATGCGGTTGCGGTCGGAGCGACGACGATTGGGGATCAGGTTGCGTGGTACACGAATACCGCGGAAGGCCTGGTCGATCTCTACGCCCCGGGGTCGGGGGTGCTCTCTGCATACCCAAATTCGTCCTACCGAAGCTTCAGCGGCACCTCGATGGCGACGCCACACGTCGCGGGGGCGTTGGCGTTATTGCGCGAAAAACGACCAGATGCAACGCCGCAGGAAATGTTGCTCAGCCTTCAGACGATCGGTGTCGGCATCGATGTTCGAGAGTCATCAGGCGACCTCGGGTTTTCGATCCCGCGCATCGCCATTCACGACGCAGCCAACATTCTGTTGCCGCCGTTACTCGAAGTCGACACCAACGGGGATGGACTTGGCACTGTCCTGTCCGAGCCGTCGGGCATCGACTGTGGAGCCACATGCGTCGTGACGGTGACTGCCACGACGACATACGAACTCACTGCGACCGCCGACATCGGTTCCGAATTTGTTGCTTGGACCGGATGCGATGCTGTCGACGGCGACATCTGCACAGTGATGGTTGTGGATGATTCAGTGGCTGTGACAGCGGAGTTTCACGCGATCCCTGCCGATCATGACAACTTCGGCGAAGCGCATCTCATCGTTCTCGATGATGAGGGGAGTTTCGTCGATGAGACGAGCACGTTGAATGCAACGATCGAGACCGGCGAGCCGACACCTGAGTGCGCGACTCGGTTCGGAGCAAGCGTCTGGTACTCATGGACCGCTCCACTCAATGGCACCCTTTCGTTGTCTTCGGTCGGCAGCACATTTGACACGGTGATCGGGGTCTATAGCGGTGACTCAGTTGACGCCCTCATAGGTCTCGCGTGTAACGACGACTCAGTACCCGACGTCAATGTCTTTTCAGAACTTTCATTTGATGCAACTCTCGGCACGACCTATCACATTCAGGTTGGAGGATGGGAAAGCGACACTGGAATTCTTGAACTGTCGGCTGATTTTGTGTCGCTTCCCTTTTCGCCGGTCGAGCAGCAGCGGATCTTAGATACGCGTTCTGGCGGCAAGGTTGGTGCGTTGGATGGCACTGGTGAAGCGCGGGTGTTGCAGGTGACTGGTGTTGCTGGTGTGCCGTCTTCTGGTGTGTCGGCGGTGGCGTTGAATGTGACGGTGACCCAGGGTGAGATGCCGGATCGTGGTGGTG
>JALRBS010000111.1 GCA_023262325.1 Ilumatobacteraceae bacterium | reverse complement strand
GCTCTGGTTTCGGGGAGCGGTGCGTGATCAGATATCTGCTTGCAGAGATCGATGACCTGTCGCAGATTTCGAATGATGTCGCCACCGGGAAGTCCCCCGCTGGTGACGAGTTCAGCAAGCTCGGCGCCCGCGCACCACGCGTGTGCCTCAGCAATGAAGCCAGGATCGGGCTCACGGTGTTCACCAATTCCGTTATCGCGTTGCATCACATTGAGGGTCCTACTCAGCAACAGTAGATCGCGCGCACGTTCACGAACTCGCGGAGTTGGGTACCACGGCGGGGGTGGGTCATCCGGACCGCGGTACTCGTAGACGACCGTTGACACGAGTGCTGCAAATTCCGGGGGTTCGAGTTCATCGAAAAGGCCATCGCGAAGCGCGCAGGTAACGAGTAGATCACACTCGTGAAAAATATGCGAGAGCAGCTGCCCATCGTCGGTGAGCCCCCAACGCTGCACGTCCACGAGATTGAGTGCCGCCATGACCTTCGTCACGCCGTCGAAGTCTCGTGCTAACGAGCCTTGGCGAGCATCGATATCTCGTTCGAGTCGATCAAGTTCGATCGCACGACGGTCCGCTTCCTTGGCGAAGTTGAGTCGCTCGGCGAGCATCGGGTCGTCTTCAACGGGATGCACCACGGGCCGTGTGTACTCGTTGTGTGCGCGACGTCTGCTCCCTGCAGGTCGAAGACGTGCTCCTTTCAATCGGCGTGCCACCTCTGACCGATAGTCACGTCGATGCGGACTATACGCACCGGGCAATTCGACCCTGCCAACCACATTCGGTTCGTCGTCAAGATCGGCGGCGGTCAACGTTCCCAGCCGACCAGTCGCGGCGACGACCGTTAGTCGTGTCCCCGAGGTGCGACTCGCCGTCGCGACAACTGCGAGCGGACCCCGGTAACTGCCAAGTTTGCCGTGAATGACATCGCCAGGACGCAATGAGGAAAAATGGTCTGTTTCGCCAGCAGCCGACGAACCCTGCGACATAGATCGTCGATAGTCCTCAATGTCGCCGAATGGGCTCGCCGCTTGCTGTCTCTTGTCATTCAATTCGGTTCGCCGCCGCGCCGCCCTCGCCTGCAGCCGAACAACTTCTTCATCCCGCTGAAATTGTGCGAACGACATCGTGAGCAATTCGCGTGCTTCATTCCTGTCGTACTGCGAGATGAGGTTCGCCACCATATTGAACGTTGGCCGAAATACGGAACGAAGGTTGTAGGTCCCACTTCCCACAAGTTCTGCTACCTGCGGGAATCGCACGAACGGACTCCACAGCACGACTGCGTGCCCACGTTCGTCGATTCCGCGACGTCCAGCCCGCCCGGTCAACTGGGTGAATTCACCTGGGGACAGTGACACGTGATGATCGCCGTTGTACTTCGTCGTCTTCTCCACGACGACCGAGCGCGCCGGCATGTTGATCCCAACAGCAAGGGTCTCGGTAGCAAACACCACGTCGAGAAGCCCCTCAGCGAAACACTGCTCCACAACTTCTTTGAACGCAGGCAGCAAACCGGCGTGATGCGATGCGACTCCTGCGTGCAGTTGGGCGAGAAACTCCTCACCATTCAACGCATCAAAGTCGTCATCGTGAAGTTCTGCAAGGCGGTCATTCGAGATGGCGACAATTCTCGCCAGGCGCTCAGAGTCGGCAACCGAACCGCGCGTGGCGAGACACATTCGAGCGGCCTCGTCGCACTGATTTCGGCTGAAGATGAAATAAATCGCCGGCAACATGTCGCGTTCGTCGAGCGCATCGATGACATCGACCCTTCGTGGTGTTGCGAGACGCCGAGATCCACCCACCCCGCGGGATCGACCACCCGGGCGCCCGTGCACGCGGCGCTGCGCGCCCGACTCATCGAGTTTCAGCGCGTCCCGGTTCATCGTGCCGCCAACGAGTGTCGGCATCATCTGAAGACGATCGTTCGTCAGGTCTTCAACGAGATAATGATTTTCGAGTTCGACCGGACGTCTCGTTTCTGTAACGACTTGCGTTCGGCCGCGCACCGTCGTCATCCATGCCGCGAGCTGATCGGCGTTACTCACCGTGGCCGAAAGACAAACAAGTTGAATACGAGCCGGCAAGTGGATGATGACTTCTTCCCACACCGGACCTCGATAGGCATCTTGGAGAAAATGGACCTCGTCGAGAACGACAACATCGAGTTCATCGATCGCCCGCGAACCTGCGTAGAGCATATTTCTCAGCACCTCGGTCGTCATGACAACAACCGGCGCGTCCGCATTCGTCGCGACGTCACCGGTGAGGAGACCTACAGAGGAGGCGCCGTGTTGGGAAGTGAGATCACGAAACTTCTGATTCGACAGCGCCTTAATTGGCGCTGTGTAAAAGGCTCGTCGACCGGCGCCAAGCGCTCGTGCAACGCCGTACTCGGCGACAAGTGTCTTTCCGCTGCCTGTTGGGGCGGCGACGACAACATGCTCCCCTCGATCGATCGCGTCAAAACTTTCAATCTGAAAGCGGTCTAGTTCAAACGGAATTCTTGCCGTAAATAACTCACGCACATGAGAATTCGAGTCCCGCGTCAATCCCTTACCTCGCGTCGACGTCGACGTCGCGTCAGCAATGTGCCGACTCCGATTGCTGCGAAATACAGCGCAACCATAGGCACGCTCAGACTCAGTAATGACACCGGATCACCGGACGGAGTAATCGCTGCTGCGAGAAAGACGATGCCGACGACCGCGTATCTCCAGGCGCGCATCAGTGATCGAGGCGAGATCACACCGATGAGTTGTAAGAACACGAGCAATACCGGCACGGTGAACCCGATACCGAATGCGACAACCATCAGTGTGACGAGGCGAATATACGCACTCACGCGAAACACCTGATCTACGCCTTCACCTGACCAGTCGATGAGAAACTCGATCGCTCGCTCAAGTGTGCTGAATGCGAGCAGACCCCCCGCAACGAATAGTCCGACACTCGACACGAGGAACCCGATCGCGTAACGGCGTTCATTCCTGTGCATCGCAGGCACGATGAACCGCCAGATTTGCCAGAGGACCACTGGTGATCCAAGAACAAGTCCGCCATAGGTCGCAATTCGCATACGAGTGGTGAAACCCTCAACGGGATCCATCGTGAACAAACTCACTCGATCGAGCGACTCGCTATATGACAATCCACAGAATCCCGCCTCACGACGACGACAGAGTGCGAGATACGGCTCCAGCAACAGATCGAGCACCCAGTCGTACGCGATACCAACAACGATCGCCCCGGCTGCAATAGCAAGTGCGGAACGAATGATGCGAGTGCGCAACTCGCGAAGGTGGTCCATGAGCGCCATCGTTCCGTCGGCACGAGGTTTCGCTGTATCAGCGGATCCAGTCATACCGTTAGTCGACTTCCGATTCGGGGGTTTCGTCATTCGTGTCGAGGACGCCCCCATCCACTTCGATCGACGGTTCAGCCACAGCGAGATCGTGCAGCGAATCGCGAAGGTCATCGGCCAATCCCCGAACCTCCCTCATCGGCTCATCGATTGACGATCGAACCTCCTGCGCGAATCCGTCCCCCATTCGCTTCAACTGCGCGTACATCCGGCCAATCCAACGGGCGGCTTCAGGCAGCTTTTCGGGCCCGAGAACGACAAGGGCGAGCAATGCAACAATGATGAGCTCTCCACCCTGCAGGTTGAACACACACGAAAGTCTACGGTCGTGGCACGATGGCGAGGGTGGAGCAGCAGCGACTTCCAAGCCTCACTGGTCACACTCACCTGTTTGCCCACCGTGGCGCCCGTGCACATGCGCCAGAAAACACGATGGAGGCCTTCACGCTTGCATTGCGGCTTGGCGCGACCGGATTAGAGACCGACGCGTGGATCACCAGGGATGGTGTCGTCGTGCTCGATCACGACGGAAAGGTTCAACTCGGACCACTGCGCTCAAAGCGAATCGAAGATCTCGACGCCAAACATCTGCCTCCGCACATCCCCCGCCTCACCGACCTCATCGATCTTGTTTCACAGCGCTCCGACATACACCTTTCAATCGATATCAAGAACATCGAGGCATTGAGACCCACCTATGACTTGCTTGCCGGAGCGCCCGGCGCTGTCGCAGAGCGCTCATGGTTGTGCCATCCATCACTTGACCTGCTCATCGAATCGACTCCAATGATGCCGCGAACAAATCTCGTCAATTCTGTTCGGCTCGGCAGCATCGCCGAGGGCGTGGAAACGCGTGCCGCCCGCCTCTCCTCACATGGCGTTCGGGCGCTCAATATGCGTGGTGACGACTGGAACGGTGGTCTCGTTACCCTCGTTCACCGATTTGGCCTTCACGCGTTCTCGTGGAATTTGCAACACGAACACGAACTACGCCCAGCGCTGCGTATGGGTGTTGATGCGGTGTATAGCGACCATGTCGATCGCATGGTCGACGCAGCGCAGGTGGAACTACACCTGAGCTAGAGCCACTTCCAGTCGGCACGTGGCCAGAAAATAACAAACGCTCGGCCGACAATGTCCTCCAGCGGAATCGGTCCAAGCGCTCGAGAATCCTGCGAACCAGCGCGATTATCCCCCATGACGAAGACCGTGTCAGCCGGAACGACGACCGGCCCAAAATCCCCTCCACAGTTCCCCGGCGTGACGACGGTTGGGTCAAGGTACGGCTCCAACATGAGTTGGCCGTCAACTCGAACCTCACAGCTCTTCATCTCGACTTCTTCACCACCGATTGCGATGACGCGCTTAATGAGGTCACGCTCTGAGGTTCCACGAATTTCGTGCAGCACGACAACATCTCCCCGGTTTGGATCGTGAAGTCGATACGACATTTTGTTGACAAACACTCGATCCCCAGTTTCCATCGTCGAGTACATCGAAGATCCTTCAACGACGAAATGCGCAAGGAGAAATGTCCGAACTCCAAGCGCTACCGCAAGCGCGATGACGACGACAAGCGCCCAATCGAAGAACGCCTTCGCGCCTCGGCCGAGTGATGCGATGCCACGAACTGCAAGCGACGGGTCGAGTCCCGTACGCTCAACATCGTCAAATTCGGTATCCATTGGCATACACGCGCCACGGTACAGCCATCGGTCACGTCTCCGTGGTCACAATTGCTCGATGAGGCGGTCAACCCGTTCGTCCTCACTTGCAAATGGGTCTTTGCACAGCACCGTTCGTTGGGCCTGATCGTTCACCTTGAGGTGAACCCAGTCAACGGTGACATCACGGTGACGTTCACGAGCACGTTGCAGAAAACGACCACGCAGATGAGCCCTCGTTGTTTCAGGCGGCGTTTCACGCGCGCGATCAATGCGCGAGTCCTCACACATGCGCTGCGCGCGACCTCGACCTTCGAGTCGGTAAAACACTCCTCGGTCTTGCGAGATGTCGTGATACTGCAGATCGAGAAGATGCACCTGGGGATCGTCAAACTCAAGCCCGTGGCGCTCTCGATACGCCTCGATGAGATGAAACTTCATCACCCAGTCAACTTCTGTTCGTAGGTCGAGGGGGTCTCGCTCAATAGTTGTCACGCAGTGTTCCCACATCGACAGTGCAAGGCGTTCTTCGTCGGTAAATCCACGTGTATCTGCGTAGTGCAACGCAGCAGCGAGGTACTCGCGTTGAATATCGAGGGCACTCACTTCTCGTCCGCTCGCGAGGTGCACGCGTTGGCGACAGGTCATGTCGTGACTGATCTCTCGAATCGCGCGAATCGGGTTCTCGAGGGTGAAATCACGCAGTTTTACCGACGGATCCTCAAGCATTCTCAGCACACAAGCAACGACACCAACTTTGAGGAACGTCGCATATTCGCTCATATTCGAGTCGCCGACGATGACATGGAGTCGTCGATACTGCTCGGCATCCGCGTGTGGCTCATCGCGAGTGTTGATGATCGGGCGACTTCGTGTGGTCGCTGAGCTGACGCCCTCCCAGATGTGGTCAGCGCGCTGTGACAGCGCGAAGAGCGACCCACGGGCGGTGTTCAAAACCTTGCCAGCGCCAGAATAAATCTGCCGCGAGATGAGAAACGGAATGAGATTTGAGCCGTAGGCAGTCGGATCATCCGTGCGTCTCGTGAGGTAGTTCTCATGACACCCGTACGAATTGCCTGCCGAGTCGGTGTTGTTCTTGAACACGTACACCGTGCCCCGTACAGACTCCTCGGCAAGGCGTTCCTCTGCAGCAATAGCGAGCGACTCCATCATTCGCTCGCCCGCTCTATCGTGGGTCACAACGTCGATGAGCGAATCACACTCTGGGGTTGCGTACTCGGGATGCGAGCCAACGTCGAGATACAACCGAGCCCCGTTACCAAGAAAGACATTTGAGGACCTGCCCCACGCAACAACGGTGCGAAACAAGTAACGCGCAACCTCATCAGGCGTAAGACGTCGCTGACCGCGGAGCGTGCACGTAATTCCGTACTCGGTTTCGAGACCGTAGATACGTCGCTCCATATATCTACGCTAGCGAGCCACGACCGACCGACCGTCGGTCACGCCATCGTGAATCGAACGGACTCCCCGTACGCCCGTCCGAGTACAGCCGATAGGTCGAGTGGCTCGATGACTGCGGCGATCGGGTAACCACCGGTCACCGGGTGGTCTCGGCTGAGAATGATCGGCATGCCGTCCGGCGGCAGCTGGATTGCACCAACGATCATCGGTTCGGAGGATGCCAATCCCCCATCAAGAAGGTCCGTCAACGCGTGTCCCCCGAGTCGGACACCGACGCGCGAATTCTCACGAATCGTCCACGTCTGGGAGGTGAGTTGCGACAGGACAGTCGCCCCGAGTCGTTCTGGTTGAGGACCCGGCCACAGCCGTATCAATGAAACCTCTCTGCTCGGAACAACAACATCGGCGGGGACGTCGGCGGTGACCGCCTTCGTCGCAATACGTGTTCCGGTTTCAAGCGGAACCGGATTCAGTAATGCCATCGAGTCAGCACTTAACGAGCCGAGTCGAGCATCGCCATCGACTCCACCACTCAGCGCAACATAGGCCCATTGGCGCCCGCGTGCCGGTCGGACTTCGAAACGTTCGCCTTCCGCGAGGACTCGCGGTGCTACCCAGCCGCTCGCCGCACAGAGCATCGTTGACTCAACCTCGATGACACAGCCGCCCGCAGATTCAATCACGGCCGCATTCGGTTCATTGCCGACTGCACGATTGAGCCGTGCCACTTCATCCCGATCAACGAATCCTGCGGAACCGAGACCGAGATGCGCAAACCCAAATCGTCCAGCGTCTTGAACTGTTGTCGCAACCCCCGGACTCACTATTCGAAGTACGCCAGTCATACGCGTCTGAACCTCACTTCGGCACCAGGAGTGAGGAGAGCTGGATTCGCACGATGCTCGTCCCATAGCACCACATCAGTGGTACCCAGAAGATGCCAACCACCGGGTGATGGGCTCGGGTACACCGCACTGTAATGAGCGGCAATCGATACCGACCCTGCTGGCACTCGAGTTCGGGGTGTCGATCGGCGAGGCAGGTGCAACCGAGGGTCAAGTCCCGTCAAATACGCGAAGCCAGGTGCAAACCCGCAGAAGGCAACGACGTAGGTCGCTGACACATGGGCAGCGACCACCTCTTCTACGGACAGGTGCAGCGTCCCTGCAACATCGTCGAGATCGGGGCCGTCGTAGGTAACCGGAATGTCAATCACCTCAGCTGTCGGGGAATGCTCATGCTGGGTTGCGAACTGTGCTGCGATTCGAACACGGTCGGTGAATTCTTCATTGATGACCTCGCGCCGGCGGGCACGAAACATGACGGTCGACGCTGCAGGAACAATGTCGAGCGCGTCCTCACCGAATTCAGCGCGAAGTTGTTCTGCGATCAGCGCACTGGCGCCCTCTGCACATGAGATCAGGAGCGCCTCAGGACCCATACGCGAAACATCAAAGGGTCTCACGTCAATCACGTGAACGCGTAAATTCCGATGCCGGCAGCCTCAAGTTGTTGCCGAATCGCCGCCGCTATCTGAACCGCTCCTGGCGTGTCCCCGTGCACACAGAGCGACTTGATCGGCACCGCGACCTCTCGACCGCTCAAGGTTGTAACGACTCCGTCGACCACCATCCGAAGCGCGCGTGCTGCGATCGCATCGGGATCGGTGAGTACAGCGCCGTCGATGCCCCGCGGAACAAGTGTGCCGTCATCCATGTACGCCCGATCAGCGAAGCCCTCACCAGCAATGTCGAGTCCTGCGTCGTCCGCTGCGACGAGCAACGCCGAACCAGGCAAACCGAGCACGGCCATCGATGGGTCGTATTGCGCGACCGCCTCGACAACAGCGGCCGCAACGATCGGATCTGCGCACGCTGCGTGATACAGCGCCCCGTGAGGTTTCACATACGAGACTTCCGAACCGGCGACCTGTGCGAACGCATCAAGGGCCCCAAGCTGGTAGAGCACAATGTCGGTGAGTTCGGTCGGTGCGATATCCATATGGCGCCGACCAAATCCAGCGAGATCTGGGAACGAGACTTGTGCCCCAATTTGCACGTGATGTGTCACCGCAGCAGCACACACGGCCCTCAGCGTGCTCGGGTCGCCAGCGTGAAAGCCGCAGGCAATGTTTGCACTAGAGACGAGACCGAGCATTGCCTCATCATCGCCAGCAACCCAATTTCCATAGCCCTCGCCAAGATCACTGTTGAGGTCGATCGCCACCACTTGCGTCAACCCGCAATCATCGATGCGACATCGTCGCGGCCGACACGCTGAAAGCATCGTCGTCGATCGCCTCGGGCGAGTACCGCCACTTCAAGCGATTGTGCGTCGAGTGCTCGATCGGCACCCGAAAGGGCGTTTACGCCGAGTTTCAACGCTTCCGCAAGGCTCATTGCATCGCGAAATTCTGACGCCAATCTCGTCTGTATGGCCTCGGACTCCCCTCCGAGCGCACACACATTGGGTCGATCGATGACCGTGCCGTCATACATGATGTGGAACATCTCATCCTGTGAGCCATCGCCGCCTACCTCGGCGACAAGAATTTCGACCTCCATTGGCTTCATGCCGTGCGTGAAGGAGTTTCCAAGCAATTGCGCGTAGTCATTGGCAAGACTTCGAGCATCGACATCGTCCCGTGAATATTGATAGCCGGTAAGTTCCGCTGCACGTATTCCCGCGACTCGTAACTGATCAAATTCGTTGTACTTGCCGACCCCAGCGAACGCGATCCGGTCGTAAATCTCACTCACCTTCCGTAACGACTGCGACGCATTTTCGGCGACGATGACAACACCGTCGATGTATCGAATTGCAACAAGCGCGCGACCACGCGCAATTCCTTTGCGCGCAAAGTCAGCGCGATCCTTCATCGCTTGTTCAGGCGCGACGTAATACGGCATGCTCATGTCGCACTGCCTCTCGTGACAAGCGAACGGATACTCTCAAAGACTCCCGCCAACTCGGCATCACCGACAAGGTTCCAGCCATCGGCATCGATCGTCGCCACAATCGGATAAATGCCGCGCAAGACGTCGGGACCACCGGTCGCAGAATCGGCGTCTGCCGCCTCCCAGAGGCTCCGCGACACCAGCATCACCGCGTCATCGCGAGAGAGGTCTGCGCGGTAACCGACTTTGATCACCGTTCCAGCGTGAAGTGATCCGGAGCCCGTCGCAACGTGTTCGCGCTCTTCGTAACGACCGCCGAGCATGTCGTACGCCCACAGGCGTCCGACCTCGCGCGCGGTGTCGTACCCCGCAAAGATCGGCACGACGCCCATGCCCTGCATCGCAGCCGGAAGGTTTCCGCGCACCATTGCCGACAGTTGATTCGCCTTGCCTTCAAGACTCAAGGAGCGTCCCTGAACTTTTTCGTAATACTCGAGCTGCACCTGAAAGAGTCTGATCATCTCAATCGCAGGTCCTGCCGCCCCCGCAATAGCAACACCCGAGTAACGATCCGCTTCCACGACCTTTTCCATCGTTCGGTGCGAGATCAAATTTCCTGACGTCGCCCGTCGATCGCCCGCCATGACAACACCATTGTCGTAGCGCAACGCGACGCAGGTCGTCGCGTGTGGGGAGGGCGGAACCGACCCTTCGAAACTGTCGTCAGGTACGAGGCCGGCACGAGCGAGTAGAAGCGGAAAATTTGCGCCAGGGTCGTTTTGAGGCTGAAAGACCGGCATTGCCACGTCACTCGCCGCCCTTCTGCACGTACGACTTCACGAACTCCTCGGCATTCTCTTCAAGGATTTCATCGATCTCGTCGAGCAGGTCGTCAAGGTCGTCCGCTGCTGGAGTGGTTGCGGCAGTCGTCGACACCTCCTCGGCCTCGTCAACGTTTTCATCACGTTCTGTTCGTGTCCGCTGAATCCGCTCAGCCATTCGATGAAACTCCTTTTCGAGTATTCAGACTTCGGTCAGGCGCCGAGGCGCTGCACCAATTCAAGAACCGTGGAACTCTCGTCAATTACGTTAGCCACGAGATCGGCAGTGCCGCGTAACGGATCATCCATCGGCACTCGGCGAAGTGGGTCGATGCCGAGGTCGAAAACAAGCGAATCCCAGTTCGCAGCAATCACCGCATCACCAAATTTTTCGACGCACCGTCCCCGAAAGTAGGCCCTCGTGGAATCTGGAGGGATCAACATCGCCGCATTGATGTCGGTCTCGTCGATGAGTCGTTTCAAACCGACTCTCCTCGCAAGGCAACGATCACGACGAAGATCGTGGTACTGCAAATCGATCGCCCGCAGTTTGAGGTCACCGGTGTGAAGACCGTTACGTGAGGCATAGCCGCCGAGCAAACGCATCTTTGCTACCCAGTCGACACGGTCGGCGGCCTGCATCGGATTCGTTTCAAGATCAGCGAGCACCTCCGACCACATCGCGAGACCCAACGCACCGGCGCGTTCACCCACCGCATCTAATCCAAATTTGTCGGCCCACCGTTCAACGAGGCTGTAGAGCTCCCATTGAACTTCGATGGCGCGCGCCCGTCGACCGTCGGCGAGTTCAATTGTCGAGCGCAGTGACGGATCGTGACTGACCGCTCGTATCGCCTGCACCGGACGAGCAATCTCGGGAAACGATGTCGACGCCAGATCCTCTGCAGTGGCGAGGATCATTGAGGTCGTCACCACCTTGAGAAAAGTTGCGACCTCTGACATGTTTGCGTCGCCGGCGATGACGTGAAGTCGGCGGAATCGGCTGGCGTCACCATGCGGTTCATCTCGGGTATTGACGATCGGTCGACGAACGGTGGTTTCGAGACCAACTTCCTCCTCGAAGAAATCGGCTCGCTGCGAGAGCTGGTACTCCCCTGTCGTTATCGGAACGCCGGGGCGTTCGATGCCGACTTTTCCGGCACCACAGAACACCTGGCGGGTCACGAAGTGTGGCATGACTGCCTTAATAATTGCGCCGAACGGAATGGTTCGGTCGACGAGATAGTTCTCATGGCAGCCGTATGAGTTGCCCTTGCCATCGCTGTTGTTCTTGTGAATGAGCAGCTCGACGCCATCGGGAAGTGATTGCGAGGCGACCTCCATCGATCGCGCAACAATCTCATCTCCCGCACGATCCCAGGTCACTGCTTCAAGCGCGTCGCGCACTTCGGGAGTGGACATTTCTGGATGCGCGTGGTCGACGTAATAACGAGCGCCATTGCCGAGCACTGCGTTGACCGGTATGTACTCGACCTCAGGGTCATAATCCTCAGCGACTTCGCCGAGGCTGAAGCGGGCGTCTTGGGCTGGCGTTTCGGATGTCGGGTCGAAATGCACCTGACGTCCTATCGACGCCATGTACGAGTTGATGAGCAGTGCCGAGGCAGTCACCGGATTGTTTTCGGCCCCTCGAACGAGAATTCCATATTCTGTTTCGAGGCCGCAGACCTTCGGTATTGCCATCGCGACTACAAATATTGCCCAGTAGGAGTTCTTTCGATCGCACGCCCGCCGAACAAATTCGGTTCGGCACGATCGACGAGCGTCCGAATAAAGGTGATCCGCTCACCCTTGCGACCTGAAACCTTCGCCCAATCGTCTGGATTCGTCGTATTTGGCAAATCCTCGTGCTCTCGAAATTCATCGCGCACCGCAGCAACGAGGTCGTCGGATGAGATGCCTTTCGCCCCGCCGGCGAGAAGCCGCTTGATCGCGGATTTTTTTGCTCGACGTACGACATTCTCGATCATTGCGCCTGACGCGAAATCTCGGAAATAGAGCACTTCCTTGTCACCGTTCGCATAGGTGACTTCGAGAAATTCGTTTGCGGAATCTGTGCGGTACATCTCTTCAACCGCTTTTTCGATCATGTCGGCTGCAGGCACATCGTCAGCAAGAGGGAGATCGTCATTGAGATAGCGAGCGAACACGTGGCGGGCTGCCTGCTCATTCGGACGATCAACCCGAATCTTCACATCAAGTCGGCCTGGTCGAAGGATCGCCGGGTCGATCAAATCCTCACGGTTCGTTGCGCCAATCACAATGACATTCTCAAGTCCCTCAACGCCATCGATCTCAGCGAGCAACTGTGGCACAACCGTTGACTCCATATCTGACGAGACTCCCGTGCCCCGAGTACGGAACATCGAATCCATTTCGTCAAAAAACACGATGACGGGCCAACCTTCTTCACTCTTCTCTCGCGCACGTTCAAAGATCAGACGGATTTGTCGCTCCGTCTCACCTACGTATTTGTTGAGCAACTCGGGGCCCTTGATGTTGATGAAATAACTCCGACCCTTGTCCTCACCGATTGAGTCCGCAACTTTGCGAGCAAGACTGTTCGCTACCGCCTTGGCGATGAGCGTCTTTCCGCAGCCCGGTGGGCCGTAGAGCAACACGCCTTTCGGGGCGGGTAGTCGATATTCGGCATAGAGATCTGCGTGAAGAAACGGCAACTCGACCGCATCTGCAATTGCGGAAATTTGCTCGTCGAGACCACCGATATCGGCGTACGTCACATCTGGCACAACTTCGAGCAGTAAATCGTCGACCTCAGGGCGGCCGAGCACCTCGAGCACGATCGCGGAGCGGTGGTCAATGCGAACACGATCGCCGATGCGAAGTCGTGTACCTCGAAGTTCATCACTGAGTGCACACACAAGATCCTCATCGGCCCGCGCGGTGACGACCACACGGATGCCATCATCGAGAAGCTCACGTAGAGTTCCGATTTCGCCGACGAGATCGGGCCCACGAACTCCGACGATCATCATCGAATCATTGAGGGTGACCTCTGCCCCTGCAACAACATTGTGTACGTCAAGTTCGGCGCCAACATGCACTCGATACTTCCGACCGGATGAAATCACGTCGATCGAACCATCTGCGTTGCACGAGTGGACGACGCCGTAGGTGTTCGGCGTACCGGTGAGCCGCGCAACTTCTTCGCGAAGCGACTCAATATGTTCCTTCGCTTCGCGCAATGCCGCACTCAATCGTTCGTTGCGTGAGGTCGACGAAGCAAGATCCGATCGAACATCGACAAGCCGTGACTCGAGCGATGCAAGTCGCGGCGACGGTTCGGCGAGGCGACCTCGAAGAAAGGCAACCTCAGCGGTGAGTTCGTCAACACGAGCCTTCATCGCAACGATGTCATCGCCCATCGCGTTACCTCCCTTCTACGACACTACACCGAAGGATTCCACCGGCGCTTACCGTCATCGGTTCGCACAATCTGCACTTCAGAGGACACCTCAGGTAGACTCAGAGAGGTTTGTTATTGACGACTACGAAGGAGCCCGATCGACAATGAAGGTCTGGATTGACCAGGATCTCTGCACCGGTGACGGACTGTGCGAGGAAATCGCACCTGATGTCTTCACCCTTCTCGACGACGGACTTGCTTACGTCAAAGAAGGCGACAAGGTCTACGCAACCGCAAAAGGCAACCCGCAGGGTGCCGATGGAATGGCAGAGTTCGCTGACAGCCAGCTGGATTCGGTTGTTGAGTCCGCCGAGGAGTGCCCCGGCGAATGCATTTACATCGAACCCTGATCCTCTGATTCATCTTCGATATCGACTGAGTCGCCGATCGTTCGGTGCCCCTTGCCCAAAAATCGTCCCACGGTAAGAAATCCAGTGTGGGCCACCATGCGGTGATCCGGTCGGACGGCCTGTCCATCAATATGCCAACCCCGGTGGAGCACTTCGATCGTTCGCGTGTCAATCCACCTACCTTTCAAGGTTTCACGTGTGCGGGCCGCCTGCAAAATTGATGGCGTATACGCCACGAGAATCCCGCCGGGGCGAAGCACATGTTCGGCATGCGGAACAACTTGCCAAGGCTCAGGAAGATCCAACACAACCCGATCGAACGGCCCGTCTTCCAATGCGATGCCCTCGTACGAGTCGGCAATTCGAACGACGTAACGGTCGAGAACCTCCTCCCCCAAAAACGACGTGACGTTGGCGCGGGCACGATTCGCAAAGTCCTCCCGTATCTCATAGCCAACGATTGATGCACCCCATCGAAGCATCGTCATCGACAGAGCCCCAGATCCAATTCCGCTCTCAAAAACCTTTACTCCAGGTGCGATGTCGGCAAGCACACATATCGGTGCGAGATCCTTTGGATAGATGACCTGCGCGCCGCGCGGCATCTCGAGAACGAAATCCTCCAAGGTTGGCCGAAGAGCGGTGTACTCAGCACCACGTGTGCTTCGTACAACCGATCCTTCCACCACAGAAATGATCTCAGAGTGGGGAACAAACCCGGCATGACTATGAAATTCGCCACCCTGAGCCAACTCGATGAGGTAGCGCCGACGCTTCTGATCGAGAAGCAGCACGCGTTCGCCGTAGGCGAAAGTTCGTTCACCGGTCATTGCTCGTCCCCCACTGTGCATCAAACACGTTGCGTGCCTGCTTTCCGAGCAACATTCTCACTGGAACCGGCTCACTTTCACTAGTTGATGCAACAAGTCGACAGAACGCACAGATTTCGCCCGATCGCCCAGTCGGCGAACCGCAGGAAGGACATGGCACAGCGGGGTCGTGCGCGACGGCCTGCTCAATCACCGGTCGCATCCGTTCGAGGAATCCGAGGTAGAAGGACGCCTTGCTTCCAGGGGAGGTCTCTTCAATCGCATTCAGTGCGGTTTTGTATCCCAGATGACGATTCCCAATCGCCATCGGACACTCTTCAACGATGTAGTCGATGCCCCTCAGAATGCACCAGGCCGCCATCTCACGTTCGGTGAGACGCACCAATGGCTTGACCTTCTTGCCGAACCCATCTCGCGAAGGAAGAACCGGCGCCTGTCGCCTGAGATACTCAACGTCCCAGCGCAACGTATTTCCAAAGAGCACCGCCGCCTCATCGTCGAGATTGTGGCCAGTGGCGAGCACGTCATATCCATACTCGCTCGCGACAGCGTCAAAGAGATGCCGTTTCGTCAGCCCGCACGCCGAACACGGTGCGCGCCCGGATCGGTACGCCGCAGTCGGCACATCAATACCGTGAGCCTCCCGAAGATCTACTTCATGCAATGTCAGCCCTCGTTGTTCGGCGAACGCGCGTGTGACGACACCACTCGCATCGCTGTAGTCGCCGATTCCGAGTCCGATATAGAGACCATCGGCTCGAAATCCCTCATCAATGAGCATGTCCCAGAGCGCTAGCGAATCTTTACCGCCAGAGACAGCGACAAGAATTCGGTCGTTTTCGTCAAACATCTCGAACTCGTCGATCGCCTTTCGAAGCTGCCGACGACACAACTGAAGAAAGTGCTCTGCACAAAAATTGGCATTGTGGCGGGCCAGGTCGATAACCGCAGGCTCACCACACGATCGACACTTGGACATCGTCAGCCGCCTGAAATCACCGGACGAATTTCAATCTCGTCCGTTTCGGCAAGATACGTGTCAGCAGGCACGAGAGCGCCGTTACAAATCACGAGATGCGCCTCGGCGACGAGTTCGAGATCCATGAGAACCGCACGTGCTGTTCGACCACCGCGAACTTCGATCACTCGGCTCGGCTGCCGCAATCGAACGAACACCGTCACATCCGCTTCCGAAGTGAAATGCCGAGTCGATCGCCTGGACGCACGCGAATTCGGCGCACCAACTCGGGACGGCGGCGAACGGATCTCACCACAGTCCGAACGAGAAGGCCTCCGACGGCCACGACCCTCCAGGGACCACTCCCGCCCCACAGGCCCTTCTTGACTGCAGTCCGAAGCACCCGTCGAGCCAACGATGATGAGCGGTGGCTCGTCACGTTCACAGTCGCCTGATATCGACGATGGCGGAGCGACGCTTTCCCGAACGTCGCCCGAGCGCGTAGGCCAGCACTGTCACGACGGCGACTGCAACGATGCCAATCGTCGCAAGGGTTTGCCGTTTGTCGGACAACTGACCGCGCAGTCCATCTTGAAAATTTGACAGCGTCGCCTCAAGGTCTTCACGAGCCTGCGAAGACGTCTGATCGTTGTTCATCTTCCTCGCTCCTCGCCTGGCTTTGACATGAGTTCTGTTCGATTGATCTTTTTCAATGTCACAACCACGGCAATGACACCGACAACTACGACAACAAAATATGGAATCCAGGACAGGCGCGACTCAGGCGCCGACAACGTCGAGAATTCCGTCTGAACCAGCCGAAGCGTGCCCAAGAGCAAGAACGAGGTGCCGAGACTTACGAGCAGACCTCCGAGCAAACCCCAGGCAACCCATCGTCCGGCACCGCGCAGCGGATCGACGACTTGAGACCGTGCGTATGTGACGACACCGTCGATTACCGAATCAACAGATCCGGCTCGACCTGTCGAGCGTTCTCGCGTCCGTTGAGATTTACCTCGCACCTTCTCTGTCTATCACCCGTTTGAAACATTGCCATTTTTGATGGAACACCAGAACCCGGGCGGATGACTCAGCGACCTCGAAATGTGAGTGCCGCATCGAGGTCCTCAAGTGCTGAACGACAAAGTTGCAATCGGCGAGATGGGTTGTCCTCAGCAAGTATGAGGTGCCGATCGTGGTCCGAGATCGGCACAAGTGAGGCGATTCGAAATGCGCTCATCGCAGGATCGGCGACCACAACTGTTGCCTCAAGTGGCATGTCAGCGCCGAGCCGTCTGAGAATACTCGTCGCTAATTCATGCGCTATGTAAATGTCGTCGGCAGTTGGGCGGTAGTCCTCATCACGGAGCGTGACGACAAGGCCCTTCGGATATGGATCGTCAGGTAACCAAGTATCCACGCGAACCCGGTACACGCCGACCGCAAGCAAGGTGTAGGTGCCATCGTCGTGAACCCGCACCTCTTTCAACGCGCACATTGTGGCCGTGTCGGATCGCGTGTCACCGCCACCCACCTCTCGCCCGCGAAGGATCGGGCATATCGCAACTGAGAGCGATGAGTCCTGAGCGAGGAGATCTCGCATCATGACGAGGTAGCGATCCTCGAAGAGCCTGAGAGGTATCGCCGTACCTGGAAATACGACGGCGGAAAGGGGAAAAATTGCGGATTGTTCCGAGTCAGTCACTGGCCACGACCTTGCTCGGCGCGAACGCATCGGCTGCGGTTACTGCGCCGTCGCGGTTCAACACGGCGAGCACCGCGCTCACCGCTGCTCGTACATTGCCGACCGGCCCCATTCCTGCCACTTCAGTCCCACCGGTCGATTCCGCAACAACCGTCGAAACTCCGCTGTCGATGAGGCTGATGCCATCCCCGTCCCCAAAACCGTCGATCAACACCGGTGGAAGTTCGAGCCCAAATGATCTCAGCGCCTCAACGAGTTGACGAATTGCTCGGCATGACATGACGACGTCACCGTCTTCATTCACCGACGCATTGATGTCGATGTCCTCAAGGATGTCGACAATCGCGCGTTGTGGTGTCGACGTGGTGCGTGCAATCTCAAGCTGTTGCGCGAGGTTTCCGATAAGCGTCGTCCATCTGCCTTCGTCAAGATTTTGTGAAATGAGGGATTGCACAACCTGTCCCAAACGTTCGCCGAATACTGAGGCGAGGCCTACTTCTTCGGGTTTGGCAACCCCGGTTCGAGCGGAGCCATTCACCTCAATTCCGAACTCCCGAAGGATTTCAAGAAAGGTGCGAGCCGCTGTTTGAGCGGGATCAAGACCTCGATTTTGTGGACTGGACAACACACGAGCGTCGTCAATGATGAGACCGGCAGACTCGGTCGCCTCGCCCGGTGTGACGACCGAGTCGCCAAAGATGGAACTGTCACCGACGATGTCGCCATCGATTTCAACGATGCCAATCGCAACGAGTGCACCAGCGAGGGCCTCGACTGGAGTGACCTGCAGCGTGCCCGACCGCGCGTCTCCCGAGATCTCATTCGTCCCTAACTGAGCATCTCCCCCACCAACGATGGTGAGGTTCCCCGAAATTACGCCGTTGACCGGTTCGGTTCCACTAAGAGTTGTCGTTGGGCGCCAGTCCACTCCAAGTTCGGTCAATGCCGCCGCAAGGGTGGCAAGGGCTTCAACCGATGGCGAGTAGAGAACTGCATCATTTCGATCGACGACTTGTGTTCCGGCGGTTCGCATGAAAAGACACGAGTCTTCACCGAGCAACGAAACGGCCGCCGAGATCGCCGCTTCCTGACGCCGAACGTCGTGCCACGCGGCGATCGTTGGGGAGGCTCGTCGAATTGTCATGACATTGGATGGAGATGCCGAGACGCTCAGCGCCTGTTCGCGAATTGTCGGAACCGTGTCGACTGGTTGCGATCGAACTTGGTCTTTTGTCCAGTTCCACGAACCGGTGATGACAAGGGCTGGCACGAGCGCTGCGACGAGCGGTCGCATCACGCCTCTCACGGCGACATCTCCGCGATTCCAGGCCCTGAGGGGTACCTTGACAACGCGGCGGCGAGTGCGTCCCAGATCGGTCGATAATTTGCCTGATCATTGACCATGTACTGGTTGAGTACAAGCGCGAACCGGATTCGCTCTGATCCAACGTCGCCGACATCAAACTCGCCAGCAAGCGCCTTCACAGCGGGTGGATCGGCGTCAAACGGAATATTGCTCAGCGTCCCCGTCTTTCCATGAAGACGACCGGTCATCGGTCCTTCGGTAAATACCGATGCAAGCGTTCCCGACACACCCGCGACGGCAAGACCATCGTGAAGACTCGGATGGGCGCCGTCGAGCACCTCAACAAGCGTTGAACAGCGAATTCTCGCCGTATTGGAGAGTCCGCTGCCATCAACAAGGACAAGTCCATCGGTCGAAACTCCTTGTTGTTCCAGCAAGTCAACCACTGCCGCAATACCAGCGTCGCGTGAACCCTCGCCCGAGGTGGCAACTCCAATTTCCTTTAACAGCATTTCGGCTGTGTTGTTGTCGCTGTTCTGGAGCATCTCAGCAACCACTAAGGCAAGCGGGCCAGATGTGACCGCTGCAAGTTCGTTGCCTCTCGGTTCACCCTCTTCGGAGCGTGAGCCACCGTCAACGGTAATTCCAGCCGCTCGGAGGCGAATGACGAATTCTGCAGCCGCGCCTGCGGCTGGATCAGACCACCGGTATTGGTCGCCTTCAACCCGCGCGTCGTTCGCCAGCAACGCATCGAACGGACCGGCCTCAATACCGGCGATGCCGTCGCCCCACTCGTCGTAATACCACTCGTTGTCATAACGGGAACCATTGCCGACAATCGATCCGGTGATTCGCTGAACTCCGAGCGCGGATAACTGTCGCGCGAGATCGTCGAGTGAGGTCTCGCCAAATACTGGGAACCGATCGAGACCTGAGGATGCGTACCATTCCCCGCTCAGCAGAGGGTCGCCTCCCCCAACGAGTGTCACGTCGCCGTTGATAACGCCCGACGATGGCGGCTCGCCGAGAACGGTCGTGCGAAAGGTGAAATCGTCACCTAACACGTCGAGGGCTGCTGCGGCGACAAGAATTTTGATCGTGCTTGCCGGGATGGCCGCAACATCACTCGTTCCACTGATGGCGACACCGTCGACTGAAACCGCCAAGCACGATGCCGGCGCCATGAGTTGGGTGACAGCCGCAAGATCGCTCTCAAGTTGCCCTCGGTTGGCCTGACCGGAAAGTTCGATCGCCGCCCGCCGAAAGGTCAAAAGTTGTCGACCGCCGGGCACGAATGCTGTCTCGCTCGACAGCGATGGCTCAATTTCAACCTCGCCTTGCGTGTCGTCATTTCGTGACAGCGAACGCCAGCCGATCAGCAACGCAACCGCGGGAATGAGTGCGACAACGAGCAGCACCACGATCGGTGCAACCGGTTGACGCCGAGATGTCACGATCCGCGTCGCTCCCGAAACTGGGCGTATCGCCACATGTGACCGAGTGCGACGACCGCACGATCGCCGGTTGCGTAGCACAACCTTCCGGATTCGCGAACTGCCACGGGACCCGCATTCATGGGGTCTGCAACCGCAAGTTCCGTCGCAACGAGAATTGGCTTGCCAGTTTCAACGCTGAGCTCTGCTGCCGCTTCCGCGAAACGTCGATCTTGACGTTCGTGATACTCAACAATTCGCTCGATCCCGTGGTCAGGGAAGAACCTGCCGGAACGCATCTCGCGAGCCTGATTCGACTGAATACCAAGTCCGAGATAAATCACGGAATGCACATCGGGGTGGCGGGCAATGAGTCCGAGCACGGTTGGAATCGTGTCACGCGTCTCACCACCGGCGCAGTCAACTGGGTTGTTGCGACTCCATCGAGGCGGCAGGTGTTCATCAATCTCCCGAAGCAGGTCCTCAGGCAACGCCATCAAATTGAGGTCGTGGTCGCGCGTCACTGCATCCGAGGTGACGACGCCCCATCCGCCCGCAGTTGTCAAGATGACGACATTCGGTCCTGCTGGAAGTGGCTGAGTGGCGAAGGTCGCTGCGGCATCAAACGCTTCCTCAACCGACTGAACGCGCGTGATGCCGACCGAGCGACATGATCCATCGAATATTTTGTCGTCGGCAGCAAGTGCGCCGGTATGGCTTGCGGCGGCTCGCGCACCTCCAGCCGTGGCGCCACCCTTCAAGACGACGAGTGGCTTGCGCGATGCGGCATCACCTAGTCGTCGCATGAGGGTCTGTCCGTCAGAGATTCCCTCGATGTACGCAAGCGACACCGCGGTTGCGTCGTCACGCGAGTAGAAGTCAAGATAATCAGCCACGTTGACGGCTGCCGCGTTACCTGCGGACACTGCTCGAGATACGCCGACCTGTGTCGCGCGGGACAGATTGAGGAAACTTGAGACGAAATTCCCGGACTGTGACGCGACCCCAATCTTGCCGCTAGGCGGATATGGGGCGACGATCTGTGCACAGAGCGATGCCGGGGTGGACACGACACCTTGTCCGTTTGGACCTGCGAGCAGTATGTCGAGACGCCTCGCCGTCTCGACGAGTTCGGCCTCAGCACGTTTGCCCTCTTCACCCGCTTCGCCGTACCCCGCCGAGGTGAGAAAGGCGGCGCGAATTCCCTTGGCGGCGGCGGTTTCGAGAAGTTCGATGTTGCCCGACGCTGGCGTGCACACGAACATGAGGTCGGCGGTGCCGACTTCGATGTCGGCAAGGTCGCCCACGGTCGAAATGCCGAGCACTTCCTCTCCCGAACGATTTGTCGCCTGAACAGTTCCGGAATATCCCGCAGCAAGCAGGTTGTGCAGTGCCACAAAACCAAATTTCCCCGGGTGGCTTGACGCGCCGGTAACGACGACACCTTGTGGTTCGAATAAGGCGCGGAACGCTTCATCCGAGTAGTGGCTCCCCGCTGCTGCGGTGCCGGCGGGTCCAGCTCCGATATCACCGGTTTCCACGAGCGCATCGACTGCAATTGGATCACCGTTCGAGTTGATGATGAGCGGATTGACGTCAACGCTACGAATCTCGGGATGCGCCTCTGCGAGTTCGCCAAGACCGACGAGCACCCGTATGAGCGCCGCTCGATTCACCGCCGACTCGCCGCGAAATGGACCAAATAGTTCCTGCATGCGCAGGCTATCGATCTGTTCGCCGGCGCTTATTTCATCGAGTGGTGCGGGACGAAATGCGACGTCAGCGATCGCCTCAGCGAGAATGCCTCCAACCCCGAGCATCACCATCGGACCGAACTGCGGGTCACGAATCATTCCGGTGATGAATTCTCGAGCGCCCTTGATCATCGGGGCGACAAGCAGATTGACCTCACCGTCCTCAGGTCGTGCTGCATCGAGGAGTTCGGTTGCCGCACGGGTAACCGCCGATGCATCGCTGAGTCCCAATCGAACGAGCCCCCGTTCCGTCTTATGAGCGATCGCGTCACCATTGAGTTTGACGGCAACCGGACCTCCAATGGCTTCTGCCGCTGCGACTGCTGCTTCGACCGTTGCGGCCACGTGTTCTTCAGCAAACGGAACGCCAAATCTGCTCACGAGTGCCTTTGATTCGACCTCCGACCATGTCGATGCGGGCGCGTGCTCTCGTTCGGGGGAAGTCATACCTGACAACGCTAGCCACGCGAGGCAGCCGTTGCGGAGAGCATTCCGCGGGCACTCGATCGTGTCGCAACGGCGCGAACGGTTCAGCACGAGAAGCCCAGGTCAAATTCCACCTCTGTGGTGGTGATATGTTCCGCATGTGTTCTCGGTTGGCTCATCACCATTTGTGCTCATCGCCGTCGGAACCCTGATCGGCGTCGCCATCACCACACTTGCGAATCTCATCACAACGGTGTTCCTTCACCGTGGGCTCTCGCATCGAGCCGTGACGTTTTCGCCAATTGCGACGGTTGCGTTTCGAATCGGGCTTTGGATGACGACAGGAATTCGCCCTCGTCAATGGGTTGCGGTGCACCGAAAGCACCACGCCCACACGGATACGGTGGACGACCCGCACTCTCCGGCAGTTCACGGTTGGTGGCGGGTGCAACTTCGCAACTATGCGATGTATCGCCGGGCAGCGCGCGATGAATCAAACGTCGAGAAGTTTGCACGAGATTTGAAACCTGACCGTCTCGACCGCGCCCTACTCGACCATGCGTTGCTTGGCCTCGCAACCGGAATTGCACTTTTGGTCGTGCTTTTCGGTCCGTGGGTTGCACTTGTCGCATCCGTCGTGCACATCAACTACTACATTGCGGCTTCCTCGGCGGTGAATGCGATCGGACATCATTTCGGACGTCGACCGTACGACAACTCGGCGACCAACCTGCAGTGGCTCGCGTTTCTTACCGCTGGCGAAGGGCTACATAACAATCACCACGCGGCTCCTACGTCCGCCAAGTTGGCTCATCGGTGGTACGAGGTCGATCTTGGATGGTTTTTGATTAAGCCGATGACCTGGCTTCACCTCGCACGCGTTCGTCTTGACGAGTTGAAACTCGTGACCGCCCAACGTTCACACGCGAGGTAGGGCGCCCGGCCATAAAGCCAGACGCCCTACGGGTCGTTCGTTGATCGTGATGCCGAATGATCAGGCGGGTGGATACACGCCCATTTGCTGACCCTTTTCGGTCTGCCAGAAAATTGCGGCAATTTCGTCGATGTAGGACACCAGTTGCTCGGCGACGGCGGGGTCCATTGACTTCTTCGCCTCGCCTGCCTGATGTACCGCCTTCCAGAACAGGTCATGAAGTTGCGGGAACTGCTCGAAGTGCGCTGGCGCGAAGAAGTCGGCCCACAGCACCATGAGGTGGTGCTTGGTCTCCTCGGCACGCTGTTCCTTGATAAAGATGCAACGATCGCGGAATACCGGGTCGTCTGAGTCCTGGTACTTCTGCGCCGTCTTCACCACCGAAAGCGCCTCGATCTTCGCTTGTGCGGGGTCGTACACACCGCAGTACAGGTCACAGTGCGCATGTGCCACGGGGGCTGACGCGAACAGTCGTCCGAACATGTTGTCTCCTTCACGCAGTTTCACTTGGTTTGAGGTCAATTGCCCTCAACGACATCGAGATTACCCTTCTCGGTGTGTCGGCGCATCTTCGAGGCGAGCGGAACTGGTGGCTACGCCGCTTTCGTGTTGCAGATCGCTCGATGGTCCCGGTGCTTGCTCCGGGACAAGGTCTCCTCTGTGTCCGATCTCGTCGCGTGCGTTCGGGCCAGTTACGGGTCTTTCGTCACCCCCAAGGCACGGAAATGTGGATCGTCAAACGTGTCGGCGTCCGGGAGATGGACGGCCGATGGAGCGTGCTCGCTGAAAATCCTGCGGAGGGCACGGACTCGCGCCACTTTGGACCAGTCGACCTTTCGAACTCCTGGCGCGTCATCATCGCAGTACCGCTTCGCTGGATGTGACACGCAACGAGACGGCGTCGGTACCCTCTCGGGATGCAGATCATCGCCTCACTGTTTGTTGAGAACTTCGAAATGCGGTCAGTTGCGGGCCCATCAACTCGGCTTGACATCACTGGCGCGATGTTTTCCATGCCCTCCCCCGAGCCTGTGCCGACGACGATCACCCCGCATCTCGTGGCGTTGATTCATTGTCCTCCCGATGGGCTTGGGCAGGGTGTGTTCGAAGTCGCGTTTTACGACCACATCCGTGACTCGCTCGATGGTGCCCCAGAACCCGTTGCCCGAAACGTCAGTCCTTTTAGCGTCGAACCAGGCAAGTTCACCTACCGACTCGTTCGTGCTGAGTTGCCGTTTGACGACTACACCACCTTGTACGCCCACTGCCGTGTCGACCGCGGTCCCGTCATGGTTGTACCGATCACGCTGCTGCCTCCGGCGAACGGCTAGCGATCTTCAGCCGACTGAGCCCAAGTGGGTACAGTCAGAGCGTGCCCGAATCTCGCCTGCTGTCACCTGAAGACGACAAACTCGCGGTCGCTGTCATCCGCGGACTCGCGATGGATGGTCCACTCGCAGCAAATAGCGGACATCAGGGCACTGCGATGGCGCTCGCGCCTCTTGCTCACGTTCTGTACAGCCGGGTCCTTCGATACGACCCAAAAGACCCCGAGTGGGTTGACCGCGATCGGTTCATCCTTTCGGCCGGCCACGCATCGATCCTGCAATACGCGATGTTGCATTTGTCTGGAACAGCCTTGGAAGCAGATGACCTTCGGCAATTTCGTCAATGGGGTTCTGCCACTCCGGGCCACCCTGAAGTTGGTCACACACCCGGGGTTGAGGTCACAACCGGTCCGCTCGGACAGGGATTTGCGAACGCGGTTGGCATGGCGATCGCTGAACGGGTACTCCGAACGACATTCGGGTCAGACACGATCGGCCACCACACCTGGGTGATCGCTGGAGATGGGTGCCTCATGGAAGGCGTGAGCCACGAAGCAGCGTCGCTTGCCGGTCATCTCGGACTCGATCACCTCGTCTGCGTGTTTGATGACAATCGCATCACCATCGACGGCTCGACCGACCTATCGACGTCGGATGATGTTGCACAACGATTTGCCTCGTACGGATGGAATGTCGTTCTACTCGGTGAGATCGGCGAGGACCTCGATGCCCTCGAAGACGCGCTTGTCGCAGCGAAAGTTCCTACTGGGCGACCAACATTGCTTGTCCTGCGGACCCACATTGGATTTCCCTCGCCCGACCACACCGACTCACACGCAGCTCACGGCCTCGCCTTCAACGCAGAAGATGTGTCTCGTACAAAAGCGGTCATGGGAATTCCAGACGAACCGTTTTATCTTCCAAAAGATCTCGTCGCGAACTACCGGTCAGCGACGCAGGCTCGAGGCGGCCATTTAGTGGCGGACTGGTCCGCTCGTTCCGCCGACACACGGACGAGCGCTGCGTGGCAAGCCTGCTGGTATACGTCGTCGGTGACCTTCGACGGCATGCTGCCATCGTGGGAGGCTGGCACCAAGGTTGCGACGCGCAAGGCGATTCAGTCAGCGCTTGATGCAACCGCTGGAGAACTCCCAGGTCTCGTTTCTGGCTCGGCCGACCTCACCGGCAATACGGGAACGAAGGTTGCGAGTCTCGAGCCGCAGAGCCGATCGAATCCGTCAGGTCGTCAGGTGTTCTATGGAATTCGTGAACACGCCATGGGCTCTGCGATGGTCGGCATGGCCCTGCATGGAGGCGTGCTTCCCGTTGGCGGCACGTTCTTCGTGTTCGCCGACTACATGCGACCACCGATTCGACTCGCAGCGTTGTCGGATGCGCGATGCGTCTTTGTCTTCACCCATGACTCGGTCGCCGTTGGTGAGGATGGCCCGACACATCAGCCGGTGGAGCAGCTCGCAAGCCTGCGCGCCATTCCTCGCTTGCATGTCGTGCGTCCCGCGGACGCAAACGAGACCGCTGCCGCGTGGGCTGATGCGGTGCGCCACATGGGGCCGACGGCGCTCATTCTGAGCCGTCAGGACATCCCTGTGGTCACCGACGGAACCGCTGTCGCTCGTGGGGCGGCGATACTCCGCGATACACATGGTGCACCAGATGTCGTACTGATCGGCACGGGGTCCGAGGTGTCGGTTTGTCTTGACGCGGCCCTCGCACTCGCGGATAGCGGTGTCGATGCTCGTGTGGTGACCATGCCGAGTTGGGATCGTTTCGCCGAGCAGCCAAAGTCGTACCGAGACTCAGTACTGCAGCCGGGTATACCGACCGTGTCGGTTGAGGCCGGCAGCACGTTTGGCTGGTCTACCTGGTCAGATGTTCAAATCGGTATCGATCGATTCGGCTCAAGCGCTCCTGGAGCCGTCGCTCTCGACAAACTCGGCATCAACGTTTCGGCGGTTGTCGATGCCGTCCAGTCCCTCGTCTCAAAGGAGGGATGATGGCAAGTCTGACCGATCTCTACTCGAGCCAAGGACAGAGCATCTGGCTCGACAACCTCAGTCGAGCACACCTACGAAACGGGGCGCTGCGGTCTCGAATAGCGCAGGGCGTTCGCGGCCTTACCTCGAACCCGACGATTTTTGCGAAGGCGATTCAAGGCTCAGATGATTACGACGAACAGTTCGCAACTCTCATCTCATCTGGGACTACAGCCACCGATGCCTACTGGGAAATGGTAATCGACGACATTCGCGCGGCCTGCGACGAGTTCCATCCGCTCTTTATGACGTCACGCGGTGTTGACGGCTTCGTCTCCGTCGAAGTCGCGCCAGAACTCGCGCGGGATACCAACGGAACACTTTCAGCCGCGAAAGAACTCCATGCGCGCGTCGACAGACAAAACGTGATGATCAAAATTCCGGCGACACTCGAGGGGCTGCCGGCCATACGGGCGATGATCGCCGCTGGGTGCAGCGTCAACGTCACACTCATCTTCAGCCTCGAACGTCACCTCGACGTCATGGAGGCGTATATCGCTGGCCTCGAGGACTACGCCGCACAGCATCCAGGCGATCTCTCCCACATTGCAAGCGTTGCGAGTTTCTTTATCAGTCGGGTCGATTCGCTCGTTGACCCTCTCCTTACCGAAGTGCCACAGCTACGGGGTCACGCAGCACTCGCGCAGGGAAGGCTTGCGTATGCGAATTTCATGAACACGTTCACCGGGGACCGATGGAAGGCGCTCGCCGCACGAGGGGCGCTCGTGCAACGACCACTGTGGGCGTCGACGGGCACGAAAAACCCCTCGTATTCAGACGTCGTTTATCTCGATGGTCTCATCGGCCCCGACACGGTGAATACCGTGCCGGAAGGGACGCTCGATTCGTATCTCGACCACGGATCGATCGATCGGACGGTTGACGCCCACTCCAGTCGAGACCGCGAGGTCTGGAATGCACTTGCGGAGGCCGGAATTGACATGTCCGCAGTCGCCGAACAGCTCGAGGATGAGGGCGTTCGGTCATTTGCAGCGAGTTTCGATGAGGTCATCGCGGCGCTCGAATCAAAAGCGGCAACGTTGAGGGGCTGATGCCCTACTCGTCAACCGCTGAAGATTCATCAGCGAGCCCATCGAGAATGTGCATCGCCTTCTCAATTGACCGCCGCGCCTGACTGAGGCGCTTCTCCTCGAGTGGTCGTTCGCCACCGCGTTCGGCGGCGGTTCTCAACAAGTCAAGCGCGAGATCATCGCATATCTCGCCGAGTTCTCGAAGTGAGTTTGCGACGTCCTCAAGACGCTCGCGATCAGAAGACGACAGTGGAGATGGCGCGTCCATCGCCACATCGTAGAACCCGACGGAACTCGTCACGCTGGTCATAGACCTGTCGGGTCACACGGCGCGCCACAGCGAATAGAACTCAACCTGTTTCCAGTACTCGAGTCGCCGCTGTGCCTCCACTGCAGCAGCAGCGCTTGACTCACCAGCGCGTATGCGCATGAGCGTCGCCGCAACATTTCTCAACGTCGCAAGTTGCCATATATCTCTCTCTACATCAGCACTCACCGACCCATACCCTTCGACGAACTGCTCGTACTCGTGCCCAGCCCCTAACCATGGCCCGCCTGACCACGCCGCGAGTGGCACATGATCCCAAGACGTCGGTGCGTGCGCAAGCAGATCCCAATCAACGAGCACTGGACCATCCGGGGTCATCAGAATGTTGCCTGGATGAAGGTCGCCATGTGTCACGACGAGCGGTGCATCGTCAAAGATTGCTCGCCACTCCCCTGCGGCTTGGACAACATCGCGCAACATCGTGACATCTGATTGCTCAACCAGTTCTCGCTCTTCGATGTCATTGAGCATCTCGTCGAACTGCCACCACGGCAGAGACGTAGGCTGCACGAGCGGCACACCCCGTGGAATCATGTCGGCGGAGACCTCAGTGTGCAGGCGCTGGGCGAGTACACCAACCGCACGCCAATCAACGGGGAGCGCGTTTCCTTCGATGAACTCGTAGAGCACCGCTGCCAAACCAGATGACTCGTCAAGCTGATGCACCCCGAGAGGCCGCGGTGCCGAAATACCTTTGGCGCGAAGGAGTTCAGCGAGTTGAACTGCACCATCGAGATCTCCGTCAAAGTGCCCAACACGCAACACGGTCGAACCACTTCGAAATGTCGCCGTCATCGATAGCCGTATGAGTTCTGGTTCAGTCAAACCATTGTCACTGCAGATGAGCCGCGCAAGTCGCTCTGCAGCAACGCGATCGGTGACCGGACGAGAAACGAAAGCACCGGTTGGGTGGCTACCTGCCATGTGCGCGTTCGCGCTCGCGATCACGAAGCACGATGACTCGACCTGCATCAATCGGTTCGCCATCAACAAGCACGGTGTCGCCCGGACCCACGTGGTCCGTCATCGGATCGACGCGGTTATCGACCACTGCCCGAAGCTGTCGCTCACGGTTCGCCTTCGCCGCGCGTCCCTCGCGAATGGCATCACCAACCTCATCAACCTTCGATCGAACACGCTGTTCGACGCGACCAGCAACATTTCGTGGAGAGAGTTGTCGAACTGCTGACCTCACTCGGCGACGCGCCATGCGCATCGCTCCCGCCCCCGCTGCCGCGCCGGCGACGAACCATCCAAGACGTCGCATCATGCTCTCCTCTTCACTTCTGAGACAACCTCAACTTTTGACCCTGGTGATTTCAACCGGCCAACTGCCCGCTTCACTCCGGTAACGGTTCCGACTGCTTTGATCACCGGCGCTGCGAATAAACGTCGTGCGGCTCGACCCGATGTTTCAACGGCTTCAGATATCGCTTCCGCTGATCCGAGCACCCTGTCGAATCGTGCGAGATCTGCTCGAGCGCCATCCATCGCAGATCGGGCATCTTCGGTACTTGATCTCAACTCTTCGATAAGCGGGAGCGCCAAGGCTCGCATGTCGGCGACCTCACGTCTGAGCGCCCGGAGCGCGTCGAACACCCGAAGGAGCACGATGCACAAGGCCGCAAACCCGACCGCGCAGAGGACGACGGCAGCAATCAAGATGATGTCTGAGGTAGCCATGTCACTCCTTTCGCGTCTCGTGTGCTTTCGGAAGGTACCACCGTCGAGCCTGCAACTCCTCCGGAAGGAACGAAAGTTTCGATGAGCCCACTTCGTCATCATGCGGCGACACGTATCCGACACCATGACCGACAGACGACGCCGAGGAATAGTGCGCATCGCGTAAATGGGGCGGAACCTCGCCGACTGCTCCGTCGCGCACATCGCTCATCGCACCCCAGATCGCTGCGGCAACCGCATGTCCTTTGGGTGCGGACGCAAGGTATACGGCGGCTTGAGCGAGGTTGAGTTGTGCCTCGGGTAGCCCAACCAGATCAAGAGCGGACGCAGCCGCAACCGCCACGTTCAACGCTGTGGGGTCTGCCATACCAACGTCCTCACTTGCGAAGATGACCATTCGTCGAGCAATAAATCGAGCATCCTCGCCTGCTGTCAACATGCGGGCGAGCCAGTAGACCGCTGCATCACATTGCGATGCTCGCATTGACTTAATAAATGCACTCACCACGTCATAGTGGTCGTCTCGGCCGTATCGAAGCGCACTCGTTCCGAGTGCGGACTCGACGTGGCGCACCTCGACTCGCTGAGACGGTGGCGAAAGTGCACACGCAACTTCGAGCGCTGTGAGCACCTGTCGCCCGTCGCCCCCCGCTCGATCAATGAGCAGGGTCACGGCATCGGCATCCGCGGTCTTTCCCTCAGCCGAAAGTCCGCGCTCAACGAGTGCAGCAATGTCGTCGCGCCCGAGCGGTTCGAGTCGAAAGAGTGTTGAGCGGCTTCGAAGTGGAGCGTTGACCTCAAAGAACGGATTTTCGGTTGTCGCACCGATGAGGGTGACGGTTCCATTCTCAACTGCCGGGAGCAGTGCATCCTGTTGTGACTTTGAGAAGCGGTGAATCTCGTCGAGAAACAAAATGGTGCCAATACCGCGCTCACCGAGACGTTGCAGCGCTCTCTGAATGACGCCGCGCACGTCGGCAACGCCAGCGGTAACCGCTGAAAGTTGCTCGAATGCACGATCCGTCGAGCCCGCAACCGCAAGCGCAAGGCTTGTTTTGCCGGTGCCGGGCGGACCCCAGAAAATTGCTGACGTAAGTCGATCCGTCTCGACCAGCCGTCGCAATGGCGCATCGTCGCCCACGAGGTGTCGTTGGCCGACGACCTCATCGATCGTTCGAGGACGCAAGCGTGCCGCGAGCGGCGCCTGACTCTTGAGTTGCTGCTCTGCTGCCGAGGAGAACAGGTCAGACATCGCGCCACCTCGTGGCGTCGAGCAACTGCTGCCGATATCCATCACGACGAAATTCGATCACGTCGTCGACGAGTTCGCTGGGCATCATCCACTTCCACCGGCTGAACTCGCTTCCATCGGGGGATGGGACAATTGCGTCGTCACAAATGGTTCCGCGAAACCAGCGGTGAGCCTGACCAATCGCCGACTGCTTACGGAAGCCCGCAGGAAGTTCGTAGACCGTCCAGCCGTCCGATTGCTCGGTGAGTTCAACCTCACGCTCGGTGAGCCCAGTTTCTTCGCGAAGCTCTCGTGCCGCCGCTTCGAACGAACTCTCCCCGTCATCGATTCCGCCTTGGGGTAACTGCCATGAACCGGGCGAATCGGTACGTTCGAACGCGAGCACCTCACCGCGTGTGTTTTGGACCACGATGACAACGCCTGCCCGAAAATGAGGTCCCACCCGAAGAATGGTAGTTGAGGCGTTGCGAAGTGCTTTAGCGGCCGAGTGCCCGAAGCCGTTGCCGCACGTCAACGAACTCAGCATCGTGGCGAGCGACCAGCTCGAAATACCTTCGCGCCCCAATCCAGTCGCCAGCACGGTCCAACAGATCGGCGAGCACGTACCACTGTCGAAGGTGATAATCACGAACCCGCTTTGGCTGCTGGCGCGCCGCCTGCAACTCTTTGATTGCGCCGGAAAAATCGCCTTGATCGGAAAGTGTGCCGGCCATGATGATGCGACCTTCGATCATCACCTCATGGGAGGGCGAGGCTGCCCGTAGCTCTCGCCATACGTCGGCGACATCGTCATATCGCTTCATCCCGCGCAAGCAGTCCATCAAGACGGGAAGCGTGTCAGGATCGGGGTTCAGTGATTGAGCACGCTCGAGCGCCACCGCCGCCTGTCGCCATGCTCCGAGCCTGTAGTTGGCAAGGCCAATGAGTTCGTAGACCGCTGCCGTGTCTTTCAACTCCCGCGCCAGTTGGTTACCGATGCGTCGTGCATCGAGAAATCGATCGCGCTCAAGGGCAAGAAAACCCTTCAGCAGACGTTCACGAAGCAGTGCCGCGCGTTGCGACGAGCCAGCAGACTTCACAACGCTTTCGACCACCTCGGGAGCGAGCTCACCCGAACCACGTCGTTGTGGCTCCGAGCGACGAACCGCAGCGACTGCCTCTTCACGAACTGGCCCTTCGTCGATCCAGCGGTCCACATGCTCTGGTGGCGCCACAGGTTCCTGACCGAGGCGAGCCATGCCCTTTCCTTGCGCGCGCAACGCCGCCGAACGTCGTTCAGCCTCGTTACGTGGTTCTCGTGGCGTACGTACATCTTCCCGACCGTCGCGATCGGTGCCGCGAGGCGATCGAGGGGCTTTGTCGGAGACTCGTTTCCAGCTGTCCTGACGACCTGTTCGATCCGATGGTCGGCGCTCGCTGCGCGGTTCTGCTTCGCCACGGCGATCATCGCGATCGCGCCGGTCACCTCGTC
>JALRBS010000083.1 GCA_023262325.1 Ilumatobacteraceae bacterium | reverse complement strand
GTGAGCGCGATGATGTCGTCGTTCTTCTTCTCGAGATCCGAGACGATTTGGGGTGGCACAAGCCAGATCCAGCGCAACATCGTTGGTGAGCGTGTGCTCGGGTTGCCAAAAGAACCGCGCCCAGGCTGAACGGCGATCCGGCTATGACAACTGCCGTGCCGGTCACGGCAACGCCGCCGACTCCGCAGCGAATGGTGACACTTCCATTTGTTGCGGTCACGACGTCGATGCTGTTGTTCTTTCTTTACGTTGGAACAGCGATGGTGGCGACGCCACGGTTTGTGGAATTCGAACTCGGCGGCGGTGAAATTGGCATCGGTCTCTCAATCGCGGCGTTCGCCGTCGCAGCGATCGCAGCACGACCGTATATCGGTCGATTGAGCGATCGACGGGGTCGTCGGTCGCTGATGACGATCGGCGCGCTGCTCACCGCACTTTCGGGCGCGCTGACCGGGTTCGTGCCGAACCTCACCGTATTTCTGCTGTTGCGATTGCTGACCGGTCTGGGCGAAGCCGCAATTTTTGTTGCTGCCGCAACGCTCATTGCAGATCTCTCGCCTGAAGGGCGACAGGCGGAGGGAGCGAGTTATCTCTCTGTCGCGGTGTATTCAGGCATCGGGGTCGGACCCGTCATTGGCGAGTGGATTCTCGCCGATGACCGCTATCGGCTGCTCTTCCTCGTGTCGTCGGTATTCGCCGTCGGCTCTGCGGTCGTTGCGCGCCTTGTTCCTCCGCGTGTGGATCGTCGCAATGTTGATGTCGATCGTGGTGGGCCGCTCTTTCATCGAGCGGCACTCGCACCCGGACTTGTCTTGATGTGCACGCTTGCAGCGTTCTCTGCGTTCGGCGCGTTTATTCCCGAATATTCGCGCTCGGTCGGGTTCGCGTCCTCTGGGGGACTCTTCCTGCTCTACAGCGCGACGAGTTTGTTCTTGAGGCTGTTTGCGGCTCGACTACCAAATGTGCTCGGAGCCCACGTCATGGTGTCAATTGCGCTCGTATCAATGCTGATTGGCATGACGATTCTCGCAACAGTCCCGGCGACCTGGGCGTTGTGGCTTGCTGCGGTCATCCTCGGCGTTGCGATGGCGTTTAACTATCCGCCGCTCATGGCCGCTGTCATTGACGCGGTGCCGGCGAGCGAACGTGCGGCGGCGATTGGTTCATTCACCGCGTTCTTCGAAATTGGCAGCGTTGCTGGTGGCCTGTTGCTTGGCACGGTCGCGGAGTTTGCTGGCAAGCGAAGCGGTTTCGGCGTGTCGGCGGGAATTGCGGTGGTCGGTCTCGTCGTGTTGTGGACGACGTTGCCGCGCCGTCCTGTTCAGCGACCTTTGGCTCGCTGAGCCTGTTCTCTTCGAGCTTTCGCGTCTGCCTGCTTTTTTGCTTTGGCTTCTTTTCGACGTGCTTTGAGTTCGTCTCGCTCGGCGTCGTCAGCGGCGTGCGAGAGCAATGGCACAACCGAACCAACTTCGACGGCAGGTAATGCGAGCGTGTCATCAGATTTGAGAATGTCCCGAATTATTGGTGCAGCTGGTGCCTCACCAGCGATCGTTGCGGCAAGCATGATGCGAGTCGCGGGAACGCCGTGGCGTTCGATGATTCCTGGTAGGACGTCGTTGAGATCGTCAGTTGAAGGATGGTCGGCGCTATCCCCGAGTTGTTCGATGCAATCGGCGAGGCATGCGTCGGTGATGACCATTGCAATCGCTTCCATTGTGCCGTCGAGTCGCCCGCGGCTGATCCCGTCGCGAATGCGAACGATGTCGACATCGCCGTGAATCACTTCGGTGAGCGCGTCGAGGTGGTCTTCATCAAGGGCTGAAACGAGCGCCATGATCTCGTCGTCAGTAGCGAGCGAAAGCGTTCGATCGAGCAGTCCGAGCGATTGGAGTCGTGTCTTCACCTGGTTCACGGCACTTAGGTTACCGGTGCGTGCACGAGCGAGGAATTCGCTGTCGGCGCGAATCTCGTGCTCGTCAAACAATTCAGGTTCGGTGAGTCACCCGCACTACTCGGCGCTATGCCCGACGATGATCGACGCCGTCGTAGGACAACGTCATCGGCAATGGTGCATGGGTGAGGTTTGGCAGCACGTACTTCGCAAACAGATCGCACTCATCTCGATGCGGGTACCCCGAGAGAATGAACGAGCTCATTCCGACCTCTCGGTATGCGTTGAGTTTGGCGAGCACCTGGTCAGGGTCACCGACGATTGCAGCACCCGCGCCGCTTCGTGCACGTCCGATACCGGTCCACAGGTTCTCCTCGACGTAGCCGTCAGAACTTGCTGAGTCTCGCAATTCCGCTTGCCGTTGCACGCCGACCGAGGTCGCGTCAAGCGACCGTTGACGAATGGCTGCACCAGTCGCGGCATCGAGTTTGGAGAGCAGGCGGTCGGCAGCGGCACGCGCTTCTGCTTCAGTCTCGCGAACGATCACATGGGTTCGCAGGCCGTAGGCGAGTGTTCGGTTGAGTGCTGCGGCGCGACTTTTCATGTCGGCGATGGTCGCCGCAACCGATGCGACGGTGTCGGGCCATGTGAGAAAGACGTCGGCCTCAGCGGCTGCGACGTCTTTGGCGTCGTTGGAAAAGCCTCCGAAATAGAACGGTGGGCAGGTGCCGTGAGAGGTTCGTATCCGCGGCGGCATGATGTCGAAGTTGACGTACGCACCGTCCATCGAGAGTGACTCCCCGGATAGCAGTGTCCGCAGTGCTCGCATCCATTCGCGGGTTCGCTGATATCTCTGGGGTGACGCGAGTGTCTCGCCCGGTATGTCTGAAGAAATGATGTTGATCTTCAGTCGGCCACCCGAGAATTCATCAATTGTCGCAAGTTGGCGTGCAAGTTGCGGCAACCACAGTTCGCCCATTCGTACCGCAAGCAGCAGATGAATGTTCGTCGTGTGGGTGGCGATTGCCGCCGCAAAGGCCGTGGCATCGATGCCAAGGTCGTACCCCGACGGAAGTAGCACGTTGTCATATCCGTGGCGATCGGCCGCTGAGACGATGTCTCGACAGTGATGCCACGAACTCTGGCGTTCAGGCTCAACCACACCGAGAAATTCGTAATCGTCATCGCAGAGTGCTCCAAACCATGCAACTTCGACAGGTTGGGAACCGGTCATGGCAGAGGCACGCCCTCCGATGCCTGGATGATTGCGTACACGTCCGCACGGTCAAGCGTGATGGCGTACGAGGCGAGTGATGCTGCGATTCGCTCCGGATTCTGCGTACCGATAATCGCGATTGGTTGCGATGGGTGTGCAAGGACGAACGCAATCGCAACCGAGGTTCGATCGACCGATTCGCGGGCTGCGATCGAGTCGAGTACATCGAGTAGTTCGGGGCGAATGTTGTCGCCGGTCGCAATCCGACCCCCGGCGAGTGGGCTCCAGGCGAGTGGAGTGATGTCCGTGCGCATGCAGTAGTCGAGGGTTCCATCTCGCAGCGGCGTGAGTGCCGCAGCAGAGAACTCGGGTTGGGTACTCACGAGGGGAAACGGCAGATGGGCAGCAAGTGCCTCGGTTTGAGCGACGGTGTGATTTGAGACGCCGACTTCGCGAATTTTGCCTTCGGAGCGAAGTGCGGTGAGCGTCTCGGCGACCTCGCTGGGGTGCGTGAACATGTCGGGACGATGAATTTGGTAGAGGTCAATCGTCTCGACACGCAAACGTCGCAGGGAGTTCTCGCAGGCCTGTCGTAATGCGGTTGGTGATGAGTCATATGGCACCGGCGGAATAATCCCGCCTTTTGTCGCAAGCACCATTCGGTCGCGCAGTTGTGGGGCGTCGTGTAGCACCTCACCGAGCGCCGCTTCGACCGAACCGAAACCGGTGCCGTTCCAGTCGAGCCCATACACGTCGGCGGTATCGAGCAGCGTGAGTCCGTGATCGAGCGCGGCTTCGACGAGGGCTCGACGGTTCTGAAGATTCGCGTCCGTAAATCGCCACATACCGAACGAGAGGGGGCCAACCTCACCGAGTGAACCGAGCGTTCTCGGAGATGCATTGACGAGACTCATATCAACCTCGGGTCCTTTCTGGTCGCAACGTAGGGAGCATGTTCGGATACCTCGACGCTGATGGGTATGTGGTGCACACCGTGGCTAGGAGCGCTTCACCCACTTCGACTCGGCTGTGACATCGACGACTTCGCCACCGGCATCAGCCCAGCCGTTGAAGCCAACTTCGAGATGGGCGACGTTGGTGTACCCGATGTCGTTGAGCACCGCTGCCGCAAGTGCGGAACGCTGACCACCGGCGCAGTAGAGCACATATCGATTCTCAAACTTGTAATTTTCGCGGTAGTACGGGCTTTCGGGGTCGAACCAGAATTCGAGCATTCCGCGCGGGTTGGAGATCGCTCCGGGAATCGCGCCTTTTTCAAGACGCTCACGAAAATCTCGAATGTCGATGACAGTGCATGTACCGGCAGCGATTTCGGCTTGAAGTTCGCCGACCGAAAGTTCCTCGATGCGTGCTTTCGCTGCTCGAACGAGATCGTTGACTGTGGTGCGCATAACCACGAACGTAACGCCCAAACGACTGCGAGCACGAAGTGCGCAGCCGCGCGAGGAACGTGCACACTTTGACGGTGGGCGGCACCGGTCGGATGATCAATGACGAGTGATCGTTCGACCCAGCGTTGCGTCGTGCTGCCGGCCGCCGCCGCCGCTGCGATCGATCAGATTTTGGGGATTGTGCTCGACTCGTTTATGGGTGGAGGATCCGGTGGCTCCTTTGGTGCCTTTGACTGGAGTTTCGACATCGAGCGCGTTGTCATGTTGAGCGAACGACTTCGCGATGTGTGGACCGAGGAAGAACTTCGGCGCGGCGAAGGTGAGGATCGTGAGATTTCGCTGTCGATCGAAGACGTTGCGCTGGTGCTTGACGGTATGGCGTATACCGAAGTCGCGAGTGCTGACCTGCCATGGATCGACATGGTGCGCTGGACCTCGGATTTTGTGACGGCGCAACTTCGCTCGCCGTGGACCGACGACGAGTGGAACACCTTCGCGAAACGCGGTGTCTGAGCGATACTCAGGTTGCGCGTAAGTATGAGTAGTCACCATCGATCAGCGACACGCCGGACGCGAGCGCTTCGAGCGCGAACCCGGCGGTGCGTCGGTAGCCGTCAGTGACGTCAAGAATTTCTTCTCGAGAGATGACATCGTCAATATTGTCGAAGCCGTGCGGCGCGCGTTCGTGCACAAGTTTCATCGGCATTTCGGGACCAAGTCCGCGGTTCGCAAGCACAATCGCCGAGGTTGGCGGCCGGCGAACTGATTCGTAGACGGCGAGTGCAAGGTCTGGATCGGTTCGATGTTGTGCAATGCAGCCTGCGAGCACACGGGCGTCGAGTATTCCTTGGGACGCACCGTTAGAACCAATTGGGTACATCGGGTGGGCGGCATCACCGATGAGCGTCACTCGACCCTCAGTCCAGGAGTCGAGGGGGTTGCGATCGACCATCGGGAAGACGAATGTGCCCGGAGCGGATCGCAGCAGGCGGGGAATGTCGAGCCAATCAAAATTCCAGTCGTCGAAGCGAGGCCCGAAGTCGTCGAAGTTGCCAACTCGGTTCCAGTCCTCGCGCTCCATGAGCTGTCGATCATCGGTGCGATATTCGGCGATGAAGTTGATGAGTTGCCGTCCATCGGCGAGATCTTCGATGGGGTAGGCAACGAATTTCTGATCTGGATGTCCTGCCCACACCATCGTGCGTCCGTCAAGGATGGGCGTGTGCTCGACCGCCCCGCGCCAGAGCAGCGCTCCGTTCCACAGCGGCATACCTTCATTCGGGTGTCGACGGTGGCGCACCGTTGAGTGAATGCCGTCAGCTGCAATGATGATTGCGGCGTCGCGGGTTTCAACTCCAGATGTGCCGTCGCGTCGTTCAAAGGTTGCTCGAGCACCATCATCGATGTGTTCGATGTTGATGAGGTGACGCCCGGTCAGCACTCGATCGGCTCCGAGTCTCGCGACTGCGGCTTCGTGCAGCGCAACTTGAAGCAGGCCACGGTGAATTGAGAGTTGAGGCCAGCGATACCCGGCGGCGCGGCCTCGTGGTTCGTCCCAAATCAATTGTCCGCCAGCAGCAAAGTACGCAAGGGTCGTCGGGGTAATCGCGGTTGCTTCGAGGGTGTCGAGCAACCCGAGCGCGTCAAGTTCGCGCACTGCATGGGGGAGCAGGTTGATGCCGACGCCAAGTGGTTTGACCTCAGGTACCGATTCAAAGACGGTCACCTCAACGCCAACTTCGTGAAGGCTGAGAGCAGCAGCGAGACCGGCGATGCCACCACCGACGATGATGGCGTTCTGTGTCATGTTGATCGCGCGCAATGTGCACATCGTCCGCTGACGCGCACGTCGATCGATCCCGGTGAAAAATCGGCGTGACGTTGAAGTTGCCGGCGAAGGGTTGAAACGGCCGAAGTGTCGTAGTGCATCGTTCGACCGCAGTGATCGCAGACGAGATGGATCACCGCGTCATCGTGCGCTGGTTCCCACATGCTTGTGTCGCCAACATGGGATTCGCGAACGATGTTGAGTTCTGTAAACAGAGTGAGTGCCCGGTACACCGACGACGGATTGACGCCGGGGTCACGGCGGTGCACTTCAGCGACAATGTCAGCTGCGCTGAGGTGACGCTGGGCATCGAGCAACACATCCCACACGAGCTGACGCGGCTTGGTGACCCGATGCTCGCTCCCTCGAAGCACGGTCTCCAACGTCACGTCTCCACCTTAGGGGGTGGCACCTCATGACGATCAGCGGTGGGATTCACCACACCAGTATTGCGAACGAATTGCAATAACGAGGTATGGGAAGTACGGTCATTACGATGTCTGTGATCGCAATGCACGCCCCAGACGGTTTTTTGCAACCGTCGGTTGCGGTCGTGACCGCATTGCTCTCTGCGGCATGCATTTCCGGTGCGCTTCGGGTAGCCGGACGTGAGCTTGGAGATCGTCAGGTTCCGCTCGCCG
>JALRBS010000018.1 GCA_023262325.1 Ilumatobacteraceae bacterium | reverse complement strand
ATTCCTATTCGTGAGCGTCTCGGTTTCGGCACACTCGCCAACGCCGTGCTCGTCGGTGTCTGGGTTGATGTATCGCTGTGGCTTATGCCCGATGCCGAACACTCACTCCCCGTTCGTCTCGGCCTGCTCATCGTCGGCATCGTCGTGAACGGACTCGCAACCGGCCTGTACATCGGCGCCCGATTTGGGTCGGGACCGCGTGATGGATTGATGACAGGGCTCGCAAAGCGCGGGTATTCAATTCGATTCGTTCGCACCTGCATTGAGGCGGTTGTGCTCGCCACAGGATTCCTGCTCGGTGGCTCCGTCGGCGTCGGAACAATCGCGTTTGCCATCGGCATTGGACCGATCGCTCACGTCGCGATTCCGTATTTCACGGAAATGACACAGAGCGACACCGAAACAACATCTCACGCGGCGTAAATTCAGGGCATCTCGTCTCGGTCGCGAACTACCGTTCTTGCCATCATTTAGAAATACGAATCGTGCCTGAGGGCACATCGGCAACGGAGGGTCATCGACATGCAGAAGAAGGCAAAGGGGTACCTTGTCGTTGCTCTCGTCGCGGCATTGTTCGGAAGTGTGCTTGGACTTGGTACAGCACTCTTTGACCGAAAGCCAAGCGTTGTCGAAGCGTCAACGGTCTACGAGGCGCAAGTTGGGGCAATCGGCCCAGATGCGTTCAGTCCGTCATTTGCAACCGGTCAATTGCCGGCCTCATATGAGTTCGAGTTGAGATCGGGAGTTGTCACTGCATCGGATGAATCGCTCTATCTTCAGCCCCGCGGCACCTATGGAGGACCGGGAAGCAACGTCTGCGATCGCGAAGGAATGAAGAGTTTCTTCGCACGACACCCTGACAGAGCTGCTGCTTGGGCGCGAATCCAAGGAATCGGGCTCGAAGAAATTTCGACGTTCCTTGATGGGCTCAACGTTGTCTATCTCGCGCAAAACGTGAAGCTCACGATGTACGGATTTAAGAATGGGCAGGAATACGGCTACGAAGCGATCATCGCCGCAGGCACGTCAGTGCTCGTTGACGATGAGGGACTTCCACGCGTCAGATGCGCATGCGGAAACCCGCTTGTCGCTGATCGCCCGCCGGCGGAAACCACGACGACCTCGGTTGAGGACACGACAACCACCAACGTCGACACGACAACCACAACCGAACCCGACATCACGATCGAGGAGTGTCCGGAAGGCACCACCTACTACCGAAATGAGGACGGCAACCCAGTCACACCAGAACCCATCATCGATGAATGGGTTGAGATTGACTCATCGGAGGTTGGGTTTACCCCAACGCCACTAGACGAGGAAACCGAGCAGTCAACGGAAGAGTGGTATCCGAATTACGACCTCTGCGCGCCCCCGTGCCCCGAATACCAACCAACTGAGGGCGAGATCTATAACGATTCGTGGCGTTACGAAAACGGTGCCTGGGTCTCGTTGTTCGGGGACTATTCACCAATAACCGACACGCGACTGCTCCCGGGTTGGACTGAGGACTGCGGGGTCTGTCCGCCCGACGATTTTGGCGGCGAGGACGTCGCGCCTCCTTCGAGGCGTTACGACGACTCGTACTACAAGTGGGATAACGAAAGGGAAACATGGGTTGATCCTCAGGGCAATCCCGTTGAACTCCCCGATGCCGAGGCAGGCTCAACTGACCCGCTCGATATCAACGGTGACTCGATCAGCCCCGAATTCGAGCAAACACTCGAAGACACCATTAATGACTGGTACGACCCGTGCGCGCCCGACTGTCCGCCCGAGTACGACCCGGGCAATTCGACAACTCCGCCTGAGGACCCATCACCAACCGACGACTCATCAACGACTGGCGGCGATGACGAAAAGCAACCAAACGACGACTCATCGACGACCGGCGGTGATGACGAAAAGCAACCAACCGACGACTCATCGACGACTGGTGGTGATGACGACAAGCAACCAACCGACGACGATTACGACCCCACGAAGGATCCAAACAGCGATCAATACATTCCGGGCGGCGCCACCGACTCGTCGACTCCCGCCGGAGACACAACATCGGATGGGGACAATGGCGACAGTACCGATGGTGGCAACAACACTGATACAACCGATGATTCATCGACCGACGGCAGTAACACCGACGACAGCTCGACTGACGACACTCCTAACGACACCACTGACGATGGTGGGAACGAGGGAGGAGATACTCCTTCATACGAATACGAAAATCCCTGCGCCCCTGAGTGTCCCCCAATGTACGACGGCGGCGGCAACCCGGGCACGAACGATGATTCCCCATCCGAGTCGGGCTACTACGACAACGGCGACTATTACGACCCGTACGATTCGGACTACATCCCAGGCGGCGGTTACGACGACTATGACCCGTGCGCTCCCTGCCCCCCTGGCTACACCGGTGGATACCCCGATGACAGTTTCGACGACGGGCAAAGCGAATTCGATCCGTATGAAGGTGAGTACTACAACGACTACCACCCATGTGTTCCACGTTGCCCGGTCGACGTCTATCTCTCGACAATGCCGACCTACTTTGAGGACCCAGCCGGATTCACGTGGAGCTACGACCGCGCAACCGGATTGTGGACGCCTTCAAACGGTGGGACTCCGACCGCGGACCCACCTGAATGGATCCAGCTGCGGCTCGAGACCTATCTGAGCGCATACGACCCGTATGGCCCATGCGAGCGACCCCCGCTTTGCCCTAATCCTGCGGGCTCTCCGCTGAGCACCTACGTCATCGATAAGGAAGGTGTGCTCTGGACCTTTGCCGGTGGCAAGTGGTGGTCTCCAACAGGTGAATCGCGAACGATGATCGCGGAGTTCCCTGACTGCAGCCCCTGCCCCGCCGACTCCCTATCCGGTCGAATCACCAAGTACTACGACTCGCAAAATCGGATGTGGATACTCGACTACTCCCGTGGTACGTGGTTCAGGTTGGACGGCGCAATCGGTGACCGATACGAGGTCTGGGAAATTCCCGGCTACGTCGAGCATTGTGGCTCAACCGCGTGTCCTGATGATGGAAGTCCGATCGACACGGTGTACATCGATCCGAACGGAGAGTACTGGCGCTTCGATGGAACGCTGTGGGTTCATACCGGTGATGCCTGGGCTGCGTTTACTGAGGTCAACATGTTGCCCGGCTGCGGCGACACTGATAACGCCTCATCTGGCGACAGGACCTTGGAATCAGGCGACCTCGGTCTGGACTTCTCCTGGCAGTGCGGATACAACTCAGGATCCAGACTCTGGGAGATTCGAGTCTTCCCGCAGAGCGCACCAACACCGCTCACCGAGATCATGACGGTGGCGACGAGGGTCGACGGCGAGCTGTTCTACAAGAACGGCGCCATGTGGATACAAGATCGCGTCAATTCGCCGCAGGGCTCAGCAGATTACGTACGTGTCACGTTGCGTAATGGCCGCTACAACGACTTCCTACTCAACGTCGGCAACTGCGACGCGTTGCTATTTGGTTCGTGGAACTTCATCAACCCCGTCGCTCGTTGCGAATGGAACAGTGCCGCTTCACGTAATGAAATTCACGTGGAGTTGAGCGGCTACACGCAAGAGGTGTGGAGGGTTGAAGACTTCATCGACCCGGGTGCGTATTACGCGCGGTCGGTCTCTAGGCAGAATCACTTTTCGAGGGGTGTTGCGAACCTTTCGAACCGGTTACGAGCCGACGGCTCCGTTGCGTACACGGTCATTATGTACAACGGCACCGAATTTGTTTATCTGTTCACGCCACGATTCGATGGAAATGGACGCTGCACAAACGTGCTCCAACCGCAATTTCCGACTGGCGAGAACTTCGGCATCATTCCGTCTTTCACCTGTGGCACCACTGACAACGGTTGGTTCGAGCTTCGAATGGGCGTGTTGAACGTTCCGAATCAATGGGGCGTGACAAGTGCTGATGACGTGCGTGAGGTTCGTGATAGCCGATTCCCAACCCGCCGCTACACACGCGACGGAGACCAGTTCTATGGCATTTGGTCGCCGGCGCCAGCGATAAACGAGGGCACCTGGGTGACGGTGCAACTTCTCGACGGACGAAAGAACCAGTACCTCGTCATGTTCAGCGAATGTTTAGATGCGCCTCTTCTGGGTCAGATCACCTCTGAACTAACCCAGGAAGAGGGCGAAGAACCGCTACAAATCGAGATTCCGACGACCACGACAACCACGATTCCGCGATTGGTGTTGCCAAGTACGTCAACGACAACAACCGCGAAACCTACGGTCACCGGTTCAACGTCTACGACAACCACGACATCGACAACTACAACAACATCGACAACGACAACAACAACAACAACAACCACATCGACGACATCGACAACGACAACGACGGTTGCCGCTGCTGCTCCTGTGATTGAGCGAGCGACTACCGGAACTGGCAATATTTTGATTGATTCGTTCTGTGATACCGATGTGTGGTTCACGGTGCTTGTCACTGATGCAAACGGTGACGACGTTGATATCACGGTCGCTTGGACAAGTGGAGCCGGAAACGGGTCGAAGACGCGAACCGGACTCAAGAGCGGCGAAACGCACGCCTTCCTCGTTGCCTCATTAAATACCGAATACCGTCAAGTCGAAATTTCATTCAATGTGAGCACAACGGATTCAACGGGCCGGACAACTGAGTGGGCGAGCAACCCGATTGTTCGTTTTGCGACCTCGGGTGGGGACTGCCCGGGTCAGAACAACCAACGCTACGGATGACATAACAGCCGGCTCATACCTCTAGTCATCGCAAAGACTTCTAGCCAACGCGGCGGCTGAACACATCGGCCAAATAGGACGCAACCGCACAGCCGCAGAGGTGCCCGGGCGAATGCCCGGGCATCGAACCATCGAGAGTGATGACCTCTGCGCCGCGATGCCCACGAACGCGTTGGTCTGCGGGCGCACGCGGCACACGGTGCCATCGACCTTGAAACATCGTCGCAATCACGCGTATCGACGCAATATCGGCGTTGTCAACAGCGAACGGATCGTCGTCAAGCACGGTGAGGTTCGCCCACTTCCCCACCTCAACTGAGCCAAGATCGTGCTCACGTTGCCATGAGTACGCCGCCTCGATTGTCACGGCGCGCAGCGCATCCTCCCGCGATATTCGCTGCTCGGCGCCTGCGACGCGACCACTATGGGTGACTCGATTCACTCCCCAGGACGCCATCGCAAGTGGGTCTGACGCGCAGATCGGCAGGTCGGAGTGATACGACAACGGAATTTCGCGTCGCCGAACAGATGCGGCACGAACCATTTGATCCGCCCTCTCCGGGCCGAGTCCCCA
>JALRBS010000220.1 GCA_023262325.1 Ilumatobacteraceae bacterium | reverse complement strand
ATGGCGGCTGGTCGACAGTATGAGCAGACTCTCTAGCTGTAGCTGGTTGTCGAAGCTTCTCGTGGCGCTGTCATCGCGGTGTACGATAGCACCGGCACTACGTCTCCGTAGTGCTGTCGAGGGCCTCTATCGCTCCACCGTTGCGGTGAACTACGTCTCAAACGCGGCGGCCGCTGAGGAGGTTGTTGCAGCAATCACTGCAGGAGGTGCAACAGCGCGGGCCTACCGGGCTGACGTCAGCGACCCGACGGCGGCAGCAGCCCTCGCGTCGACCGTCGCCGCCGACTTCGGTGGTATCGACATACTCGTCAACAACGCCGGAATGGGAACGCGAGTTGCAGACCCCGCCGATCTCACCCTCGAGATGTGGCTCGAAACGATGGCCGTCAATCTCACCTCTGCATACGTGCTTTCAGATGCCGTGCTTCCCGGTATGCGAGATCGCGCATGGGGTCGCATTATCAACATCTCATCAACCGCTGCACAGACCGGCGGATCAATCGGCCCGCACTACGCCGCCTCAAAAGCAGGGATCATCGGGCTCACCCACGGCTACGCAAAAATGGTGGTGAAGGATGGTGTGACGGTGAATGCGATTGCAATGGCACAGATCAGCACCGATCTCGTTCATTCATCGACCCCCGCCGATCCGTCACGGATACCCGTCGGACGACTCGGCAGCACCGACGAGATTTCAGACGTGGCGTGTTTACTCGCCACCAACGCATACATCACTGGGCAAACGATCAGCGTGAACGGCGGCATGTACTTCACGTCGTAATACGAAGTTCGAAACACGCGCAGGGAATATCTCACGAGTGTCGCGCCTTGCATGAGAGGTGACTGATAACGCGCTCGCATCGCGCCTCCACAATCTTCGAACCTGGAACCTTGCACTGACCGCATTGCACCTTGGGCAAGCGATCGTCATTCTTCTGATCGCTGGCCAGTTCGCCATCGATGTCACCTCGACATTCCCGGAAGGCCCTCCTGGAACACGAGTGCCGACAGCGGAACCATTATTCGGAGTTCGCATCGGTCTCGCCATCGCGATCTTCTTGGCGCTTGCGGCGATCGACCACTTTCTTACCGCAACCGTTGCGCGCTCGACCTACGAGGCCGATCTCACCAACGGCATCAACCGTTTTCGCTGGGTCGAATATTCGATCAGCGCAACGATCATGGTGCTCCTCATTTGCGCCTACTCGGGCATCACCGGTATCTCTGCGCTACTCGGCATCATTGGGGCGAACGTTGCAATGATCCTGTTCGGATGGATCCAGGAGAAGACAAATCCGCCGCAACGAACGACAACGTGGATGGCGCCGTTCTGGTTCGGCACGATCGCAGGGCTTGCACCGTGGGCGGCAATCGTCGTCAACGTGATCGGATCAGCAACGGTTCCAGGATTCGTCTACGGCATCGTCATCACCGAAGCGATCCTCTTCTTCAGCTTTGGCCTGAACCAGTGGCTGCAATACCGACGTGTCGGACGCTGGAGCGACTACCTCTACGGCGAAAAGGTGTACCTCGTGCTCAGTCTCGTCGCCAAGTCAGTCCTCGCCTGGTTCATCTACTTCGGCTCCCTCGCGAATTAAACGCCGAATGACCAACGCGGTCGAACGAGCACTTCGGCTTCACGAGTCGCGCCAATGTGCTGCTGAGGTCGGCGTCGTCACACCGAGTCGCGTGAACATCATCGGGGAACACGTCGACTACAACGACGGAATCGTCATGCCGATGGCGTTACCAATGGCAACCGCAATCATCGCCGGGGGGAATACCGCTGGGCGATACGACATCCATTCTGAAGGGTTTGGAACTGTTGTCGGATCGTTCGAAGAAGTCTCCGCCACTTCCGAAGGCTGGTTTCGCCACATCGCAGGAAGTCTCCGAGTGTTACGGGATCGTGGCACGCTGCCCGACTCGCTCTCGCTCACCATCACAAGCGACATTCCCCAAGGTGCTGGGTTGTCATCATCGGCATCGTTGTGCGTCGGAGTTATTTCGGCGGTATCCGAATTGGTCGGCGATGAGATCGAGCATGTGACGCTCGCGAGACTCGCTCAACGCGTTGAACATGAACACGTAGGAGTGCCATGCGGCATCATGGATCAACTCGCCGTTACCGCAACGGTGGAAGGCTGCGCGCTTCTTCTCGATTGCCGAACCCTCAACTTCGAGCACGTACGTCTGCCCAACGAACTGATGGTTGCCGTCCTCGACACCGGTACCCGTCGTCGACTCGACACTGGTGAGTATGCGAAGCGTCGAGCCTCGTGCGAGCGAGCAGCCGCAGAAATTGGAATGTCGCTTCGAGATTCGGCGCTATCTGACCTCACTCGAGTAAGCGATGACATCGATCGTCGTCGAGCGCGCCACGTCATCACCGAAATTCGGCGAGTGGAGAGAGTGGCACGTGCGCTACACGATGGGGCATACGACACTGTGGGCGAACTTCTGAACGAAAGTCATGACAGCCTGCAACACGACTTTGAAGTGTCAGGAGTCGCCCTTGACCGCGTCGTCGACAACGCACAACGGGCACCTGGATGTCTCGGGGCCCGAATGACCGGTGGTGGATTCGCCGGGTGCGCGGTAGCGCTCGTCCACCGATCCGCAATCGATGACTTCACGAGTTACATGGCATCCGATCGAAACGAACAACGCGCCTCAGCGATCTACATCCATCACCCTGCGGGTGGTGTCAATACCCTTCGTCTCGGTTAGCACGATTCGCTCACGCGGTATTCGAACTCATAGCGACCGGCGCGCACTCGGTACCGTTCGGCCACGTCGGGCCCGCAACTCGCAGTACCGAGCCCGCGATGTGCGATGTCAAGGTGAACAACCACATATTCACGAGGTGCGAGGGCGCTTGCGGTGTGAGCGCGATAGAGGTCGTCGGTTTCATGACGAGTCACCGAAATGGAGAGGGGTGCACTGAACTCGTCGAATCGAACGGTGCTCTTCCCGTCGGCATCGATCAACTCCAACCAACGGCATTCAGTTCGTAGCCCAAACTCTTGGGGCACGAGGTACGGCAGTTCATCAATCCGGCAATCCCACACCGACACCGGGGTTGAACGACAGCGATCCGAATAATTCTCGTAGGGTCCGCGTCCGAGCCATCGCATGCGTTCGATCGGCTGGTGAACCTTCCACACCACCCCAACCCTTGCGAGATCATCGTGCTCGTGTGGAACATCGACTCGATGTCGATATCGACTCCCTCCGCCGCCGAGTGAGCGTTCGTCGATCGAGGTCGAGAACGAAACACACGACTCGGGGTTGCACCGGTCGATGCCGGCGTCCTGCCATCGAGTGAGCGCGGTGCCACCAACACCGATACGACGGCTCAACTCAGGCATCAATTTAAAGCCATCGTTATCGACGGGCGCACGAAAAATACAGGGTTCGGGTCCGCGAATTTTGTCGACATCAACGCCCCTGCCACGGCCTCGAGAACGTGCACGTGCGCTATGCCAAATCACGAGCTCATCGCGAGCAACACAATGTCCTGCGTCGGCAAACCACGATGGCGATCGTGTGATCCACTCAACGATCACGCGAACATCGCCACGGTGTTCACCTCCAACCGGCAACTCGACTGCAGTTGACTCCAGCGGGCCGAGTCGCCCGGTGCGCAATCGACCACGGCGAACAACCTCCCCGTCGACCTCAAGTCGCCACTGTGACTCAAGATCAGAAAGATCGGTAAACATCCGACGATTCGTCACGAGAGCGACGTGACGTCGACCGATGACCGCGTGCTCAGTCGTTACCGGTCGATGCACCCACGCAACTTCTCCCATCGCCGGGTGTGGCTCAAGATCGGCGGACATCAAACCGTCAGCGACGAAATTCCCATCGTGAGGATCATCCCCAAACTGACCACCGTAAAGCAGGTCGACAGAGCCATCCGGTCGACGGTGACGAATCGCATGATCCTTCCACTCCCAAATGAATCCTCCCTGAAGACGCGGCGAATGCGTGATCGCATCCCAATAATCGGCGAGAGAGCCATTCGAGTTACCCATCGCGTGGTTGTACTCACAGATGATCAACGGTCGACGAGCGCCCCGATTGCTATAGGCCACGATCTCGTCGATTGGCGGATACATCGGGCACACGATGTCGGTGACATCCATGCCCCCCTCATCCCAACCTTCAACGCGAATCGCGTCCTCGTAGTGAAGTGGACGCGTCGAATCCGCACCTCGAATCCAGCCGGCGAGTGCCCGATGATTGGTACCCAATCCACTCTCGTTTCCAAGGCTCCACACAATGACCGAGGGGTGATTACGGTCACGACGCACCATTCGCGCTCCACGGTCAACCCACGAGGCGCGATACCGATCATCGTCGCATAACGATCGGTTGTACGCGTGTGCTTCGACATTCGCCTCATCGACAACGTAAAACCCAAGTTCGTCACACAGTTCGTAGAACGCGTCGCTCGCTGGATAGTGCGAGGTGCGAATCGCGTTGATGTTGTGACGACGCATCGCCACAAGGTCCTGCCGGATGTCCTCTCGAGTAACGGCTGAGCCCCGATCTGGATGATGGTCGTGTCGGTTCACCCCAAAGATCCAGATGCGTTCACCATTGAGCAAGAGGTCGCCGTCGGCCACTTCGACACGCGTGAGACCAACACGTTGTTCTTCGCGCTGAACGCACCTGCCACGAGGGTCAACGAGCTCGACAACTACTCGATATCGATATGGTCGTTCCGCACTCCAACCCACCGCACGAGCGATATCGAAGCGTTGGTGCGTCGCAAACCCTTCGAAGAGATATGGCTGTGCGTGTCGATACGGCACCCAATCTGTAGACGCGCCGACAGGTTGATCGTCCTCGTCAAAGATTGCGGTTGCCACCGACCAGCCTCGTGCTGGTGCATTGTGGAAATCGACAACGGCAGTCACTGAAATCACACCGGTGCTCGACACGGCGTCGAAATCGGTGGTGATTGGCACGTCGTGTACGGCAGTCATCGGCAGCGAGACCAACTCGACACTTCGATGGAGCCCCGCCATCCACCACTTGTCCTGATCTTCGATATAGCTATGCGCGCTATATCGAATCACAACGATTGCGACTCGGTTGTCACCTTGCACGAGCGCCGTGCTGATGTCGTACTCAGAAGGCAAACGGCTGTCGGTCCCGTATCCGATGAAATGGCCGTTCACATAGACGATGTGCACGCTGTCGGCTCCGCCGACAACAAGATGCGTTCGTCGTCGATACCACGCTTTCGGAACGGTGAACGTCGTCGAATACACGCCGGTTGCGTTTCGATCGGGCAACTCGGGAGGTGGACCCGGGAACGGCATCTGCACATTCGTGTAGTGCGGTAAGTCTTTGAACGTGCCCAGGTCCTGAACCGTCCAGTTGCCCGGAACCTCAACGCGAGCGGCACTCGATGAGGTTCGCTCAATCGCGCGAGCGGGAACAGCATCCGGATTCTCGAACATCTCGAGTGACCACATGCCGTCAAGCGATCGCCGAGGGCACCCACCCATCGGCACATGCATCGGCAATCGATGAAGTTCGATCAGCGTCGGATCGCACCATGGCCGAAGTTCGCCGACGACAGGGAGTGTCACCTTCTGGCTCCAACTTCCGCAAGGGTTTGCGCCACCGACTCGGGCGTCACCGGCAAGAAATATTCACCGCCGGCAACTTCTGCTGCCGCAATGTGACGTATCACACCTTTGGATCTCCACGGAGACACGATTTCAACGTGCAGCCACGCATCTTCATAGCCTTCCATCACGCGCGGTCGTTGATTCACCCACATCATGTACGGAATTTCGCAGTCGTACATCGCGTCAAGTCGACGAAGTACTTCACCGAGCACATCGGCAAAGGCGTCTCGTTCGACATCCGATAGCGACACAAGGTCAGGGATACGAACATCAGGAGAAATTTCGAGGCTGATCGGATATGTCGGCGCGTATGGAACGACAACCGACCAGCCCTGCGAGCGAAGCACCAGCCGGTCACCAGGGGCGGCGTCTGGTTTCCATGGAAATCGAAGGCGCTGTGCAACTCGCTTCGGAACATGGTCGTACGCGTAAATCTGCCCATGCGGGTGGTGAATCGTCGCACCAACGTCGGCACCTCGGTTCTCAAAAATGAGTACGTACTCAACGTCATCGCGGGCGCCGAGCACCTCCGAGCGTTCGGCCCACGTATCGATAACTCGACGAATACCAACCCGGCCAAGGCGACCGAGGCTCATCTCGTGGTCGTCGGTATACAGGACCACTTCACAGCGACCGTCCGCCATTGAAGGCCAGCGATTATCGATGACCTTCACTTCATAAGGGTCGGGGGCCTCTCGCCCGCCGATACAGAATGGGCAGTCGTCGATGGGGAGATTCGGGCGCCCTTGACGACTCGCGACAACGACCACATGATGATCACCGACTTCGTCATAGCGTCGGTCACTCGGCACGCTCCCCTGATCATCGGTCATTTCACGACGGTACCTCGCACCCAACATTGCGTCGTGATTGCCCGAATGTCAGGCTGTTGCCGGTGGCAGCGGTCGACGACGCACTTATTCATCTGGTCGGTAAGGACCTCGTCGTTGTCGTTGACCTCTCGGAAGGTATTCCAACCATTGTGTACTGGGGTGACCCGATTCCCGCAGGCGACATTCGATCGCTCGTCGATCGACCAACCGTGCCGGGAACCCTTGATCATCGGGTGCCGATCAGTGTCGTACCAGAACACGCGCAAGGATTTGCTGGCCGACCGGGACTTCTCGGGGCTCGACAGGACGGAACGGCCTGGGCTCCCCGATTTCAATATTCACACCACACGACACAACCTGACGTTTCGTCGCGCATTGAAGTCGTCAGTGTCGATGCCGTTGCCGCGTTGTCCCTGATCACGACAATTGAGGTTGCGGACACGGTCCGTATCTCCGTCACAATCCGTAATGATCACTCAAGCGAGGACTACAACCTCAACGCTCTGTCAATCTCGATTCCGATCCCCGATGACGCCGCTGAACTCCTTGAATTCGGCGGACGCTGGGCGCGCGAATTTTCGCTCAACCGAAGTGAATGGCGTCATGGAACACGTTCGCGTGAGAACCGAAGAGGGCGAACAAGCCACGACGCACCATCACTGTTAGTTGCTGGTACTCAGGGGTTCTCCGAGTGGTCCGGCGAGGTCTGGGGGTTTCATCTCGCATGGAGCGGGAACCACTCGTGGCTCGCGCAACATCTTGCGGATGGTCGGCGTTACGTTCAATTCGGCGAGTTGCTGCACCCCGGCGAACTCGTCCTTCGATCTGGCGAGCAGTACCGAAGTCCGTCGCTTATCGCGGCACACAGCCGCAGCGGATTAACTCCGATGAGCTGGCGATTTCATCGTGATCTTCGAGCACGATCGAAATATCGGGATCGTGCGCGTCCCGTGCTGTTGAACACATGGGAAGCCACCTACTTCGCGCACGACATCGGTCGACTCACCACACTCGCTCACCGCGCGGCAGAGGTAGGGGCGGAGGTTTTTGTGCTTGACGACGGCTGGTTCGGCACCCGACGTGACGACAGCAGCGGCCTCGGCGACTGGCGGGTGTCGCACGAGGTGTATCCCGATGGGCTCACACCACTTATTGACGCGGTCACGAATCTTGGCATGAGATTTGGCATTTGGATCGAACCAGAAATGGTCAACCCCGATAGCGATCTGTACCGACAACACCCCGATTGGGCGATGAGCGTCGCCGGATACGAGCCAGTGCAGAGCCGCAATCAACTCGTCCTCGACCTCACTCGAGACGATGCGTTCGCCTACGTGCTCAACTCACTTGACGAACTTTTCTCAACGCATGACATCTCGTACGTGAAATGGGATATGAATCGTGACCACATCGCCGCTGGGTCGCATGGGGCTCGCGCTGGGACCCATCAACAGACGATGGCTGTGTACCGACTTATTGACGAGTTGCAGAAACGACACCCAGGGATCAACATCGAATCCTGCTCCTCTGGCGGCGGAAGAGTCGATCACGAACTGTTGTCACGATCGATTCGAGTCTGGACAAGTGATTGCAACGACCCACATGACCGTCAACGAATCCAATTCGGTGCATCGATCTTTGTTCCGCCCGAGATGATCGGTAGCCACATCGGATCATCTCGAAGCCACACGACATATCGAGCTCACGATGCACATTTCATCGCCTCAAGCGCAATCTTCGGCCATCTTGGAATCGAATGCGACCTCAGCAGTCAACGCGATGACGACCTCACACGAATTCGTTCGTACGTGGAAGTTCACAAACGGTTTCGCCGACTGCTCCACTCCGGCGACCATGTGCGGTTCGACAGCGCAGACGCAATTGTTGCTCACGGTGTTTACTCGCAAGACCGAACGGAAGCGCTCATTTCCGTTGCGGCGCTCGACACTTCAGCGTCGTTACTGCCGAATCGACTTCGGATTCCAGAACTCGCTGAACATTCGTACACGGTCTCGATTGTTGACCCTCCGGGACTTCGCGGAACCGTTCGACACGTTGACGCACCCGCCTGGGCGACATCACCGCTCCACGTGAACGGCGCCCTCCTCGGCACAATCGGACTTCAACTGCCAGCGATGTACCCGGACAGTGCGCTGCTCATTCATCTCGCTGTTGAGGGGTGACTGCAACAGCTCGAACACATCGTCAATGCAGTCTCAGACGGTCAAGTTGATCGTCAGGAGCATCAAGTTCACGCAACGCATCGCCGAGCAGATTCACGAGTTGGCCGTAGGCCGAGGTTGAACTGAGGTCACTCGATTCTGTCGGGTCCTCAACGACGTTGAACATCAGGTCAGGGGCTGATGTTGTCGGTGACTGCGCCCAGAACGGCACGACATCGTCAGGACCGAACGGCTGTCGGATGACAGGCACGCTCGAGCCCGGCATGAAGTCGAGTGTCGCCCGACGATCGGGCAGCGGAAGTCTGATGTTTGGATAGGCGTGTATCGGCATCGTTGACCATCGGTTCGACCACATCGAGAGCGGCCGATTTCCATCCCGTGGCTGTCGCACCAACTTGTGATCACCCGCAATAAGTTGCACCGACCGACCCCACACGCCCGTGAGCACGAAGTCACGAATTGATGAGGCGGTGCCTTCGATGAGCGGAAGGAGCGACCGTCCGTGAGTTTGCTGGTCGACGGTGACATCGAAGAGATCGCACAGCGTTGCAAAAATGTCGACCGTCGTTGTCAGTGCATCAATCGTCGACGCCGCGACCCCGGGCCACGAGATCATGAGTGGGATGTGACCGAGCGGTTCGAACACTGGCACGCCGGGTTTTCCGAAGATGTCGTGTTCACCGAGATAATGCCCATGATCGGTGCACACGATGACCGCCGTGTCATCCCACAGTTGTCGTGTGTCGAGCGCGTCAAGCACCTTGCCGAACCAGTGGTCAATAAACGACAGCTTGGCGCCGTAATTCGCTCTGATATGTCGGGCCTCGCGTTCGCTCAGACGACCTGAACCGACCGCATCGGCGAGATACGGCGGCCAGATGATTTTTGGGGCTGTCCACTCGGGGTCGTACCGGGACATCCACGGCTCAGGTACGTCGAACGGTTCATGCGGATCAAATTCGTCGATGAACAACATGAACGGCGTGTCGGACGGCGCTCGTTCAGCGAGCCATCGGGCGGCCTCGGACATGGTCCGCGCACCCGGGAAATCCTCCTCAGAACGAAACCAGGTTCGCGAAATGTCGTAGTGGCGCGCCACCCACGACGGATCGGCATCAACAGCAGGTGCACCAACCCAACTCGGGTCGGGCACCGTGCGCCATGGGTCATCCTCATGGCCCCGCACGTACTCCCACGCGCCAAAATCGGTGTGGTAGTTCTCACCGCCCGTCTCGAACAGATGGGGATGATCAGAAACGAGCATCGTCGTCACGCCGTTCGACCGCAGCCGTCGAGTGATTGGTTCCTCCCAGATTTCAATCGACCCCCATGGTTTCCATAGAAAATCGAGGGAACCGCAGAGGATGTCGTGTCGGGCGGGCATGCAAGGCAGAGAGCCGGTGTAATGCCGATCAAACCGCAGCGATCGCTCGGCAAATCGATCGAGGTTGGGTGTCTCGAACTCGTCACCACCGTACGCGCCGACCATGTGGCGATTCAGACTGTCGAGAAGCACGACAACAACATTTTTGGGGCGCGGCATCTCTGGCATGCGCTCACTCAATCTCGTTCGCCGCAACACTGCGTAGAAGTGCTACTTCTTCCTCGTCATACGGCCGGCCGTCTGCATGAAGCAGTTCGTGGAACCACGGCTCGTCTTCTTCAACCTGCTCCCACCACGTCCGCCAAGGAAAACGAGTTTGAGTTTTACCGTCCACCAAACCCCAGTTAATGGCGCCGACGCGCTCATCACGAAAGATTGAGATGAGGTCAACAGTGGAGCCCTCCGATCGGGCGAGCCATTCGGTACACACCAGTGGTCGATCGTGAATAGCCAGATTCGAAATAAGTCCGGTGAGGGCATCGGCTGACTGGTAACAGTGAAACGAGACGATGTCGGACTCATTCAATATGACGTCATTGAGCGCCGACGGCACGGGAACCTGGTTGTCGTACTCCCACATGCCGACGGTCAAGGGTTGCGACACATGAACTTCGCGCGCCCAGCGAAACACCTCGTCGACGAGGCGCGCCGAAACTTCGGCCTTATGGTCGCGTGATCCCGCAACAATGGTGTTCAGATCGAGCTGGTCCGGTTCGTTAAAGAGATCCCACGCAACCACGCGCCCATCGTTCGCAAACGCCGCTAATACGTGCTCAACATAGGAAACGAGTTCCGGCCATCGTGACTCGTCGTACATGACCTCAGCACCAGGTGATTGCACCCACATCGAGTTGTGCACGCGCGGCACCGGCTCTTGTTGCGGACCCCAGACCGGAACGGGATTCCACACACCGTCGAACAACACCGGCATCGAACGGATACCGCATGATTCAGCAATATCAAGGAACGTTCGAACCCTCTCGATAAATCGCTCACCGTCGTGTTTCCAGAGCAAATCGTGAAGGTAGACCCGAACGACATTCATGCCGAGCCCGCTTGCCCAACCCAGTTCACGCGCGATGACGACGGGGTCAAATGTCTCTTCGGACCAGAACTCAAGCTGATTTCCGGCATACGAGGGAGTGAAGTTGCACCCGAAGAGCCACGGGGCGTGGTCATGCCACTCACGTGCGCGCGTTGTCGACCACCGCTCATTCAAATCGTCTCTACCCCCTGCCTCTCCACAACTGTAGACATTCGGGTAACGCAACCTTCACAAGTGTCAACCACGCAGTTGACAACGTTCGCAAGACTGGATGCATGACTGCGACCGACCCATCGATCACAACAAATCTCAAACACTGGGAGTCACGCGTCGCTCATCACGCGTCAAGCACCGAATACGGCCTCGAGAACTTTCGCTCGGACCCACGGCACATCTCCGATGTCGTTCGGTTCGATCTCCCGCGACTCGGTGACATCACCGGCCTCGCGGTCGTGCATCTCCAATGCCACATCGGAACTGACACGCTCTCGCTCGCACGCCTCGGAGCGAATGTCACCGGACTCGATTTCAGCCCATCGGCAATCGACGTCGCTCGACAGCTCAGCTCTGCCGCGGGACCGAGCGTGCACTACGTCGTCTCAAATGTGTATGACGCGGTGACAGCACTCGGTCCATCTCGATTCGATCTCGTCTACACCGGTATCGGTGCGCTGTGTTGGCTCCCCGATATTCGACGATGGGCCGAAGTTGTCGCTGCGCTTCTGAAACCTGGTGGCGAACTGTTCATGCGCGAAGGCCACCCGGTGATCTGGTCGGTGGATGACCCGCGCGACGACGGTGTCGTCGCCATCGAGTATCCATATTTTGAAACTGCCGGGGTCGTCACCGCGAATGAGTTCACCTACGTGGACCACACCGAACCGCTGACCTCTCCGACGCTGGTGCATTTCAATCATGGGCTTGGCGAAATCTTCAATGCCCTCTGGGATGCCGGCTTCACCATCACAATGTTTGACGAGCACGATTCGATTCCGTGGACAGCACTCGGAGATGCGATGGTCAACATCGGCGGCGGTGAGTACCGGCTCGTCGATCGACCCGAGCGGGTACCGATGTCGTACACGCTCCGCGCAACCTTGACGGTTGCGTAACTATGAACCGTTGTGCAACGACTGCGTGTGCGTTGGGATCTGACCGGTTGCGTCCCACTCGTCAATCATCAGTTTCGCCAGCGTTTTGAGTTCGGCCATTTGTTGCGGGGTCGACTTCCACCAACTCAACTCGAGCCGGTGATTGTTCGGATCGTGAAAATAGATGCTGTCGAACACCCCGTGGTCGATCGGTCCAAGCACGTCAAGCCCTAGGCCCTCGAGACGACCCTTCGCCTCAAGAAGCACCTCACGTGAGGCAACTTCGAAGGCGATGTGTTGCACCCAATCTGGTGTATTCGGATCTTTCCCCATCGGCGGCGAGTTCGGCAGTTCAAAGAACGCGAGCACGTTGCCCCCGCCAGCATCAAGGAACACGTGCACATACGGATCTGGTTCTCCGGTTGACGGCACCTTGTCTTCTGCAATTGCCAGCACGAGGTCCATGTTCAGCGCAGCCCGGTAGAACTCGGTCGTCTCTTTTGCGTTGTTGCAGCGATACGCCACGTGGTGAATCCGCTCGAGTTTCACGACACCACCCCCATCTACCATTCTCGCGCATTCGTCACCCAGTTGCGACCGACAAGCGATCGTTCTCGGACGACTAAGGTGCGCGGATGCCCACCGCAGCGATCAATGGGACCGAGATCAATTACACCGACTCGGGTGGAGACGGCATTGCCGTCATCTTTAGCCACGGGTTCATGATGGACCACACGATGTTTGACGCTCAGGTCAATGCAATATCGGGTGAGTTCAGATGCATCGCGTGGGACGAGCGCGGGTTTGGTGGCACTCGGGCGACAGGACCATTCAACTACTGGGATTCCGCCGATGACGCCCTTGCGTTACTCGACCACCTCGGCATCGAAAAGGCCGTGTTCGTCGGTATGTCGCAGGGCGGCTTTCTCTCGTTACGCGCCGCACTGCGATCACCCGAGCGCGTCATAGCGATCGTGCTTATCGACTCGGCCATCGATGTCGACGAGCCAGAGCAGATCGAGGGTTACAAAGGAATGTTGCACGTCTTCGAGCACAGTTCAGACGAGAAACGGTCAGAGGTGTTCGCAATCACGTCGAGTCTCATTCTTGGTGACGACACACTCGCCGGCGATTGGATTCCAAAGTGGGAGAACTACGACCGGCAGCAGCTCGTGCTTGCAGGCGGAGCGCTCATGAGTCGGGACGACATCATGGGCCGAGTCAACGAGATCACCGCTCCGACGCTTATCGTGCACGGCTCCGAAGATTCTGCAATCACCGTTGACCGCGCGCAACTTGCCGACCGTCTACTCGTGAACAGTCGCGGTGTTGTCGTCATTGACGGCGCGGCACATGCGCCGAACATGACGCACCCCAATGAAGTGAACGCAGCCCTCGTGCCGTTTCTACGTTCGCTCTAACCACAACCGAAGCCGAGTCCGCACAATCAATTTTTTGTTCAACTAGCGTTCGCCCAATGTCCGGATCGATTTCACAACTGTTCATCACCGCGATGGCATCACTCGGTTTCACGCTCGTCCTCGTTGCGGCGTTCTGGTTGAGCGGCCAGTCGTGGGTACGGTCCCATTCGATTCTTCTCGCCAACATGCTCCTTGCCCCCGGTGCGACCGTCATTACGACCGTTATCCGAAATGACATCGCTCTGTCGCTCGGCATGGTGGGTGCGCTCTCGATCGTCCGATTTCGTAATCCGGTTCGCAGCCCAGCCGAACTCAGCCTGTACTTCGCGAGCCTCGTCATTGGCATCGCCGCGACCGTCGACCGGTTGTACCCGCTCGTCGTACTCGCCGTCGCTGTTGTGGCCATTGCTGGAGCGACATTTGTCGTCAAGGTACTTGGACAGTTTGGTTCACGTCCCACCTCCTGGGATCGAGGCGGTTTCCTACTTCACGCAACGAATGTCGCCGTCGACCTACGAACACTTGAAGATCGTTCAACGTCAGTCGTGCACATCGAGTCGCGTCCTGACGGAACCGATGTCACCTTGCGGTGCCCAAGCATGGATGCTGCACTCGCGGCGCGAGAACGACTTGCGGGCGGCGATGCTGGCCGCGCCGACACCTGGTCGATTTCTCTAGTCGAGTGACGAACTGATGGGTTCCACGCCGCCGCGCGCACGTCATCTCGTCGCCACGTCAGTGCTCATCCTCGCCCTTGTCGGCACGGTCGCGCTACGCCTGAGTACGCCTGATGTGTCGATGGCGCTTAATCCAGACGCGATCGATTCACCCTGCGCCCTTCGAACGCCGGACATGCTCGGCGAACCTCTGTCGGTGACCGTCGTCCCCGATGATGAGATCGCGTTTCACGATGTGCTCTACACCGAGGTTGCCGCGTTTCAATCTGCCGAGTCGTTCTGGGATTACACCATTCCTCGATCGGCCAAGCAAAGCGTTCCTGCGACCCTTACCTTCGAGTGGGAAGGTGCCAGCTGTGAAACAACCGGCGAGATTTCGCTTTCGGGCGACTGGGCTGACCATCTCGGCGTCACCGACAACGGAGACGGCACCGTTGTTGCGCACCCGTCGTTCGACGTTTCTCTCGACCACGGCATCGGACAATTTCACCAATTCAAGCTGTTTACGACGGGTACGAAGTTCTTCTCCGGAGAAATTCTCGCCTCAGAAATTCTCACCGCTCTCGGGTATCTTGCACCGCGCAATCAGGTCGTCACAATCAACTTCGCCGGCGAAACCTACGAAGCGCTCATGCAGGACAAAATCTCCGGCGAGTTGCTCGAAGTTCGATCACGACAAAACGGCCCGGTGATCGAAACCGACGAACGCATCTTTTGGGGCGAATTCGGCAACTTTGAAGCAGCTGCACCGTTTCGCGTTCGCAACGTCAACAAAGACTTCGTTCGAGGTGGCGGAAGTTCTGGGGCGCTCATCGTCGGCGAAGCGATCTCACGCTTGCAGGCCGAGGTCGACAAGGCGCAATTCGCTGGTTGGAACGGCCGAGATCTCGACCTGACCGAGCTTGACGCCTCAAGACGGTGGACCCTTGATGGCTCACTCAACCGGATGGAAATGTTCCCACTCATCATGTACGCCATTCGCGGGGAGCACGGACTGAACTTCCACAACCGTTCGTTCTATTACAACCCTGTGCTTGGAACATTCGAACCCATCTACTACGACGGCAACGTCATGCTCACACCAGAGGCATGGTGGTCAGAGGAAGCGCTTACCGAGATTCGCAACTCGACGCAGACAGATCCGATGCTGAAGGTAGATACCACCGAACTTCAAGCGAGTCTCGAGTCACTCAGGAACGAACTCCGCACCACGGTCGGCGGTCGAATCGACTTCATCAAGAACATTTTTGGTAGCGGGTACCGACCCGAGGA
>JALRBS010000163.1 GCA_023262325.1 Ilumatobacteraceae bacterium | reverse complement strand
AGCCAACGGCTACACCGGCCAGCGCGTCTCAACGCACGCTATTGAATGGCAGATTCAGCAGTACGGCGACATCTCTGACGCGATCGCTTACACATACCAACAAGACGGCCACAGCTTCTACGTCTTGACGTTCCCAAGCGCTAACGCAACTTGGGTGTACGACGCCGCCACACAGGCCTGGCATGAGCGTGCAGGCTGGAATAACGGCAATTGGATGCGTCACCGCTCCAACTGCCAGTGTAATTACAACGGCAACATCATCGTCGGCGACTTTGAGAACGGCAACATTTACAAGTTTGACTTAAATGTGTATGCCGACAACGGTCAAGTCCAGCGTTGGGTGCGCTCATGGCGCGCGTTGCCTACAGGCCAGAACAACCTAAACCGTAGCGCCCACCACAGTTTGCAGTTAGATGCGCAAGCTGGGCATTACATGGCGCCTACGGAAGAACAAGAAGACGTTTTGCTTGCCACCGAAAGCGGCGCGGCTTTGATCACGCAAGATGACGACTTCCTGATTACCGAGACGCCTGAAACCATTTACGTCAACGCCGCGCCTCAGTTCATGTTGCGTTGGTCAGACGATGGTGGCCACAGCTGGTCAAACGAGCATTGGATGAACGGCGGTGCTATTGGTCAGTACGGCACTCGTATCATCTGGCGCCGCCTTGGCATGACGCTCAAGTTGCGCGACCGCGTGTACGAGGTGTCTGGCACCGATCCGATCAAGATTGCCATTATGGGTGCAGAACTGCACGCGTCGGCTACCAATGCCTAACATTACCAACATCCCTTCATCACGGGTCGAGATCGTCGACTCGCGCACGGGATTGATCTCGCGCGAGTGGTATCGTTTCTTTCTAAACCTGTTCCAACTGACAGGCGGCGGCTCAACCGACGTCACTCCAGCGTGGGGCCACCTGTTCCTCGGTTGGAACGAACCAGCGATCGACCCGGTTGGCGAATCGGTATCGAATACCGAATGTTTTCGACGGATTGCAAAGTCGATGGGTCTCACTGAGCCATCGCTCTATGACGATGATCTCACATTGCTGCGAGACACACTTCCCGGCGTCGACCTCGATGACCTCAAGGCAAACCATCACCTTCGGGTTCCGTATCCAGAAGATGGGCGACCGTGGGGAGATCCCAAGTTTCCGACACGGTCGGGTCGAGTCGAATTCGCCAGCGATCGGCTCGTTGAAATGGGGCAGCCTCGGCTGCCATCGTTCGTGCCACCGACCGAAGGTCCAGGTAGTGGTCTTGCAGAGCGGTATCCACTGCAACTCATGACCTCGAAGCGACACCTCAGATTCCTCAACACGGGCTACAGCCACCTCGAAACTCACGGTGGTGCTGAAGATGGGCCGTTCGTTGAACTTGACGAGGCCGATGCGCAGAGCCGCGGACTCGCTGATGGTGATCGGGCGCGGGTCTACAACGACCGCGGTTCGCTCGACCTCACCGTGCGAATTTCTCAGCGGGGCCGGCAAGGCGTTGTCATCGTGCCGTGGGGCTGGTGGGCAGAACACCACCGAGACGGTGGTGTCGCAAACAGCCTCACGAACGACACGCTCACCGACTGGGGCGGAGGCGTCGCGTTTTACGACACCCTCGTCGAAGTGTCGAAGTCCTAAACCATTCGCACGGGTAGCCTGCGCCCATGGCAGGTGAGGTGATCTACGCATTTCGAGTTATGCGATTACCGCTCCTTGACGCGGGCGGCGCGCAAATCGGACGTATCGACGATGTCGTTGTCGTGCCTGGTCGCCCTGGGCACCCACCCCGTGTCGTCGGGTTCGTCGCCACGAGCCAGCGCCGCCGCATTTTTGTCAACTGGGCGCGTATCGGTCATCTCGACAGCGGCGGTGCACAGTTGCGTTCATGGGACGTCGACCTGCACCCATTTCGCCGACGATCTGGCGAAACACTCATCGGCGCTGAGGTCATCGACCGGTCGATGCCATCTGGTGAAACCGTTAGTGACGTTGGGCTCGAACAACATTCGGACGGTCGAACCGAATGGTGGGAAGTGACGAAGATTCGTCTCGTTCGCCGAAATGTGCTCCGGCCTCGTCCGAGTTATCGACTCGTCGATTGGCGCGAGGCGCAACAGTTGTTTGCGGCCGAGACCGCGATGGCGGCCGAAGCGGCGCGTCTGCGCGACATGCACCCCTCCGATGTCGCGGTTGTTGTTCGGGCGCTCCCGCATTCGCAACGTCGCCAACTCGCCGAAGAAATGGATGATGATCGACTCGCCGATCTTCTCGAGGAGTTACCCGAGGACGAGCAGCTCCGACTCATCGAAGGACTTGACCTCGATCGACTTGTCGGCGTGCTCGAGGAGATGGAGTACGACGACCTCACCGACCTGCTCAGCGAAATGCCTGACCAGCAGAGGCGCGCCGTGCTTGACGCAATGGATGATGAAGACGCTGAAGTTGTGACTCGGCTGCTCTCTTATGGTGACCGCACCGCAGGTGGGCTCATGACACCTGAGATCATCATTCTCGGTCCCGATGACACGGTTGCACGTGCCCTCGCTGAACTCCGAAATCCCGACTGGACCCAAGCGATCGCAAGCCAGGTATTCATCTGTCAACCTCCGTTTATGCCACCAACCGGTCGGTACATGGGAGTTGTTTACGCGCAGCGGCTCCTGCGCGAGCCGCCGGGCATGGAACTTGGCAGATGCCTCCGAAATATTGCGGTCACAACCCCAAACACACCAGAACAAGAGGTGTACGAACAATTCGCGTACTACAACTTGATGGCGCTGCCTGTGCTTGACGAGGCAGGCAGGTTGCTCGGCGCGGTTGCAGTCGACGACGTTGTCGACCGGTTGCTTGGAGTCGACTGGCGGCTACGTCAGCGACGTCGTCCCGCACCTGTTCAACCGGCGGTGACATCATGAAACGCCGCAGCGATCTCTCTCAGCCGCGTCGCCGGCGACGCCTCGACGTGTCCTATGACGCAGACGCATTCGGCCGCTTCAGCGAATCGATCGCAATGCTGCTCGGAACCGCCCGCTATCTCGTCTGGCAAACGATTGTCATCATCGTTTGGCTCATCTTCAACATCCTTCCACCGGCAAATTGGCAGTTTGACCCATGGGGCCGTGGACTCGTGCTGCTCACACTTGTGCTGTCACTGCAGGCCTCATACGCAGCGCCACTCATCCTGCTCGCACAAAACCGTCAAGAGCGACGCGACCGTGCGGCCACAGAGCTCGACCGTCAAGTTGCTGAACGAACTCAAGCCGACACCGAATTTCTCGCCCGCGAGATCGCGGGCGTTCGGCTCGCGCTTGCCGATGTCGTCACCGGCGAAGAACTTCGCGCACAACTCGAAGTGCTCACCGACGCAATCGCGCGACTTGAGGCACGCCTACCGGCGGCCGACGAGACGTTGCAATCGAACTGATCTGCACTCACAGAACAGTTAGTTCATTCCCGTGAACTCTTGGATACGCACACCCGCATGTTGTACACGTTCCAACAGTCGCAAGAAGTCGACATTCGCATCCGAGGTAAGGACAACACCCGGCGGCAATCGTCTCGCCGCGCACTCGGCAACGTAGGCCGCCATCACCGCTGCGGCAGCCGATCCAACGAGCTCTGCTACTCCGAGGACCGTGGTTTCTCGGGCGCCGCTCCGCGCAGCGCCACGAACTTCAACACGAAGCGCTCCCACACCGCCTTCGGCGTGAGGCGGGCTGAGCATCGGTAAGCGGGCGGTAAGGCGATCACGTCGGGTAGCGGAACGACGGGACGAAATACGGCGAACCTCCGGGAAACTCTGATGCAACAACATCGGTACTGCGGATTCAGCGCGGTAACAGTCGAGCGCGCCTATTGGTTCAGGGAACCAGCAGAGCTCACGACCAGCTCCACCGTGAAAGTCCTCCCACTCACCGTCAACAAACCCGGGTGCTCGACCGCTGAGTGAGCGATGGTGGACACGGGCACAGGCAGGACCTGCAGTTCCGTGTGTCGCGACATGAATTTCGTCAATTGTTGCGAACTGTTCTGCGAGATATCGAGCGAGTAGTCCAGAAAGACCCGGTGAGAACGAAGCGCCGACAACAACCGAAACTCCTCGGCGAGTCGCCTCGTTGTTGAGATCGATGAGATCGGCGACGTCGTTAGAGTCGTCCGATCCGGAAATGACATGAACGCCGCGAGCGATGAGTTCAGCCGCAATCGACCCGTGCGACCCACCTGACGCAAGCACTGCGATGTCGCCGTCGCCCACAGGAGGCAATGGGTCACGACGAAGCGAAAACGTCCGCACGGTTGATGCGTCAAGCAGACGTTCGACGCGGCTGCCGACGACGCCGGATCCCGCCAACCACACCGTCACTTGTGCGCACCGTCATCGCGAGTCACGCGAATTGGGCGCCAACCACCGTGCTGGGGTGGTGTTCCTCCGCGACCTTTCACCCTGATCGCTCCGGCAGCCGCGATCGTCATGATGAACGCTGCGATGAGTCGGCGAGCAAAACGCACGTGCAC
>JALRBS010000162.1 GCA_023262325.1 Ilumatobacteraceae bacterium | reverse complement strand
GACCTGACGATCGTGTCCTTCCCAGTACTGCTCGCGTAGCTTGAATTTCTGGAGCTTGCCGGTTGCCGTACGTGCAAGTTCGTCGCGGAAATCAACCCTCTTCGGGCATTTATAGCCCGCCAACTTCTTCTTCGTCCACGCAATGACATCATCCTCGGTAAGTGATGATCCGGGTGTCGTGACGACGAGCGCCGTGACAAGTTCACCCCATTTCTCATCGGGAATTCCGATGACTGCCACTTCGGAGACATCTGGATGCTGGAAAATCGCGTCCTCGACCTCAATCGATGAAACGTTCTCACCCCCAGAGATGATGACGTCCTTCTTCCTGTCTGAGATTGTCACGTACTGGGCGTCGTCGATCGAGCCGCCATCGCCGGTATGAAAGAAACCCGACCTAATGGCGGCCGCGGTGGCGTCGGGTTGCTCCCAGTAGCCCTCCATTATCATGTTGCCGCGGGCGAGCACCTCGCCATCGGGTGAAATGTCCATCGTGCAGCCAATCACCGGAGCACCCGCTCGATTGAGCATGGTTGCCCGTTCGCCGGCCGAGAGATCATCCCATTCTTCGCGGCCCCGGTTCATTGTGAGCACGGGGGCAGTCTCGGTGAGCCCGTAGATCTGCACGAACTCCCAACCGAGCTCCGTTTCGCAGCGTTCGATCGTTCGCGTTGGCGGCGGGGCACCGGCTACGACAATTCGAACGCGACCCGCACCCGGAATTGGGCCACTCCATTCGGTGGCAGCATCGAGCACACTGTTGAGCACGGCCGGAGCTGCGCACATCAATGTGACACCTTCCGCCTCAACACGACGAAGAATTTCAGCGCCATCGATCTTTCGCAGAATGATGTGCCGCGCGCCCATGCCGGTGACGGCATAGAGCATTCCCCACCCGTTGCAGTGAAACTGCGGCAAGGTGTGCAGGTACACGTCGCGGTCAGTGACCCCCATGTGCCATCCAAAAATGGCGGCATTCAGCCACACATTTCGATGGGTGAGTTGCACACCTTTCGGGCGCGCTGTCGTTCCAGAGGTGTAGTTGATCGTCGCTGTTGCATTTTCGTCGGGCTCCCACGGCTGGGGCTCGACACCGAACTTCATGAGTTTCTCATCGGTTTCGTTGCCGATAACCCATTTCATCTCACATTCGACATCAGCCATCGCCTCTTCAAGTTCTGGGTCGACGAGGAGAATTCGTGCACCTGAATGTTCGACGATGTACCGAACTTCTTCAGCAACGAGCCGAAAGTTGACCGGAACGAGGATTCGCCCTGAGCCTGATACTCCGAACAGCGCGGTCAGCAATCGTGCTGAGTTATGCGACACCATCGCGACACGCTCTCCGGGCATGATGCCGAGAGCGTCGAGGCCGGCTGCAAGTGCTTTCGCGCGTCGCGCAACGTCGCGATAGTCGATTCGACCCCAGTTGTCGGCCGGTTGATCTGGCTCATCGACGATTGCAGTTCGGTCGGGGTACACGAGTTCCGCTCGGCGGAGGAAATCATTCACAGTCAGTGCAACTTTCACGATTTCGATGCTAGTCAGTTCACCCCTTGGCGCTGAATCGCACGTATCGCTCTGCTTGGCCACGTGTCAGTACCGTGAGTTCATGTCATCAGCAGTGCAATCAGAAACCCGTCGCCTTGGAATGACCGTTCCGCTTCCTGGGCCATTGCACGGTCATCGCGAGTGGCTTTCTGAACTCGCTGACGTGGGATATTCGGATATTTGGAGTGCCGAAAGTGATGGTGCCGACGGATTTACACCGTTGGCGCTCGCTGCCGCGTGGGAGCCGCGTTTGCGCCTCGGGACTGCGATTATTCCGGCGTTCACTCGAGCACCAGCGTGTATGGCGCAGTCGGTTGCGTCACTGGCTGACGCCGCCCCCGGACGCTTCTGCATCGGTATCGGTTCGTCGAGCAACGTGATCGTTGAGCGTTGGAACGGCGTGCCGTTCGAACAGCCGTACCGGCGGGTGCGTGACATGGTGCGATTTTTGAACGAAGCACTCGATGGGGAGAAGGTGTCATCGACCTACGATTCATTCACCGTCGAGGGCTTTCGTCTTGGTGTTCGTCCTGAAGTGCGCCCAAAAATTTTCATCGCTGCGCTGCGCGAGCAGATGCTTGCTCTTGCCGGTCGCGAGAGCGATGGGGCGATCATTAATTGGCTCGGCTCGTCGGACGTGTCGAAAGTGGCGGAAATTGTGCACTCAGCCGCCGGCGGTGAATCGCGCGAGATTGTCGCCCGAATCTTTGTGTGTCCGAGTGAACGTACCGATGTTGTGCGCGAGGCGGCACGTTTTGCGATCGCCGCGTACATGAATGTTCCGGTGTACGCCCAGTTTCAGCAGTGGCTTGGTCGCGGACCTGCGTTGCAGGGAATGTGGGACGCATGGGCGTCGGGGGACAGAAAGGCGGCGCTTCGTGAGATCTCTGATGAGGTTGTCGACGCGCTGATTGTTCATGGGTCTCCAGCGGAATGTCGGCAGCAGATCGATCGGTATTTCGATGGCGGCGTGACAACTGCGGCACTTGCAATGTTGCCGCTTGACCGCGAACTCGATCAACGCGCTGCAATGCGAGCCCTCGCAGGGAGCGACTGACCGTTCGTCGTTATGCGGCCTTGTCAGCGGATGTGGCGCGGTGGGCCTCGCGTTTTCGCTCAGCATGCAGTGCTCGGAGTTCGTTCAGTGCCCTTAAGCCACGTGAGCACGTTTCGGCGTCGAGTTGAAGTTGCGGAGGAACCCGCTGTTCGGTGTGTCGAGGACCGTCGCCGATTGAACCGAGCAGGGCCACTGGAACTGAGATAGATGTCATGTCGACATCATGAATCGAGGGTGTGACAGTCTTCAGCGAATTGCGAAAAGTGTGACCGCCGCCGCTGCAAACGCAATTGCGATGAGAATGAACGGCTGAAGTTGTCGCGACTGCGCAGCCGGTCGGCGTGGCAGCACGACAAGCGCGCAGAGTCCTCCTGTGATCGCGCCACCGAGATGTCCTCCGATTGATATTCCCGGCACGATGAACGTGATCGCAAGATTCATCAGTAACAGCGAGCCGATTTGAGTCCGCATCGGATTGATTCCACGCTGTTGGTAGGCAACGGCCGCAAGTCCCATAAGCCCGAATACCGCTCCTGATGCGCCTCCGTGAAGCCCGAGTGGTTGCAGGAGCATCGCTCCGGCTGAGCCACCAGCGATACAGGCAACGTAGACGAGAGCGAAGCGCAATCTGCCAATCGCCGATTCAAGCATGCCTCCGAGTTGGAAGAGTAGGTACATGTTGAACCCAAGGTGGATGAGCCCGAAATGAATGAATCCGGAGGTGAAGATTCGGTACCACTGACCGGGACCTTGGCTCAGCAGGATGCCATTCAGACCGAGGTCCACCTGCAACTGGGTTGTCTCCCCGGCAAGCATTCTGCCGTTGATCGCCGTACCGATGATGAAGATGAGCAGATTCAGCCCGATGAAGGTTTCAGTGATGAGAGCGCCTTTCGTGGCCTGCCATCGGCGTGCCCTTGTTGACGCGCTCGGCATCGACGCTTTCCGACACGCAATGCAGAGACTTCCCACCGAGGCTCGCACGAGGCATTCGCTACACGACGGCAGTCCGCATCGGGTGCACCGGCGACCGGCAACACGATCGGGATGGCGCCGACAGCGCGACTCGTCGTGCGGCAGTTGCGGCGGGGGTGGAGGAAGCTCGCTCACGTGCTGCGGTTAGCCTGCCGCCGTCGTCGTGGGCGGACTGTACGGCACATCAGGAGTTCGCAACTCACGACCGTCGTTCGTGTCACAGGCGGTGAGCGCGAGACAAGTTGCGCCAAACATCAATACTCCGACAGCAGAACGAAACGTTCTCATTCGTGCGGTCATGCGCTCAGGCTACCGCTAGCCTCGCCGGGGTGAGTGTGCAAGTCATTGAGCGTGATGCGTCTCAGCCGGTCATCATGACGGTGCACGCGCACCCCGATGACGAGGCCTCGAAAGGCGCTCCAACGATTGCGAAATACGTCGCTCAAGGATGTCATGCGGTACTTGTGTGTTGCACTGGGGGAGAAGAGGGCGATATTCAGAACCGAGCATTGACCGAGCCGGGCGGCCAATTTCACGGTCTTGACGAGGTGCAGACGCGGGCGTTGCTTGCAGAGGTCCGTCCCCGTGAACTCGCTGCCTCGGCTGAGGCGATTGGCTTTCATGAGGTCATCATGCTGGGCTATCGGGACTCGGGAATGGCGGAGAGCGAGGCGAATTCGCATCCCGACTGCTTCCATCAATCAGATATCGATGAGGCAACGGAACGACTTGTTCGGCATATTCGTCGAATTCGACCCCAGGTGCTCATTACGTATTCAGATGACCAAGCTGGTTACCCGCACCCGGACCATCTCAAGGTTCACGACATCTCCGTGCTCGCATTCGAACGAGCCGCGGACGCTGCGTGGTATCCAGATTCTGGGACACCTCATCAAATCGAGAAGTTGTACTACTCGGCGTGGTCGCGTGAGCGAATGCTCAAGGTTCACGAGGCCTTGCTTCAGAAGCACGACAAGTCGCCATTTGATGAGCGGTGGTTCGAACGTCCAAGTCAGGACTTCAGGATTACGACTCGCGTCGATGTCTCGACGTTCCTATGGGCGCGCACAGCGGCGTTAAGGGCACACGCGACACAGGTTGATCCGAACGAACTGTTTTGGTTCGGTCTCGACGAGGCAGAACTTGCTGCGGTGTACCCGACTGAAGATTGGATCTTGGCGCGCTCGACTACTGGTTCGGAGTCGGGAGACGAAGACTGCCTCTTCGCGGGGTTGAACGTATCGTTGCAGGGTGTCCCGGCGTCCCAATGACATCGACATCGATTCAGTATCGCGTGGTCGTTGCGAAAGGTGACGAGCGAATTGATGGCTCCGATGACGCCGCAGTCATTGTGACTGTTGCCCGCTCGGTTGTCGCTGCTGACGGTTTTGACCCGACGGTCGCCTTCATGCGAGGCGAGTTGAAAGCGGTGGGTCACACTGGCGTGTTGTTTGACGCTCTGTCGTCAGGGCGGTGCCGAGACGCGCTTGTCAACCTCGCATGAGGTCGCGCAGTGAGCGGTAGCCGATGAGCTTGACATTCCGTTGACCAAGCGCAGTGGCAAATGCCTCATCAATGAGCAGGTCAAGGTCGTCGATCCAGGCGTCTGCGGCATCGGTGAGCGCGCGAACCTCCGGCGAATCAATCGCTGGCTGCAAGTGCAGCTCGGTCACGCCAGCCGGCAGTTCGTCGATTGCCCTGAGCACGCGCTGACGAGAGCCTGGTCTCCAGTCATGGTCAAAGTGATCCGGGAAGAAGACCCCTTCTTCCGCAGCAATCGTGCGGAACGGGAACCCAGCGGCTGCCTCAGTCACCGTTGACGGGAGGCGAATTGGCAATTGAAATTCAACTGCGACGTCGAGGTATGCGTCGAAGAACTCTGGTCGCAGGGTAATGGCCGAGAGATGAGGCGCAAGATGAGTGACGTCGAGTCCCCATGCCTGCGCTCGAGCGACCTGTGCTCGTAACTCGCGCCGAACCTCGGCAGGATCGGCATGCTCCCACAGGTCGTCAATTGTCGATGGGAATCCTCCATCACCGGAGAGCAATGACGGGACATGGGTGAGCGGTCCGAATCGAAACATTGGGTGTTCGGCGTTCAGCGTCAGATGAACACCGATGTCGTCATCGGGTTGCAGTAATGAGCATGCATGCCGGGCCCACGGGGCAGGAACCATGAGTGATGCACAGGTCGCCGCGCCGTCATGGAGCGCACGTGTCACACCGACATTTGAGGCGTGTGACAACCCGAGATCGTCACACGAGACAATGAGCACTCGATCCTGCGAGGAAAATCCGAGGCGTTCGGCGAGTTCGCTCATCGCCTCGAAAGTTATCGGTTTCGGTCCTCACAACGTCCCCATATGCCAATCCGCTGTTGCTGCGCCCGTGCCGAAGCACGCCGGAACCGGTCCTCGAACGCAGTATTTGGCGCAATTGACATTGTTCGACCGGCACCTATTTCAAGTAGTCGCTCGTTGACGAATATCCCTTCGGTGGTGAAAACATATGCGAGCAGACGGTCGTAGTGGTCACGCCCGACGACGTCTCGTTGGAGATCGATGGTGGAACCGATCGGAGCGAGTTCTTGAAGAGCGATCGTTGCTTCGAGAGCCCCGCACTCGTCTGGTTCTCGATTCCATCCTCGCTCGGGCGTATCGAGACCGATCAGGCGGACACGAACGCTGGTGTCGTTGATGCTGACGCCGATGGTGTCTCCGTCGAGGATTTCAGTGACGACAGCGCCGTCAAACGTGGGCGGGCTACTACACGCGCCTGCGAGGCAGACGAGCGCTGCTGCGGCTGTTGGAAGCCTCAGATGCGTTCGATGAGCGTGCCGGTGCCGAGTCCGCCGCCACAGCACATTGAGATGAGACCGTATCGACCCGATGTTCGCTCGAGTTCGTAGAGCGACTTCGTCATCAAGAACGCACCCGTTGCGCCGAGTGGATGGCCGAGAGCAACCGCCCCACCGTTGGGGTTGGTCTTCTCGAGGTCGGCAGCGACCTCTTTGGCCCATGCGAGGACGACTGATGCGAACGCCTCGTTGATTTCGAAGTTGTCGATGTCATCGATGCTGAGCCCGCTGCGATCCAGCAGTCGTTTGGTTGCATCCATTGGGCCGGTGAGCATGAGGACCGGGTCGACGCCGACGAGGCAGGTGTCGACGATACGTGCCCGGGGTGTGAGACCAAGTTCGGTGGCTTTTTCGGCGGTCATCATGAGGACTGCTGCGGCGCCATCGGAAATTTGTGATGAGTTGCCAGCGGTGTGCACCCCGTTTTCACGGGCGACGGGCTTGAGTTGCGCGAGTTTTTCGAGTGATGTGTCACGAATGCCTTCATCGCGGGAAATCGTTTGGGTGTCGCCGGTTGGGTTGCCTTCTTCATCGAGAACCGGCGCGTCGATCGGAATCCATTGTCCTGCGAAACGGTCCTCCCGCCAGGCGCGGGCTGCACGTTCTTGTGATTCGAGACCGAACGCGTCGGTGTCCGCCCGTGACACACTCCACTGATCTGCAATTCGTTCGGCACCCTCAAACTGTGAGGTCATCTCAAGTCGGGCAAAGTACTCCTTAGGAATCGGAACACCGAGACCAAGTTTCTTGGACGAGTTAATGCCAATGGGGATACGGCTCATCACCTCAACGCCGCATGCCATCGCGACATCCACTGCTCCGGAGCCGATGAGCGTGGCGGCGAGATTCGTCGCCTGCTGACTCGAACCGCACTGGGTGTCGACAGTTGTTGCTGCGGTCGTGATCGGGAGCCCTGCGGCGAGCCAGGCGGTGCGCGTGACGTTAAAGCTCTGCTCACCGACTTGGCTCACGCATCCGCCGACGACCTGATCGATAACCGACGGGTCGATACCGGTTCGGTCGACGATCGCACGCTGAACCTGTCCGAGGAGGGCAGCGGGGTGCATGCCTGCAAGACCACCATTTCGGCGACCGATTGGAGTTCGTACCGCATCGACGATGACGATGTCGCGAGGGGAGAGG
>JALRBS010000200.1 GCA_023262325.1 Ilumatobacteraceae bacterium | reverse complement strand
TTTGGAAGCCGCATTCGCTGTCAACACCTCACGACGGACAAATTGATCTCAGTATTGGCGATCGGGTGAAGGCAACTGCCGAACTTGACCGACCAGGCGAGATTGTTGTGCCCGAAGGCACCGAAGGCCTCGTGCTTCTGGCGAACGGTTTCAACTGGCAGCGGTACCGAGTGTTGTTCGATAACGGCGCCGAACTCGGAGACCTCGACCACCGTCACATCGCACCAATTGGTCGCGCGGCTCGGCGTCTCGCAAAACGTCGCTGAGTTCTAACTGCTGCCGGGCGCGACGTCATCGAACACGATGAGCCGTCCCTCGTAGTCAGCAACCCAAACCTGCCGCATCGCTGCGTCATAGGCGATCCCGATCGGGTGTCCACCGGTTGTCAACGTTTGCAAGACGCTCATGTCGGACGTCCGAACTTTCGAAATCGTGCCATCGCGGTAGTTCACCACGTACATACTTTGCTCGTCATCAGCGACGGCCAAACTTCGAGTCTGAGTTCCCGTCCGGACCGTTCCGAGCAATTCGTCGTTGACAACATCGATCTTTCGAACCGTGTCCATCAGGTGATTCGACGAATACAGCGTTGTTTCGTCCTTTGATAACACGATGTGTCGTGGGGTAATACCCGAACTCTCGATCGACCTGATGACTTCGAGCGTCTCAAGATCGATGAGATCGATGCGCTCCGCTCCCATGACAGTGACGTACGCCGTCTTTGAATCACCCGTTATCGCAATGCCGCGAGGATGCCGGCCAAGGTCGATTCGGCCAAGTTCGACGAGGCGTTCTGTATCGATGACAGACACATCGAATCCGCACCAGTTCGTGACGACGAGTTTGCTTCCGTCTGGTGACACCTGCAAGAACTTGGGCACGGCACCCGTGGAGACGACGCCGTCAATCTCGAACGTATCGAGGGAGATTCGATAGACAAAACTGTCTTCCCAGTCTCCGCGGCCACACTCGTCGTCTGCGTTCGATTGGTACCCGGGTCCGTACATCTTGTAGTTGCTCACCCAGAGGTGTGTCCCGTCTGGTGTGACGGCGGCCTCCACTGGCGCACCATCGAGCACAACCGAGGTGCTCGAGAGCCCAAAATCCTTGAGGTCAACCGTGTCGTCAATGATCGCGAGCACCGTTCCCGATCGGTCGAGCACCATCACGTTGTGGCGGTACATCATGTTCTGAGCAAAAACGAGCCCCGTATCGGACAGGACAACACTCTTCGGCTTGAGCTCGGGGTGTGTCACCTGAAAGCTTTCGACGAGTCGCCGTTCATCCGACCGAAGGCCATCGGGCGGGACGATCGTGGTGGTCGTTGCGATCGGCACGGTGGAAGTCGTTACGAGGTCCGGTGTCGTCGGAGGTGCAACCGAAGCAGTTTCGTCCTCGCCGAATTCGACCTGCGCCCCATCCGGTTCCACCGAGGTAACCGTTGTCACCGATATGGATGCTGTGTCGCCGACTACGTCGCTCGAAGTGCAACTTGCGACGAGGAGCACGCTGACGCATACCGAGCCGACGATGCGACACGTTCCGGCTCTGGGTTCTCGCACCATCAGATGGGGAGCGTAACTGCGGCACGGTACGCTTGCGGGGACGGGAAGTGGCGCAGCCTGGCTAGCGCACCTGCTTTGGGAGCAGGGGGTCGGGGGTTCGAATCCCCCCTTCCCGACCAATTGGTTCGTGTGCCAACCATCGTTTACAACGCGAAAGCTGGCACGACAGACAGTGCTCGTGGTGCCGGCCAGGTTCGCTCTGCAAGATCCAAATCAAATGCGGCGAATGCATCGAGAAGCCATGCCGATGGTTCAATCCCGTGCGTGGCAAGTGTGATGTCGACGATCGCGCGTCGAAACAGCGCATCGTGGCCACGAGCGACTCCTGCAAGCACGTGTGCAAGTTCGTGATTGAGTACCGAACAGGACGTGTGCGTTCGAGCCAACCGAACCGAGCACTCACCGTCGTCATGCTCAGTCGCCGAGGACCGATGGGCGTCGCTTCGCGCCGGTCCGATATCCACGGCACCTCCCGTCCACCACGGCGCGGCGACGATGGCAACGCACCAACGTCGCAGCGTTGCGAACTCAACATTGGTCTCGAGCGCTGTTCCCTCAAAGGCTGCCCGTTCGGCCGCGTAGACCGCCGTCCGGTCACTGTCCATGTCGACCAACCGGAAGTTCTGGAGTATGACGAACTCGCCTCCGCCCGATGTCGGCTGTTTCCGCAGCATGTCGCCCGTCGCGCATGCCATCGCGTTGTGCTGGTGCTGGCCGTGACGCAGAACGAATTCGGCCGAGCCGGCGCTCGGCGAATTCATGAACTTGCTGACGATGCTCGAGAAGTGCCGGCATGAGCGTCTCGACATGCGATGAGTGTTCCATCGCCTCGTGTTCGACCTTCGCCAGCATCTCACCGACCTGCTCGGCAAAACCAAACATGAACGATCGGCGGTAGCGCTGGGTTGCCGCTGCCGTGTTGCGACGTCGCATTGACGCTCGCTGCGCCATCTGAAGGTGGAGCGAGGTGTACACGAGGTGCACGGTCTCGACATCAACCGCGGAACCAGAGATCTGAGCGGTCGTTCCCGAGGGACCGACGGTGTACGTCGCAAGACACCCCATTCCGTCAGCAATCGCAGCAAGAAGATGGAACCTCGCACGAACGTACGCGCCGCGACCGATGAATTGCTCTCGCAATGTAAAACCGTCCGGTCGACGTTGACGAATCGCTTCTGGGCTCAGACGAAATCGAGCGATAAGTTCGCTCGCCTTTCGCGCGAAGGCGTCCGCCTCCTGCTCGTTGCTCGTACGTTCCGCAACCGCAAGCAACTTTTGTACTCGGTCGATCACCGAGTCGAGTTCGGTCGAATCCGAATGCTCACCGATGTGAGTCACTCTGCACTCCGGTCAAACGAGCAAACCCTCGACGACATCTGCGAGCACCTCGGGCGCAGTGATGTTTGGGCTATGACTCGCATCAATCTCGCGATATTCCCACTCCGAACGTTGCCTCGCACGCTCAGCGAACACTCGGAACATGTCACCCGGACCACACCTCAGACAGTAGATGTACGCCTTCGGAACGGTGATCTCTTCACTGCCGAACGGTGTCGGCTCTTCGAATGTTCCAAGCGGCTGATCGACGCGTCGGGTCGAGATCCACGCGAGATCGTCCGCCGAAGTATCGGGGGGCATCGGGTTCGACGGTACAAGCCACGCGTCTTGACCGGCTTCTGCAACTCGGGCGCGCAATGCAGCGGCAACCTCAGGTCCGGCGGTGTCAAGCATGCTTTGCCCCCGTTCTGGAACGACAGCATCGAGATAGATGATCTGACGCACCCGATCGGCGATGCGTCCCATCGCCCCGGTTGCGACCATGCCACCATAACTATGCGCAAGCAAGACGATGTCACGATGGTCTTCTGTCTCAACGTGGCCTACAAGATCTTCAATGTGGGTCGACAACGTCACCAGCGGGCTTGCGAGGTGACGGCGTTCGCCGATGCCTGTCCACGTTGGGGTGAAGAGGGTGTGTCCCCTTTGACCCCATACCGCGTGCATCTTTTTCCACGCCCATCCTGCGGACCAGGCTCCGTGTGCCACAACGATCTTCGCCACAGTTGCCATTCTCACACGCGCCGTTCACGGTGCCAGAACCACACGACCCGGGTATCCTCGTCACCAGTCGCGGGTGTAGTTCAACGGCTAGAACCTCAGCCTTCCAAGCTGATGATACGGGTTCGATTCCCGTCACCCGCTCTCGTGTTTTCACACGTTTAGAGCCGTTGCAACCGACTTGACAGAGCGTTATCAGGAACCGGTCGTGCACCTGGGTGCTCAATGACCCACTCGGCAATCGAGACCGCAAACGCGGCTGCCTCAACCGGATCGCCGCCACGGACTGGTCGTGGTGCCCGGCCTTCATCGACGTCGACCTCGACGGCCTGGAGGACCTCCTCGTGACCAACGGCTTCGACCAGGACGTGCTGGACCAGGACACGAGCGAGTCGTTCGCCCGCCGCAAA
>JALRBS010000053.1 GCA_023262325.1 Ilumatobacteraceae bacterium | reverse complement strand
GGTCATGCGCAGCACCCCCACTGATCTGCCGACGATGCTGCGCGATGTGGACGCACTGATGCAGCCAGCGGCGCGCGCCAAAGACCTTGAACTGCGTCTGGAGATGGACTTGCCCGACACCTTATGGGTGCAGGTTGACCCCACACGCTTGCGTCAGGTCATCATGTGTTGTATAAAATTCGTCAATGAAGACACAACGATTCGACCGGCACTCGTCGCTAACGAATCCAACTGTGTCACGCCAGATTCTGTGTACACCATGAACTCGAGTCCCGCGTTGACGGCAAGTTCGAGATACTCGCTTGGCTGTTCGCTGAGCACGAGCACTGGAGCGTCGATACCAGCCGCACGAAGTTCAACTCCCTCATCGATAAGTGCCACTGCGAGCCCATGCGCACCGGCATCGAGCGCGGCGCGTCCCGCATCGACCGCACCATGTCCGTAGCCGTTCGCCTTGACAACCGCCCACACGCGCCGCGGCGATACTTCACGAACGATGTGCGCCACGTTGTTACGCAATGCGTCGATATCAACGTCCACGCCAGACCAGCGATGCATTGCGGCCATCAGCGATCACGCTCCAGGCGCGCAAGTACTGACGGCAGTGCATCGACAAGATCGGAGGCGATGACACCCGCCAATCCGACTGCTCCCGCGCACTCTGCGTGTACCCATGCGGCCGAGGCGGCAGCGGCCCAAGCCGGCATCCCCATCGCAAGGAATGCGCCGATGATTCCGCTGAGCACATCGCCAGAACCAGCCGTTGCCAGTCGTTCGTCGCCGTTCGTCACGACCCACGAGCGACCATCCGGATCTGCAATGACCGTATTCGGTCCTTTCAGGAGAACTGTTGCACCACTCTCTGCAACGAGCAGGTTCGCCGCCGCAATTCGATCGCCAACTGGATCCTCCCCAAGCAGTTGCCGATATTCGCCGTCATGTGGTGTGAGCACCGTCGGTGAGGTGCGCCGGCGAAGTGATCGCGGTGATCCTTCCGCATTCCACGTCAGCGCGAACAGACCATCACCATCAATCACCAGCGCTGAATCAAGTGAATGCGCCATCGTCATGACCTCACGGGCTGTGTCATCGGCACGACCAAGACCTGGACCGACGATCGCCGAACGAAAGCGACCGGCAGAGTCGAGCACGCGCTGCGACCAGCAGCCCCGTTCAACCAACACGTGTACGACCTCGTCAGAATCCTCAATCGAGCAACCTGGCGCCGACCAATGCACCATGCCGGCCCCGGAGCGGAGCGCGGCTGACGTCGCAAGTCGACCCGCACCAATCATGCCGGGCGAGCCCGCAATCACCCTGACCGCCGAGGTCCACTTATGCGAATCACGCATTCTCGTTGGCAACCATGAGGCGACGTCACCTGCTTCAACGATCGAAGCGTATGGTCGACCAATATCGAGTCCGAGGTCAGCAACAACAATCTCCCCCGCGTACCGGGGTCCGTCGCCAAAGATCAGCCCGGGCTTGACCGCCTGAAATGTGACCGTCCGATCGGCTCGCAAGGCTGCGGAAACCTCGCCAGTCATCGGATTCACTCCGGAAGGCAGATCGACCGCAAGCACTCTCGTGTCACCGACCTCAGGTGGTTGCCAACTCCCCCGATGACCGGTGCCATAGGCGGCGTCGATGCACAGATCGATCGGACCGTGCGAAGCCGACACAACATCGCGAAGGTCGCGTGGCATGTGCGCAACGTTGACCTCGCGTACTGCACAGCCAGCGCTCCGAAGGGCCGCTGCTGCGACCACTCCGTCGGCTCCGTTATTACCTGGACCTTCGATGACGACAACAGTTCTTCCATAGGTGCCGCCGAGCATGTCAATCGCATGATGTGCGACCGCACGACCGGCTCGTTCAATGAGTTCTGCAACCGACACCGACGCACGAGCGTCAGCTGCTCTCGCCGCCTCCGGCGTGATAACCGGAATCACTCGGCAACCACCTGTGCGATCGCAATGCTGTCACCGTGCGACAGGCTGAGATGCCATCTCACTACTCCGCATTCGTCTGCAAGTTCGCGCGCGCGCCCAACAACGAGCAGGGATGGGGCGCCAGATGATGCTCGTGCGACGGAGACATCATGAAATCCAAATGCCCCAAGTCCAAGCCCAAGGGCCTTCATCGCGGCTTCGCGAGCAGCAAACCTTGCTGCAAGACCCGGTACGTCATCGGACCGCGATGACAATGAATCCAGTTCAGATTCAGTGAATAGTCTCGTTCGCATCGAGGGTGTGCGTTCGAGCGATCGGCGGAAGCGCTCGATGTCGACAACGTCGACTCCGACTCCGATCATCACTTCATCCAGTTGTTCGCTGTTTCAGAAATCGGAGCGATCAACAATTCAGCGACGTCAATATCGGTCAGAACTGCTTCATCGAATTCACCTTCGGTTTCTGTCACCCAGTCAACGAGGCGTTCGTAGCGGTTGTCGTAGCCCTGAAGACATTGTCGGGCGTCAGCGACACTGAGGCGAGCGTGGAGTGCTACGTGCAGCAAGGTGATACCTGTGCAAGTTCCACCCTTTGACTCTGGGACGAGAATGACTACTCGACCATCTCGACGACCTTTGGCGACGAGTACTTCGCGAGTGTCTGCGACGTATCGTTTCGTTCCGCCGAGTCGCGGGTCGCTGTCCACTCGGCTCGCGAGATCGCGCGCAATTCCTCCCCTGTCGACGATCGAAATCGTCTCGCCCTCGATGGCATAACGAGTAAATCCGGCGACCTGTGCAACCGCAGGGTCAAGCGACGCGAGCACTTTCAGCACGCGATACGACAACACATCCCGTCCCGCTCCACATCCGAGGGTTTCACGAACAAGAGAGTTGTCGATGACGTCCGAATCGCTTCTCGAAATTCCAACGGTGACCGTCTTTGCCTGGTGTTTGATGGCGTCAATTGGTCTTGTGAGTTCGTCGATTGCAGCAGTGAGCGCTGCAACGAGTTCCTCGATGAGCAAACCCGGCGTCCCGACCTTTCCACTTCGGGTGGAGAACTCCTCGATCGGGCGTGTCGACGAAAAGAATCCGATGGTTCGAACAAGGTGCACCGCAGTCGATGCCTCAAGATGCCCGTCGTATCGGCCACTGCGAAGATCCGCTTCAAAGTCAACAAGCACCCGGTCAAGTTCGGTTGACAGCAGGGTGACGATGTCGTCGCCCGTCATTCCGTCGCTCACCGCACGTTCGACGGTTTCACGTGCGCGCCGCAATGGCAGCGCCGATAGATCAATCGAACGAGCCGCCTCGTACCCGAAGAGATGACCGACCATCGACGATAAGAGAAATGCGAGCGCCGGATCGACCGCCGGAACTGGAATCGTCGCGACGCCCGAGAAACGTGATTCACCCTCGTCGGCTACGACGATTGGCGTTGCCTTGTGGGCGCGAAAAATTGCGGTTTCTTTGGCGACATCATCGGCTGTCGAACCATGAAGACCAGCTGCACAAACGAAGATCAACGGTTCGCTCGAAAGGTCGATGTGCTTCTTGTCTTCTGTCACATCTGAGGCAATCGACTTGTAACACAACTCGCTGAGTTTGATGCGCACTTCGTTGGCAGCAACGAGGTTTGGGCCATTGCCAACGACCGCCCAGTAACGCTTCAGCGGCGCGTAGCGATGCGCTGCGTCAGCGATTATTGAACGTCGCTCGAGCACCGTTGACATCGCGGCTGGGAGGGAGCGCAAGGATCCCAGTAACCGGGAGCGACGCGCCGCGTTTCCAACCTGAGCCGCGTCGGCGATTGCACAGGAGAGGATTGCGCCGGCGGCCACTTGGGCATAGAAGGCTTTCGTCGACGCAACACTCATTTCGACATCGCGGCCATCAGAGGTGTAGATCACCCCGTCAGACTTGACCGCTAGATCACTTGCTCGCCGGTTGACGATGGCAAGCACGAGGGCACCACGGGCGCGAAGCAGGTCGACCGTTCGATTTGTGTCGGTTGTTGTGCCACTTTGGCTCACTGCGATGACAAGGGTGTCCGACATATCCGGGTGTAATTGAAAGCCGGAGAGTTCGGTCGCCGTAATTGCGTCCACATCGAGTGCGCCTTCACAGACATCGTTGAGAATCGCTGCAACGCCTTGGCCGGCAACCGCAGCCGTGCCTTGACCAATGACACGCACACGAGTGATGAGACCTTCGGCGAGTCGCGACCTTAAGCTCGCTGGAAAGGATGACTCTGGAAGTGCGGCACTGAGTTCCGAACCACTCTCATCGATTCGACCGCGCAACGTTCGCTGCAACGAGCGGGGTGACTCGTTGATTTCCTTGAGTAAGAAGTGCGGCGCATCACCCCGATCGATGTCTCGAGTTGTCACCTCGGCGACGATCACATCGTCATCGGTGATTGGCAGATCAGTGCCGTCATATGAGAGACGACGCAGACCGTCGAGGTCGCCGGCTGCTCCATCGATGACGAGAATTTCGCCTCCGTGTTCGCCTTCGAGTCGGACATATCGCGTCGCCTCTTCGACGACACCGTATGGCTCACTGGCGACGACGTAACAGTCATCGCTCAAGCCGACGTACACACCCTGGCCACTGCCACGAAGCGCGAGCACAACATGATTCGGTCGTGACGATGACATTGCGCCAATTGCAACTGAGCCTTCAAATTCGGCTACCGATCGTCGGAAGGCTTCGACCAACTCAACACCGTCGGCGAGTCGGCGAGCCACCACTGTTGGAATGACTTTGGCATCGGTCGTGATGTGTTCATGCACCCGCAGCCCGTGTTCGACGGCGATCTCGGCATGATTGTCAACGTCACCGTTGAGCACACCAACGACGTACGGTGCCGGTCCTCCCGGCGCTTCAAGTTCTTCGCTGTTGAGCGGATGCGCATTCGCCTCCGAAATCACACCGACGCTCGCCCATCGAGTGTGACCAAGCACGACGAGCGATACTCCCTCACCGGACAGCGCGTGTCGCAGCAGGGTGTCGTGCTGAATCGCGTGTCGAATCGCTGCAGTGTTGTCGCCCAGTTCACCAATTTCTGCGGCTGCTTTGTAGACGAACGACAGCACCGGACCTGCGTCGGTGTCGATCCACCGCACCGATGCTGACTGAAACAATGGGTCGTGCGAGCGGTGCTCGATCGCATTCGCCACCGCAGGGTCATCCCGGTTGAGACCATGATGATCCACCATGAGGTGAAGTCCTGCGGAGTCTCGCCCCCGAACCTCGAGCCGATCGAGCGCCGAGAGTGCACGTTGCACCGACAAATACGCGGTGAGCGTCGGTTCGGTGGCACCGTGTCCCGCAAATTCGATCACAGTTTCGGCTGTACGAAGGCGGTCATGACCGATCGCCCACCATGCGTCACGCAATGCGACAAGTTCGCCGTCGTCGTCGTCAAGTGCTTCCCGTTCGCTCAACATGCGATCGATCGTGGCGAGCGAGTCTCGAATGGAGGTCTTCAGAGTTGCATCAGCGTCAACGCACTGAATGCCGGGCACTCCACGCAACAGGGCGTCGACCAACTGAAGCGCATCCGCTACCGGATCACCATTCGAAAGACGTTCGAGTACGAGGTGTAGCCCCGCTAGCACCTCATCTGATGTCGGAACCGACCGCTGTGGTTTCCGACCCAGCACGGCAACGATTCCGCACATAGGCCAATTCTACTCTTCAACTCGATTGGGTTCTGGCGCCGCCATTTCAGCCGCAACCAACTCCGCGACGGCAGTGGCAACCTCGTGCGCCTCCTCAACCGAAGGCGCCTCGACCATCACTCGAATGAAAGGTTCAGTTCCGCTGGGTCTCACAAGAATGCGCCCGCGGTCACCAAGCCGCTTCTGCAACACGTCGATCGAGTCCCGAAGATGATTGTCGACGACGGCGCGTCCCGGAGCGACCTCCACATTGATGAGCACCTGAGGAAGTTCGGTCATGACCGCATCGGACATGACCGAGAGCGGTCGACCCTGTCGTCGCACGATGTCAACTAACAGGGCACCGGTGAGCAGACCGTCCCCGGTCGTTGCGAATTCGGGGACAATGATGTGTCCCGATTGTTCGCCACCGATTGAGTACCCACCGCTCGACAGGGCTTCGAGCACGTATCGATCACCGACTGGCGTTTCAATCACGGTGATGCCAGCCGCCCGCATGGCGAGCCTGAATCCCAGATTCGCCATCACCGTCGTCACAACAACGTCGTTGTTGAGACGTCCTCTGGTCTTCAGATCCTGCGCGAGCAGCGCAAGGATGCGGTCACCGTTCACAACATTGCCCTGATCGTCAACCGCAATGAGTCGATCGGCGTCGCCGTCGAGCGCGAGGCCGAGGTTCGCGGCGACCGCTCGCACTGTTTCACTCAGCGATGCCGTATCGGTTGCGCCGCATCGTTCATTGATATTTCGTCCGTTGGGATCTGCGTGAATGAGAGTTACCTGGGCGCCGAGGGCAGCAAATGCGTCTCCGGCGAAACCTGAAGCCGCACCGTTCGCAGCATCGATGACAATGTGCACACCGTCGAGAGATCGCCCTTCGAGAGCAGCGTGAATCCGTTGAATATGTCGGTGGACAACCACATCGGTCGGTTCGATGTGGACGTGCCCGACAACGGCATGAGACTCGGTGTGGTCATTCCACAGCGCCTCAATTTCACGCTCTTGAGCATCGGCGAGCTTGACACCGCCGGGTCCAAACACTTTGATCCCGTTGTCGTGGTACGGGTTGTGAGAAGCAGACACCACAACGCCAATTGATCCACGATCTGCCGCCTCTGCCGCGACCACCGGTGTCGGCACCACACCCAGGTTGACGACGTCGATGCCGACTGAACTCAGTCCGTCGGCAACAGCGTTGAGCAGTTGTGGAGTCGACTCTCTGCTATCGCCGCCAATGACCGCATGTTGCGTGCCCAACGCAGCACCGACTGCACGCGCGAGTGAACGAGCGAGTTCAACAGATATTTCAGAGAATGCCCGACCGCGGACACCATCGGTGCCGAATCGCATTGTCGGATCCAACCAGAGATCAGCGCTTCGTGTACTGAGGCGCCTTACGAGCCTTCTTGAGGCCGTACTTCTTCGACTCTTTCTTGCGCGAGTCACGGGTGAGCAATCCTGCCCGCTTCAGGGCCGGACGAGTCTCAGGGTCAATCTCGATGAGCGACCGCGCAATCGCCATACGAAGTGCCGAAGCCTGACCAGATACGCCACCACCGTGAATCGATGCATCGACGTCAAAACGTTCAAGCGCGTCGGCAACGCGGAGGGGTTCAGCGACGACCATCCGCTGTGCAGCGGTCGGGAAGTATGCGTCAAAGGCACGACCGTTGATCGTGACAACACCAGAACCCTCGCGGAGTCGGGCACGTGCGACAGCTTCTTTTCGTCGACCAGTGGTTTGAGTAAGCGGCGTAGACATTTCTGAATTCCTCGTTCGTATTCTCAGCGGGCCGCGGCACCTGGCACGGCAAGTGGAGTTGGTGACTGGGCCTGGTGCGGATGCTCCGGTCCGGCGTACACCTTGAGTTTGGTCATCTGCTGGCGACCGAGTCGTCCCTTCGGCAACATTCCTCGAACGCTACGACGCACCGCTTCGGCCGGCTTGCGGTCGAGAAGTTCGGCGAATGATTCGGTACGCAAGCCACCCGGGTACCCAGAGTGGCGATAGATCATCTGACGATCTGCCTTACCCGATGTCATCACAACCTTGTCAGCATTCACAATGATGACGTGGTCACCGGTGTCGATATGCGGGGCGAAAATTGGCTTGTGCTTTCCGCGCAGAACGCGTGCAACTTCGGTGCAGAGGCGGCCGAGCACCATGCCGTCAGCGTCGACGACGTGCCATTCACGAGTGATCTCGCTCGCCTTTGGGGTGTAGGTCTTCATCACAGTCTGTTTCCAGTCATTTCGTTGCGAATGTGATCAGGAATTCACGTCCGCGGAACCCTGAGAGGATAGGGGCGCGCGAGGGTCTTCCCCAACTCTCAACGCGTCTTCGGTCCAATGCGTTCTCCGTCGTACCCAACGCTCCACAGCACAAGACCGGTCGGCGGCGCAACCTGACCTGCCGCCTGACGTTGACGTGCCGCCAAGATCTCCTCGAGCGCGGTGGATGAGATCTTGCCTCGGCCAACGTCGACGAGGGTCCCGACGATCGACCGAACCATCTGGTGACAGAACGCTGAACCCGTAATGTCGAACTGCAGCAATGACGCGATAAGGCCTTCGCTCCACTTGGCGCTGAACACGACCCTCACGGTCGACGGAATTGTTCCATCTGCGGTGGGGTCCGCCAGCCGGCAGAACGAAGCAAAGTCATGCTCGCCAAGCAAATAGGAAGCCCCACGATTCATCGCATCGATATCGAGTGCGTGTGGCACATGCCAGGCGAGTTCAGTGAGCAATGGGTTCGGGGTTGCGCTATTCCAGACGTGGTATCGATAGTGACGACTCGTCGCTGAGAACCGAGCGTCGAAGTCGTCGGCGGCCCACTCACCCGAACGCACCGCAATATCAGGACCGCACATTCGAGTCAGACGATGTGCGAGGTCGGCCGGATCTGCCGACATGGGAAGATCGCAGGAGATCACTTGGCCGATCGCGTGCACACCTGCGTCGGTTCGTCCTGCGAGGGTCAGTGAGATCGGTTCGGACAGAATCTGCTCACATGCGGCGCGCAACTCTCCGACGACAGTTCTAACACCGTCACTCTCGGCGGCTCCGTGAAAGGCGTTTCCTCGATAAGAAACGACAAACCGGGCCCGACGATGGTCGGACCCGGCAGTCATAGAACCTCAGTGTGTGTCAGACGAGCTCGATGCGCGCCATCTTGGCATTGTCGCCAGCGCGACCACCGAGCTTCAGAATTCGGGTGTAACCACCATTCCGCTCGAGATACCGAGGGGCGACCTCATTGACAAGCTTGTGCGTCATCTCACGGTCGCCGAGATAGCCCTGAATCTGTCGGATGCGATGCACACGCATCGGACCCTCCTGAGCCTTCTTTGCTTTCGTGATGAGCTTCTCAGCAACTGGTCGAAGCGCTTTCGCCTTCGCCTCGGTTGTTGTGATCGCCTCTGCTGCGAACAGCGACGCGGCCAGGTTGGCCATCATGAGTCGCTGGTGCGAAGCATCTCCGCCAAAGCGGCGGGCACGGCGAGGGGTGGCAGGCATGTCAGATCTCCGTTGTTCTCAGGTCTCTCAGGGGCGCAACGACAGGCCGCGCTCGTCGAGTTTCTCGATGACTTCGTCCAGGCTCTTCTGACCGAAGTTAGTGATGTTCAATAGATCGTCTTCGCTCTTCATGAGCAATTCGCCAACGGTGTTGACCTGTGCTCGCTTGAGGCAGTTGCGCGGACGCTCCGAAAGATCAAGATCTTCAATCGGGAGATCGAGGTCAGGTGAGGAACTCGCAGTGTCCGGAACCTCGGTCAAGCCAAGCCCCTTAGGCGCTTCGCTGAGTTCGGCGACGAGCGACACAATTGTGCGAAGTGTCTCCCCTGCCGATGCCATTGCCTCGCTCGGCGAGATCGAGCCATCGGTGGTGACGTCGATCACGAGACGATCGTGGTCGGTCGACTGCCCAACACGGGTTGGCTCGACCGCAAAGCTCACTCGACGAACTGGCGAGAAGATCGCGTCAACCGGCATATTGCCGATAATCGGATTGTCGATTTCGCGCTGGCTGCTGGCGTATCCGCTACCGCTTTCGACGGTGAGGTCGATTGCGAGGCGTGCTTTGCCATTCAGCGTTGCAAGGTGAAGATCACCGTTGAGGATCGTGATGTCGGCTGGGCAATCGATATCGCCTGCGGTCACCGCACCCGGGCCACGTGCATCGAGGCGAAGGGTGACGGCCTCGTCTGCCTCTGACCGAATGACAATGTCTTTGAGGTTGAGAATGATGTCGGTGACATCTTCAACAACACCATTGATCGTGTCAAACTCGTGTAGCGCGTCATCAAAACGCACCATCGTGATTGCTGCACCAGGTACTGATGACAGCAGGGTGCGACGAAGCGAGTTGCCGAGCGTGTGACCGAAGCCTGGCTCGAGCGGTTCAATCACGAATCGCTGACGCTGACCATTGGCATCGGAGAGAACCTCTCCGAGGGTTTCCACTGAGGGACGCTGCATGACGAGCATGGCTGCGGTTTCCTTTCCTGTGCCGATTACTTGGAGTAGAGCTCAACGATGAGCGACTCGCGGACGGGGACATCAATGTGATCACGCTGCGGGAGATCACGGACGGTGACTTGCTTGCCGCCATCGCCACTCTCAAGCCAGCCGACGAGCGACCGGTCGTTTGTGTCGAGATTGTGCTGGACGACGATCATTTGCGCGGCCTTCGGCGAGAGGGTGACAACGTCGCCCTTTCGAACGCGGTACGACGGAATATCGACGCGGCGACCGTTGACGAGCACCAGACCATGATTGACGAACTGGCGAGCCTGCGGTCGAGTCGATGCCCAACCAGCGCGGAACGTCACGTTGTCAAGGCGGGTCTCAAGCAAGATGAGAAGGTTCTCACCGGTTGGACCTTGAAGTCGGCTCGCCTCGTTGTACGTCTTGCGGAACTGCTTCTCAAGCAGGCCATAGATGTACTTCGCCTTCTGCTTCTCTTGCATCTGCGCGAGATACTCAGATCCCGCGTTTCGGCGGCGATTGCGACCGTGGACACCTGGTGGGAACGGGCGGCGCTCCATCGCGCGGCGTCCCTTTTCATTTTCGAACACGTTCACGCCAAGACGACGCGACATGCGTACCTTCGGGCCGGTGTAGCGGGCCATCTCAGTTCCTCCGACGCTTTGGTTGACGACAACCATTATGCGGGATCGGCGTGACGTCCTTGATCGTCGTCACCTCGATACCCGAGTTCTGCAATGAGCGCACCGCAGTGTCGCGGCCCGAGCCAGGTCCTTTCACTTCGACCTCAACCCGACGAATGCCGTGCTCTTGTGCAGCCTTGGCTGCACGCTCAGCAGCGAGCTGGGCCGCGAACGGGGTGCTCTTGCGTGAGCCCTTAAATCCGACGGCTCCCGATGACGCCCACGAAATGACGTTTCCCTCGGTGTCGGTAATCGACACGATCGTGTTGTTGAACGAACTCTTCACGTGGGCAACGCCCACCGACACGTTCTTTCGATCGCGCTTGCGGGGTCGACGACCACCTGGCTTTGTCTTCGCCATTACTTCCTCACAGCCTTCTTCTTATTAGCAACAGTGCGCTTTGGTCCCTTGCGGGTGCGAGCGTTGGTGTGCGTACGCTGTCCGCGCACCGGCAAACCTTTTCGGTGACGGATACCTTGCAGGCAGCCGATCTCGATCTTTCGCTTGATGTCGTTCTGGACGTCACGTCGGAGGTCACCCTCGATGGTGATGTTCGCATCAACCCATGCACGAATCTTGTTGACTTCGTCCTCGGTCAACGTCGAGACGCGGGCGTTTCGATCGAGACCGTTCTCATCACAAATGCGCTGAGCGGTCGTTCGACCAATTCCATAGATGTAGGTCAACGAAATCTCTACCCGCTTGTCGCGGGGGATGTCGATACCGGCGATACGTGCCATTGGTTTTCTGCTCTCCCGTTATCTCTCAGCCCTGGCGCTGCTTATGGCGCGGGTTCTCACAAATCACGCGAATCCGGCCGTGTCGACGAATGACACGACACTTCTCACACATCTTTTTGACGCTCGGACGGACCTTCACTGCGTTCTCTTCTCACTTGTACCGATATGTAATACGACCTCGGGTGAGGTCGTATGGGGTGAGTTCCACCTGCACCTTGTCGCCTGGAAGAATGCGGATGTAGTGCATTCGCATCTTCCCGGAGATGTGCGCAAGAACCTTGTGCCCATTTTCCAGTTCGACACGAAACATCGCGTTCGGAAGCGACTCGACGATCGTTCCTTCGAGGACGATCGCATCTTCTTTAGGTGATGCCAGTGGACTCTCCTTGATTGACGCGGTGTACACCGCTAAACGGACTATTGTCAGCGGGAACCGTTGTGGCCCACGCTGTGTGGCCTATCTCCGCGCATGCGGACACGGGCCGACGGGCAATGCTATCGGGGCAGAACCCCAACACCAATGGCTCGCGCCACAGTCTCACCTTCGACTTTCGACGACATCGGTGAGACGTTTAAACACGTTGTCAGGGTGCCCAACTCCGTTCACGACGGCAAGTTGCCCTAACTCGCCGTAATACTCGATAAGCGGGGCTGTTTGGGTCTCATAGAGGTCCAGACGACGATTGACGGCCTCGGGAGTGTCATCGGCGCGCTGGGACACGTCGCCGCCGCATACATCACAAATCCATGGTGACGGATCGTCACCGCGGCTTGTGTAGTTGGTTCCGCAGTCGCGGCACACCCGCCGCGCCGAAATTCGTTCGACCACGATCTCGCGCGGTACATCGAGGTCGATACACACGTGAATCGGTGAGTCCGTGGTGATCTGCGATAGCGATTCTGCTTGGCGAACGGTGCGTGGAAAGCCATCAAGGATGTAGCCGCGAGTGGCGGCATCGGTCTTGCCAAGTCGTTCTTCGACGATGCCAACGATCGTTTCGTCGTTCACGAGTCCGCCCGCGTCCATCACCTGCTGCGCAACGAGGCCGAGTGGCGTTCGTTCGCGCACCGCCGCTCGCAGCATGTCACCCGTCGAAATGTGCGGCACGACAAAATGGCGCGCCAGTCGGACACATTGCGTGCCTTTGCCAGCTCCCTGACGACCGAGAATGATGAGGCGAGCGCCCGGCATCTAGGCCAGCCTTACTTGAGGAAGCCTTCGTAATTGCGGAGCATCAACTGGGAGTCGATTTGGCGCATGAGTTCAAGTGCAACGCCAACCGAAATGAGAATGCTCGTTCCAGCGAATCCAAAGGTGCTCACTCCGGCGGCCCACAGCAAGATGTAGGGAAGCACTGCGATCACGGCAATAAACACCGCGCCAGGCAACGTGATCCGGTTCACCGCTTTCGCGAGGTAGGTCTCGGTTTGCGGGCCGGGACGAACGCCAGGAATGAACCCACCCTGTCGGCGGATTTGATCGGCCTGTCGAATCGGATCGAAGGCAATCGAGTTATAGAAATATGCGAAGGCAATAATGAGCAGCGCGAATACCGAGATATAGACGATGTTTTGACTGTTCAAGATGTAACGGTCGACGTAGCTCTGAATTCGACCACGCCACGAGTCAGCCGATGCATTGCCAAGGAAGCTCACGAGAATCGCCGGCAACAGCAGTAGCGACGAGGCAAAAATGATCGGTATCACGCCTGACTGATTGACCTTCAGCGGGATGTACGTGTTCTGACCACCCATCATTCGACGTCCAACAACTCGTTTCGCGAACTGCACCGGAATACGCCGCTGACCAAGTTCGACGTAGACGACTGCAGCAATGATCGCAATCGACAATGCAACCATGAGGAAGAACCAGAACACCTTGTTCTGCAGAAGAATCGAGTAGAAGCCGGACGGAATTCCTGCAACGACCGAGGCGAAAATCACCATCGACATACCGTTGCCAATCCCGCGTTGGCTGATGAGTTCGCCAAGCCACATGAGCACGGCGGTTCCGACAACCAGGGTGGGGATGATGAGATAGCCGCGTGGCCAGATCCCATCGGGCAGCAACGGCACCGACGGTGCCTGTACTGCCGAGTAGAACGCTCCCCCGCCACCATTTCCGAACAGGAAGACGAGCACTGTCGCCTGAAGCAATGCGAGCGTCATCGTGACATATCGGGTGTACTGAGTGATCTTGCGCTGACCAACTGCACCCTGTTGCTGCAGTTCCTCAAGTTTGGGAATGACCACACCGAGAATCTGCATGATGATGCTCGCAGTGATGTAGGGCATGATGCCGAGAGCAAAAATTGAAAAGCTCTCAAATGCGCCGCCTGAGAACAAGTTGAAGAGTCCGAGGGCGCCATCTTGTGCGCCAGCACGAAGCTGATCAATCGCCAGCGGATCAACACCAGGCACGCGAATCGCCGCGCCGATGCGATAGAGACCGACGATCATGAGGGTGAACAGGATCTTGTTGCGGAGATCCTCGATCTTCAGAATGTTCTTGATGTTGGCGATCATGTCCGGTTGGCCACCTCCGGGCCGATGAATCAGCGGTTAGCGAACTGGTTGCCCTGTACTGCGGGGCGACCGGCCTTGCCTTCTTCATTGTGCGGTAGAGGAATGATGGTGACTGAACCACCAGCCGCCTCGATCGCAGCCTTCGCAGCCGCAGACACCGCGTGCACCGACAGAGCGATTTTGGTCGACACTTCGCCGTGGGCGAGCACCTTCACGAAGGAGCCTTTGCGAACAAGTCCGGCTGCAACGAGGCCATCAACGTCAACTGTCGATGCCCCGAGCTTCTCGAGTTGGTGCAAATTCACCGGGCTGTACTCAACGCGGAACGGGTTGTTAAACCCTTTGAGCTTCGGCACGCGCTGCTTCAATGGCATCTGGCCACCTTCGAAGCCACGGCTCACCGTGTTTCGTGCGTATTGGCCCTTGGTACCTCGACCAGCGGTCTTTCCGCCTTTGCCACCGATGCCGCGGCCAACGCGCTTGGCTTTCTTAGTTGAACCTGGTGCAGGTGCGAGATCATCGACGCGCATGTCACTCACCACTTTCTGTGATCTCGATCAAATGAGGAACGCGGCTCAACATGCCACGAATCTCTGGTCGATCGGGGAGGGTGTTCGTCTTGCCAATTCGGCCGAGCCCAAGTGCACGAAGTGTTCCAACTGCCTTTGGCTTCTGCCCGATTGATGAACGAACCTGAGTTACGTTGATCGTCTTCTCGCTCATGATTCACCTCCAGATGCGGAAGTGCTACGAGCGTGCGCCGCGGCGCGCTCCTCGTATGCACGCAGCAGGCCCTTCGGCACAAACGTGTCGGCCGGAATACCGCGTCGCTTCGCAACCTCGTCGGGCCGCTGCAGCGACTTCAGCCCAGCGATCGTTGCACGAGCAACGTTGATGTGGTTTGCCGAGCCAAGCGACTTGCAGAGAATGTCGTGTACGCCGGCTTCTTCGAGAATGATTCGAGCGGCGCCGCCTGCAATAACACCGGTACCCGGAGCAGCTGGTTTCATGAGCACCTTGCCGCCACCAGTCACGCCGGTGACGGTGTGAATGATCGTCGATCCCGCGAGCGGTACCTCAAAGAGATTGCGCTTCGCCTCTTCCGTTCCCTTTTGAATAGCGAGCGGAACTTCCTTGGCCTTGCCGTAGCCGAGCCCGACTCGACCGTTGCCATCGCCGATGACGACGAGTGCGGTGAACGCAAAGCGACGACCGCCCTTCACGACTTTGGCGACGCGGTTGATCGTGATGACGCGGGACTCACGGAGGCCGCCTTCGTTCTCATTCGCAGGTGCGTGGGTGTCATTCGTTGCCATCAGAACTCCAGTCCTGCGTCACGTGCAGCAGATGCGACTGCTGCGATTCGGCCGTGGTAAAGGAAGCCACCGCGGTCAAATACGACGGCGGTCACTCCGGCTTCCTTGGCGCGCTCGGCGATGAGCGAACCGATCTTGGTTGCCGCTGCAACCGAGCTGCCGGCGCCTGACCGAAGTGCAGGCTCAACCGAAGAGGCTGACGCCAACGTTCGACCGGTCTCGTCATCGATGACCTGCGCCATGATGTGCTTATTCGAGCGGTACACCGCAAGTCGGGGACGACTCGCCGTGCCGCTGATCTTTTTGCGGACTCGTCGATGACGCGTCACTCGCCCTTCACGACGGGCCTTTGCAATATCACTCATATCAGTTCGTTCCTTCGTGTCCCGGCGTCACTTCTTGCCAGCCTTACCGGCCTTGCGCAGAATGCGCTCACCGGCGTAGCGAACGCCCTTGCCCTTGTACGGTTCGGGCTTGCGGATCCCGCGAATATTGGCGGCAACCTGACCGACGACTTCTTTATCGATGCCCGTCACAATGACCTGGGTCGGTGCGGGAACTTCGAACGCCACACCCTCGGGGGCAGCGACGTTGACCGGATGGCTAAATCCGAGATTGAGTCGAAGTGCGTTCGGACCCTGCGCCTCTGCTCGGTAACCAACACCAACAATCTCAAGTTCCTTACGGAATCCTGTGGTGACACCGATCACCATGTTGTTGACGAGGCTTCGGACGAGACCGTGCATCGCACGGTTCTGTCGTTCGTCATTTGGGCGCGAGAACGTAAGTGCTCCTTCGGCTTGCGCGACCTCGATTGAACCCGGGATCTCTCGGCTCAGCGTTCCCTTTGGACCCTTCACAGTGATCATGCGACCGCTCAGCGACACTTCGACGCCGCTCGGGACCGCAACTGGAGCGTTTCCAATTCGTGACATGTTGTCTCTCCCTACGCTTTCAGGTCACCAGACGTAGCAGAGGACTTCGCCACCGACTTTGCGGCGACGAGCCTCCCGGTCTGTCATAAGACCATGGCTCGTGGATAGGACAGCAACTCCGAGGCCGCCGAGCACGCGCGGGACGGCATCGGCCTTGCGATAGACGCGAAGACCTGGAGTTGAAATTCGGCGAAGACCAGAGATTGTTCGGTCTCGCTCGGTCGAGTACTTCATTGTGATCGTGAGTACCTCGCCGGGTCCGCTCGTAGACGGTGCCACGTCGAATCCCGCGATGTAACCCTCAGTCTCAAGCAGTTTCGCAAGCGCGATTTTCTGCTTCGACGAGGGCATCTTCACTGTGTCATGCATTGCCGTGTTCGCATTACGCACACGGGTGAGCATGTCGGCGATTGGGTCTGTCAACATCGTTTCGCTCCTCTCACCAGCTCGACTTCGTTAGGCCTGGAATCTCACCGGCGTGTGCCATCTCGCGAAGACACACTCGGCAGAGACCGAACTTTCGAAACACCGAACGGGGGCGACCACACCGGCGGCAGCGGGTGTAGGCACGGACCTTGTACTTCGGCGTGGCATTCGCCTTGTTGATAAGTGATTTCTTTGCCATGAGATCTGATTCGTCCTCTTCGTTCCTCGTTCAGGTCACTTCTTCTTGCCACCGCGGAACTGCGAGTGACGGTTCTTCTTACGACGTGGCGCATTTTCTGCGTCGGCACCCTTCTTGAAGGGGAATCCAAAAGAGTCGAGGAGCGCTCGACCTGCTTCGTCTGTGGTTGCCGAGGTCACGATGGTGATATCCATGCCACGTGGCTGATCGACCTTGTCGGCGTTGATTTCGGGGAACACGGTCTGATCAGAAAGTCCGAACGTGTAGTTGCCACGACCGTCCCACGAGTGGGCCGGCAGTCCTCGGAAGTCCCGAATTCGAGGAATCGCTACTGCGATCAGTCGATCAAGGAATTCCCACATTCGATCGCCACGCAGCGTGACTTTGCAGCCAATTGGCTGACCCTCACGAAGCTTGAAACCTGCAATCGACTTCGTTGACACAGTTACGACGGGCTTTTGACCCGAGATGAGTGTGAGGTCAGCAACAGCGAGTTCAAGTAGCGACGCTTGTTGCGCAGCGCGACCGACTCCCATGTTGATCACGATCTTCTCAAGCCGCGGAATCTGCATGACATTGTCAATTGACAACGTGGCTTGCAGGTCGCTCCGGATTTGATTGTTGTACTTTGCCTTCAGACGAGGCTGCGTCAACGTGCTCACTTGATCACCTCACCGCTTGGACGCGCAATTCGAACCTTGCTGCCATCTGCTTCAACCTTGTATCCAACACGGACTGGCTTGCCCTTGTGAACGAGCATCACGTTCGATGCATCGATCGGCATGTCCTTGTCGATACGGCCACCTTGCTCATTGGCGCGGCGAGGACGCTGGTGACGCACTGCGGTGTTTAAGCCCGACACGACGACCTTGTTCTCTTTTGGCAACACGCGATCGACGGTGCCTTCCTTGCCTTTGTCCTTGCCAGCGATGACAAGAACGGTGTCACCTTTCCGAATTTTCATCTCAGATCACCTCCGGTGCGAGCGAAACGATTCGCATGAACTTGCGATCGCGCAACTCACGTCCGACTGGTCCGAAAATTCGGGTGCCGCGTGGGGTGAGATCATCTTTGATGATGACCGCAGCGTTTTCGTCGAATCGAATGTAGCTGCCATCGGGTCGGCGCTTTTCTTTCTTCACTCGCACGACGACGCACTTCACGACGTCACCCTTCTTCACACCGGCGCCAGGAATCGCGTCCTTGACCGTTGCGACAAAAATGTCACCAATCGACGCGTATCGACGGCGGGTTCCACCGAGCACCTTGATGCAGAGGACTTCTTTCGCTCCGCTGTTATCGGCCACGCGTAGGCGGCTTTCCTGCTGAATCATCGTGCACGCTCCACGATTTCAACGACTCGCCAACGCTTGTTCTTGCTCAGCGGTCGGGTCTCCATCACTCGAACCTTGTCGCCGATGCCGGCGTCGTTCGCCTCGTCGTGCGCGAAGAGTTTCTTTGTGCGCATGACGAACTTGTTGTATCGGGCGTGACGAACACGATCGGTGACGCTGACGACGACCGTCTTGTCCATTGAGTTGGACGTGACGATGCCCTCTCGCACCTTGCGCGCTGCCCTTGTGTCGGTTGTCTCACTCATCGGTTCAGCTCTCTGCCTCTGCCGCCGCGATCTCTCGCTGACGGATCATCGTGTTGATGCGGGCGATGCGACGACGCACTGCTCGAATCTCCGAGGTCTTTTCCAACTGGCCAGTCGCATTGCGGAAGCGCAGGTTGAGTGCCTCGTGCTTGCTGGCGCGGAGCTCCTCGGTGAGGCCGGCCAGGTCCATTTCTTGAAGTTCATCTTTACGTGCCATGTTCAACCTCAGATCTGCTCGTCACGGTTGATGATGCGTGCCTTGATGGGAAGTTTCTGGATCGCTTTGTTGAGCGCGATCTTTGCTTGCTCCTCATTCGGGAACGAGAGTTCGAACAGGATTCGTCCAGGGCGAACGACGGCTACCCAGAATTCCGGGTTGCCCTTGCCGGAGCCCATGCGGGTTTCGGCCGGCTTTTTTGTGACCGGCTTGTCCGGGAAGACGTTGATCCAGACCTTGCCACCGCGCTTGATCGATCGAGTCATCGCAATACGCGCGGCCTCAATCTGTCGTGCGGTGAGCCAGCCCGGCTCAAGAGCCTGAATGCCGAAGTCACCAAAGGAAAGGTTCGTTCCACCCTTGGCAACACCCTTGGTTCGTCCTCGGTGGTGCTTTCGGTGTGCAACTTTGCGGGGCATCAACATGATGTTCTCCTGTCCCCTCAGTCGTCGCCGCGGAAGTGCGGGGTCTCGTGCGCATCGCGCGTCTGACGGGTAATGGTCTCTTCTTCGTCGAGCAACTTCTCGAGTTCTGGGTCCGCCTCGCGAACGAGCGGTGTCGCCTCTGCCTCGGAGTCTGCTGTGCGGGGACCGGCTGACGAGACAACTTTGCGCGTTGCTTCGGATGCTTGGCCGGAGGTCTCGCCGACAGCCATCGCCGCTTCGCGGGCGATCTTGTCGTCATTCGAGGAGCGGTACGGAAGGATCTCGCCCTTGTACAACCAGACCTTTACACCGACGCGACCGTTTGCGGTCTTCGCCTCGCGGAATCCGTAGTCGATGTCGGCTCGGAGCGTATGCAACGGCACCTGGCCCTCGCGATACCACTCGGTTCGGCTCATCTCGGCTCCACCAAGTCGACCTGAACACTGAACACGAATTCCGAGTGCTCCGGCGCGTTGTGCGTTTTGCACGGCGCGCTTCATCGCACGGCGGAAGGCAATACGGTTTGCGAGCTGATCGGCGACACCCTGAGCGACGAGTGCTGCGTCGAGTTCGGGTGTCTTGATTTCGACGATGTTGAGCTGAATGCGTGGGTTGCCGGTGACCTTCGTGATCATCTGACGAATCTCATCGGCCTGTGCTCCCTTGCGTCCAATCACGATGCCGGGTCGCGCCGTGTGAATATCAACGCGCAACTTGTCACGGGTGCGTTCGATTTCGATTCGGCTGATCGCAGCGGTCTCGAGTTTCTCCATCACTGTGTCGCGAATCTGCCAGTCCTCGGTGAGGTACTGCTTGTAGTCGCGGTCGCTAAACCAGCGGCTCTTCCAGTCGGTGCTCACGCCAAGGCGGAAGCCGTAGGGGTTAATTTTCTGACCCATCAGTTCTTCTCCTCTTCGGCCGCGTCCTCATCGGCAGATGCGTCAACGACTTCATCAACGACCTCGTCTGCGACGTCTGCAGCATCATCGGTCGACTCATCCGCCACGTCAGCAATCGCCTCATCGGCTGCGTCGTCGACGTCGACTTCTTCGCTTTCGACAACGTCAATCGCTGCCTTCGCTTCTTCTGCTCGTGCACGGCTGCGTTCAACGCGGGCTCGACGGCTCGCTTGCGCGGACGCTGATGCCCCTTCGGCGCGGGCCTGAATGATCGCCAGTCGCTCGTCGCTCATACGGGCGACGATGACAGTGATGTGGCAGGTGCGCTTGCGGATACGTGTGGCACGTCCACGGGCACGTGGGCTGAACCGGCGAAGGGTTGCGCCCTCATCTGCGTAACACGCAATGACGTACAACTCTTCAGCGTCTTGTTCGTCGTTGTTCACGGCGTTCGCAACGGCCGATCGAAGCACCTTGCGGATGTCTCGAGCGATACCTCGCTCAGTGAGCATGAGCACGTCATCAGCCGAGCGGACATCAAGGCCTCGAATGAGGTCGAGCACGACCCGGGCCTTGTACGCCGACGACCTGACGTGTCGAGCAACAGCGCGGGTGCCTGAGCGCTCCCCGGCCACGGTCGACTTTTCGTTGAGCTTCGGGCCAGTCATTAGCGCCTCGCCCCCTTCTCCTGTCCGGCGTGGAACTTGAATGTTCGGGTCGGGCTGAACTCGCCGAGCTTGTGGCCGACCATCGATTCAGTGATGTACACAGGAACGTGCTTGCGGCCGTCATGAACGGCGATCGTGTGACCGACCATGTCGGGAATGATCGTCGAGCGACGCGACCAGGTCTTGATGACCTTGCGCTCACCGGCGACATTTTGTGCATCGACCTTCGCCAACAGGTGCCCGTCGACGAATGGACCTTTTTTGAGACTACGAGACATATGTGTAACCCTCTCCCCGACTCACCGACGGCCCTTGCCGGTACGACGGCGACGGACGATGAGTTTCTGACTCGACTTGTTCTTGTTACGGGTACGGCGCTCGGGCTTACCCCATGGCGAAACGGCGGGACGACCACCTGATGTTCGACCTTCGCCACCACCAAGCGGGTGGTCAACCGGGTTCATTGCGACGCCACGGGTCTGCGGTCGTACACCTTTCCAGCGGTTTCGGCCAGCCTTACCGATCTTGACGAGCTCATGCTCTGAGTTGCCGACCTCTCCGACGGTCGCTCGGCAGTCGATGAGCACTCGACGCATTTCTGTCGACGGCATGCGCAGCGTGGCGAAATCTCCGTCCTTCGCAACCAGTTGAACGGCAATGCCGGCTGATCGTCCGATCTTGCCGCCTTGTCCGGGTCGAAGCTCGACGTTGTGCACGACCGTACCGACTGGGATGTACCGCAACGGCAGTGCGTTACCCGGTCGGATGTCTGCGCCATGTCCGCTCATCACCGTGTCGCCGACAGTCAGACCCTTCGGAGCGAGGATGTAGGCCTTCTCGCCATCGGTGTAGTGGATGAGCGCAATGCGACAGGTGCGATTCGGGTCGTATTCGATTGCTGCGACTCGACCCGCAACGCCATCCTTGACGCGCTTGAAATCGACCACGCGGTAACGGCGCTTGTGACCGCCGCCGCGATGGCGTGAGGTTTTGCGGCCGTAGTTGTTGCGGCCACCTGTCTTGCCAGCGGGAGCGAGCAGGGTTCGCTCTGGGCTCGACTTCGTGATTTCCGAGAAGTCCGAGGTCGTCTGGAAGCGACGGCCGGGACTGGTTGGGCGACGTGAACGAATTGCCATGATGTCCTCAGTTCTCGAACAACGGGATCTCGCCCGCTGCCAGGGTGACGATGGCACGCTTCGTATCGGGCTTCGAACCACGTCGGTTCGAGTTGCGCACCCGGGTTGCCTTGCCCTTACGGTTGATGGTGTTGACCTTGAGCACCTCGACACCCCAAATCGACTCGACGGCGTCTCGGATCTCTGGCTTGCTCGCGCCTTGGGCGACCTTGAAGGTGTACACGCCAGACTCCATGGCTGCGTAGCTCTTCTCAGACACAACTGGGGCGATGATGATGTCGCGTGGATCTTTCATCACTCTGCATCACTTTCGCTAGAAGCACCTGCTGACGACGGCAACGTTGCCGACGTGAACACGATGTAGTCATTGCACAACACGTCATAGGCATTGAGTTCGCCGACAACAATGAGTTGCACTTCGGGAATATTCCGGAAACTCAGAGCCGCCTTCGCATCGTCGGCACTGAGCACGATGAGCACTCGGCCTTCGATGCCAAGCGCCGCAAGGGCCTTCACGCCAGCCTTCGTGCTCGGCGCATCAAAGGACCACGAGTCGACAACAATGACGCGACCTTCCGCAGCACGGTCTGACAGTGCCGAGCGCAGCGCAAGTTTGATCATTTTCTTTGGCGTGCGCTGGTTGTACTTACGTGGCTTCGGGCCAAGCGCGACCGCACCACCGCTGAAATGCGGCGCACGGATCGAACCCTGACGGGCATTACCAGTGCCCTTCTGTCGATATGGCTTGGCACCGCCACCACGGACCTCGCTGCGGGTCTTCGTGCTCTGCGTGCCTGCACGACGTGCCGCGAGTTGTGCAGTCACGACCTGGTGCATGACCGGCACGTTCGGCTGAACGCCAAACACTGCGTCATCGAGGTCGACCGAACCTGCGTCTTTGCCCGCGGCATTTTTCATTTTCAGAGTTGCCATCTCACGAACCCTTCACTGCCGACTTCACTGCGTTACGAACCTGAACCAGGCCACCATTTGGTCCGGGAACAGATCCCTTGACGAGCATCACCTGGCGCTCGGCATCTGCCTCGACGACCTCAAGGTTGAGGGTCGTCACGCGCTCATGGCCCATATGACCCGCCATTTTCAGACCCTTCACGACACGGCCCGGGAACGAGCCTGCGCCAATCGAACCAGGCGCACGGTGATGCTTGTGGTTACCGTGACTTGCGCCCTGACCCTTGAAGTTATGACGCTTCATCGTGCCAGCGAATCCCTTGCCTCGGCTGGTCGCAGTGACGTCGATTCGATCTCCAACGTTGAACTTGTCAACGCTGATCTCTTGGCCAACCTCGTATCCATCAACAGAGTCGAGGCGAATCTCAACAAGCCGACGTCCGGGTTGTACGCCAGCAGACGAGAAGTGTCCCGCGGCAGGCTGATTGAGTTTTCGGGCGTCTCGGTGCCCGTAGGTGACCTGAAGTGCGGTGTATCCATCTCGTTCAGTCGTCTTGATCTGGACGATTCGCATTGGTTCCACTCGCAACACCGTCACCGCGAGGAGACGGTCATCAACCCACTTTTGGGTCATGCCGACTTTCTCGCCGACGATCGCATTGTGTGCCATAACGGCTTCCTTTTGTTGATCGAGCCCCACGGGGCTATCCACACGATGTAGTTCCGGGTTGAAATTGCATGGGCCCCCGGAGTGGCTTCACGCAAGTGCTCCGCAGCCAGCGGCAGCGGAGCACGAATCTGGAGGTCGCCGTGAGGTCCCCGTTCTCGGGCTCACACGGACATCATTTGTCAACGTGACCGACACGGCGTCGGGCACGAGTAGGAAACGCTATCGCCGTTGCGAGCGCTTGCAACCTGTGAGTCATCAGCCTCAGGAAGCAGGCCGGGTCGTCAACACTGCTGTGCAGTCGATGACGTCGTCGCCGCGGCGAACGGTGATGACAACGCTGTCACCCGGCTGAAGATCCCGAATCGCGGCAATCAGGCCTGCAGCGCCTTCCACAGTGGCGCCGTCAACGGCAATCACAATGTCGCCAGCCTGAAGTCCAGCATCGTCTGCAGGTGTGCCGGTGTTCACGTCACGAACGAGTGCCCCAAGGCCACCATCGATGCGCTCGTCGAGCGCAACCCCAAGGAATCCCTCCTCGCGGACGGTCCCCCGTGACTGCTGACGCAACTGCTCAAAGATTGGTAGCGCTTCATCGACCGAAATCGAAAAGCCGATGTTCGAGGCAGCAGTCGTTGACGAGCCTCGCGCAACGGCCGTGTTAATACCAATGACCTCGCCTGCCGCATTGACGAGTGGACCACCTGAATTTCCCGAGGAGATTGCAGCATCGGTTTGAATGAGTCCATCGAGCGCACCCTTGTCAGTGACGAGCGTTCGACCAAGTGCCGAGACGATGCCAAGGGTCACCGTTGGCGCACCGTCAAGGTCTAACGCAAATCCGATGGCAACAACTTCGTCGCCGATGCGAACCGAACCCGGCCGAGCAAAGGTTGCATTGGCGAACGAGTCACCTTCAATATCGATGAGCGCAAGGTCGTTTCCGATGTCGATTGCGAGTAGCGAGGCTTCGCGAGGTTCAGTTTCACCAGCAAGCCTCACCCGAATTGCGGTTGCGCCTTCAACAACGTGTGCGTTCGTGATGATTTCACCGTCGGCGGTGGCAATGATTCCGGTGCCAACCGATGATGAAGCGCCAAAACCATCTTGAAGTTCAGCCATGACGGTCACCGTGCTCGGCCCGACGAGTTCAGCAACGGCTGCAACGTCGATCCGGTCAAAGGGTTCTGTCCGTTCCGGACCGATCGCGAATGAAGAATCTGATGTCGATGGGGAGAGCTCTTGGCTCGCTGGAACCGTCGCAGCTCCTGCAGCCGATGAATCGGCGGGCTCTTCAGTACCGAGTGGTTCGGTTTCCGTCGACGTGTTGCCACCAAGCGTTCGGTCGATTGCAGCCGCTCCGGAGAATGCAACAAGCATGAGCAGCACAATCGCGATCGGTGCGCTCGGTCGCCGGCGACGTCGCGGCGCGCCTGTCGATGCCTCAACTGGAGATACGACTGGTGGCGGAAGTTCGCTCATGACTGTGGTCTAGCAAGCAAAATGGCCCGCTGCCATAGGCAGCGGGCCATTCTCACTCAGTTCTCACCGAACGACATCAGCCTTTGGCTTCGCTCAATGCGTCGGAGAAATTCGTTTCGTAATCGCCAGTGTTCGTGATGAACTCAAGCTTGGATGTGTCGGTTGGGTAGATAATCGGATTTGCAAGCACCTCGGCATCGATGTACTGCGCCGATGCGGCGTTCGGGCTCGCGTACAAGTTGTAGTTCGTCAAGGCAGCACCGTTCTCCGCATCGAGCATGAAGTTGATGAATGTGTGAGCGGTGCACGGGTGCGGTGCGTCAAAGACGACTGCCATGTTGTCGGTCCAAATCGTGCCGCCCTCGTCTGGAACGAAGTAGGTGTAACGATCGGGGTTGTCGAGCACGACGTCATACAACATGTTGCCGGAGTACCCATGTGAGAGAAGTGACTCACCAGTCGCAAGCAGTTCGCTGTACTGGTCGGAGTCAAACGCCGCGATACGTCCGACAGCGTCTGCCACAACCTGAGTTGCTTCGGCGAGTTCATCCGGATTTGTTGAGTTCAGCGAGTAGCCGAGGTACTTCAGCGCTGCACCCATCGTCTCGCGAGGATCGTTCAGCAGAATGATCTTGCCATCGAAATTCGCTGACAACTCAGGGTCAAACACAAGTCCCCACGTGTGCGGCGTATCAGGTCCGAGCACTTCAAGGTCGACACCGAGACCAGTGGTTCCCCACTGGTAACCGACGGTGTACTCGCCTGTCGGGTCGTACGGCGCGGGATAGAAATCGCTGCTGAGGTTTGCAATGTTCGGAATTGCAGCCTGCTGCAACTTCTGAACTGAACCGTCACCGATCAAAATCGACACCATGTAGTCCGACGGCACGATGACGTCATAACCGGAGTTGCCAGCCGCGATGATCGGCTGCATTGTTTCGTTGGAGTCGTAGAAGTCCTCGGTGACGGTCACGCCGTACTCATCTTGGAACTTCGTGATGAGATCCGGGTCCATATAGTCCGACCAGTTATAGAGAAAGAGATCTCCGTCGGTTTGACCGGCCTCGCACTCGCTCGCCGCGCTATCACCACCGCCACCACAGGCCGACAGCGACAACATGCCGGCGACAAGTGCGACGCCGATGTGTTTCGTTCGAATATTCATTATTTTCCCCCTGTTGTTCGAAGTTGTTGCCGACCACGCGCAGCGCTCGCACGCTGCAGGCCGACTGAACCTGCCACAAGAATAAGCGATGCGACGAGCATGATGACAGACACAGCGTTAATTGTCGGTGTCACACCCTTACGGATCAACGAAAACACGTACACCGGCAGCGTCGTTGAACCGGGGCCAGCGACGAATTGCGTCACCACAACATCATCAAGTGAAAGCGTGATTGCGAGAAGAGCACCGCCCAACACCCCCGGCGCGATGAGGGGAAGCGTCACGTAGCGAAACGCCTGCCACCTTGATGCATACAGATCTGATGCCGCCTGTTCGAGGGTCGCATCCATCCCCGCAACACGGGCTCGGACCACTACCGATACGTAGGCGATGTTGAACGCGATATGGCTCACGACGATCGTCGCAAATCCCTTCGATAGCCCAATTCCGAAGACGAGATTGAGCAGGTCGAAGGCCTGCGTGAAGAACATCAACATCATGACGGCCATCGTCACGTCGGGAATGATGATCGGCAGATATAGCAGGGCATCGAAAACACGCTTTCCCCTGAACTTGAATCGTTCAAGGGCGAGCGCCGACATCGTTCCGAGCATCGTCGAAATCACCGTAGACACGAGCGCGACTCGGATTGACACACCGATTGTTCGTTGAATCCGCGGGTCTTCAAACAACTTGACATACCACTCGGAGGTAAATCCACCCCATTGTCCCGGGATTCTGCTGGCGCTAAATGAATAGACAACAAGCAAGATGATCGGCGCGTAGAGAAAGATGAGCACGCTGACTCCATTGAGCCGAAGGGCCCAACGCGACACCCGAGCGGAACCCGCTTGACTCACAGGTTCTTGCCCCCGGCCCTGAAATAGATGATTGTCGACACCAACATGACAGCCATCAACACGAACGACATTGAGGCACCCACCGGCCAATTACGAGCGGTGAGGAACTGCGTCACGATGTACGAACCGAGAAGTGTCTCCTTGCCACCACCGAGCAGTTCCGGAGTGACATACGCACCCATCGACGGCACAAACACCAAAATTGATCCTGCGATGACGCCAGGCATCGTGAGCGGAAGCACGATCCGGCGAAAGGTCTGCGAACCCGAGCCGTAGAGATCACGCCCAGCCTCAATCAATCTCCCGTCGATACGATCAATTGACGCGTAGAGCGGCAGGATCATGAACGGCAAAAAGGCGTACACAAGACCAATGACAACGGCCGTTTTTGTGAAGAGAAGGTTCGTCTCACCGATACCGATCCTTTCGGTGAGCGACGAGAGCGGCCCGCCGGTCGACAGCAGAATTCTCCACGCGTAGTTGCGGACGAGAAAGTTCGTCCAGAACGGAATCATCACTGCCACGAGAAGCAGGTTTCGAACATTCGGCCGTTGGTGAGCACAGAACCACGCAAACGGATACGCAACAACAAGACAGATTGCAGTTGTGATGACAGCTAGCACGATCGACCGAACGACAACGTTCCGCACGATTGGTTCGCCGAGCTTGCGATACGCATCAAGGTTCCAGTTCGACAACGAGGTTGACCCCGAACTCGTTCGTGTCGCAAAGCTGTAGACGAGCACGATGACGAGCGGCAGTGCAAAAAACAAGATCATGTACACGAAAGATGGCAACGCAAGGAACAAACCCCGCCTTCGTTCAGCGCGATCGCGCTGGAGTTCGGCCTCGCCGACGCTCACGGACGGACGACGGCAATCGCGTCGTCACGCCACCACAGCGCAACGTCGTCGTCGACTGCCCGTCGACGAAGATCGGGTCGATGATCGGTTTCAACGACGACCGTCATCCAGTCAAGTTGAACGTGATACACGATGCTGTTTCCGAGGAAGGTCACCGTTGCAACGCGTCCTTGGAGCCGCGCATGTCCTTCGGGCACCTCGTGAGGATCACAGACCATCACGCGCTCAGGACGCAGGCTGACTTGCACCGCGTCACCCACGGCGATGACGTCTGAGTCGACGACCGGCACATTGATGCGATCGCCATTTGAAAGGCACACCGTCGTTGAGTTTTCGAGGGTGCCGTGAAGAAAGTTGGATCGACCGATGAAGTCGGCGACAAATCGGTCGACGGGAGCGTCGTACATTTCCTCGGGGGTACCCACCTGCAGGAGCCGACCACCATCCATCACACCGATGCGATCCGAGAGCGCAAGCGCCTCTTCCTGGTCATGGGTGACAAACACAAAGGTGATGCCAACCTCGCGCTGAAGCTGCTTCAGCTCGAACTGCATTTCCTGACGAAGTTTGAGGTCGAGGGCTGCAAGTGGCTCATCAAGCAGGAGCACCTTCGGCCGATTGACAAGCGCGCGTGCCAGAGCGACACGCTGCTGCTGACCACCGGAAAGCTGCGCCGGACGACGTGCCTCCATACCACCCATCCGAACGAGTGAAATGGCCTCGGCAACTCGACGCGCCGTCTCCGCCTTATCGACTTTGCGCATCCGGAGCCCGAATGCAACGTTGTCCTCAACACTCATGTGGGGAAACAACGCATAGTTCTGAAACACCGTGTTCACGGGCCGTTTGTTCGGCGGTAGCGGTCCGACTTCTTCACCGAAGATCTGAAGGCTGCCCGCCGACGGAATCTCAAGTCCGGCAATCATTCGCAGGGTTGTTGTCTTGCCGCAGCCTGACGGCCCGAGCAGCGCGAAAAACTCGCCGTCAGCGATATCTAGATCGACGTTGTCGACGGCTGTTACGTCATCGAAGATTTTCGAAATGCCGCGCAGCGAGACAGCTGCGTGGCTATTCGACGGAGAACCTGATCGCTCTGTCACTGGTGCGGAAGACTAATGAATTGAGACGGAAAATCAAGCGTGAACGGTCAGGAATTCTGGATCTTGATTTCGATGTCGACACCGGCGGGCAGTTCGATTCGCTGCAGCGAGTCGATCGTCTTCGCATTTGGATTGACAATGTCGATGAGCCGCTTATGAATTCGCATCTCGAAGTGCTCTCGCGAGTCCTTATCGACGTGTGGTCCACGGATGACGGTGTAGCGGTGTTTGTCGGTTGGCAACGGAATCGGACCGCGCACGTTCGCGTCAGTTCGATTTACCGTTTCGACGATCTTCTTCGTCGACTGGTCAATGATCTCGTGATCAAAGGCCTTCAACCGGATTCGGATGCTCTGAGCCATTTCAGTCTGCTTTCAGTTCGTTCGTATCGATGAAGGTCACTTGATGATTTTGGTGACACGGCCCGCGCCAACGGTCCGACCACCCTCACGGATCGCGAAACGCAAACCCTCGTCCATCGCAATCGGCTTACCCAACTGCACCGTCATCGTCACATTGTCAC
>JALRBS010000155.1 GCA_023262325.1 Ilumatobacteraceae bacterium | reverse complement strand
AAAGGCGTGTTCGAACTCACCACACATGGCCCTGACACCTTTGTTGGAACCGGTCCGCGGTACCCCTGGGGAGGTCTCTACGGTGGGCAAATTGTGGCGCAGGCACTCCGAGCGGCCTCGTTGACGACCGAACCTGAGTTTCGACCTCACTCAATTCGCGCTTATTTCATCCGCCCTGGAGACCACGTTGAACCCGTGCGATACGAGGTTGATCGCATTCGAAACGGTCGATCATTTACGACTCGGCGTGTCGTCGCGCGCCAAGCGATCGGTGCGATTCTCAATGCTGAATGTTCATTTCAACGTCCGACCGACGCGCCGTCGGTGCAAACCGTGCACATGCCTGCCGTACCTGGCCCAGAAGTGCTCGAACAAACGTCATTCACGCGCCGTTTTGACCGCTGTTTTGTACCTGAAGCCGACCTCGAGAGTCAGCATCGAACTGGTGCAGGTCGCGTTGTCGCTTGGATCAAGGTCAATGAACCGGTCGATTTTTCGGAGGACGAAGGCCGGTCAAATCTCATTCATCAATGCTGGCTTGCGTACACCTCTGACGATCTTGCGACCGACACGGTGCGGGCCGCGGCCATTGCCGCCACGGCGATCGAGAAAGACCACTGGACTGGCGTGAGTCTTGACCACACGATTTGGTTCCATCGCCCGATGCGCTCCGATGTGTGGCATCTGCATGATTTCACCTGTCATCACTTCACGGGTTCACGCGGGCTCGCGGTAGGTCACGTGTTCACCGCTGAAGGCGAGCACGTAGCAACGGTTGCGCAAGAGGTGCTGTTACGTGATCGTCGGGTGAAGCCCTCGGCGACATAACCCGAGTCGGCACTTACGCGGCGATCACGTGTTGAGGGCGTCGGCAATGAGGTCGAGATGTTCGAGATCGTTGAGATCGAGCACCTGCAGATAGATCCGTTGCGCCCCCGCCTCGCGCCATGTCTGCACCTTCTCGACGAACTCGGCAACCTGACCAGCTGCGCCGTTGAGTCGCAGTTCGTCGGGCTCACGACCGATCGCCGCAGCCCGTCGAGCGAACTCGTCCTCAGACTGTCCGACGCACGCAACCAACGCGGCTGACCAGGCGAGGTCATCGGGGTTTCGACCGTGCTCCTCGCAGGCACGACGAACGTTCGCAGTTTGCTTTGCGAAATTGTCAAGATCGGTGAACGGCATATTGAACTCGGTGGCGTAGGTCGCGGTAAGTGCCGGTGTCCGACGTGCGCCGCGCCCACCAATGATGATCGGGATGCCTCCGGCTTGCACGGGTTTTGGAAGCGCTGGAGAATCGGTGAGCGACCAGTGTTCGCCGGCGAAACTGAAGGTTTCTCCGTCGGGGGTGTTCCACAGACCGTGAACGATTGCGAGTTGTTCGGCAAACCGATCGAATCGCTGCTTGAGCGATGGGAACGGCAAGCCGTACGCGGTGTGCTCGGCCTCGTACCACCCGGCGCCCAATCCGAGTTCGATTCGTCCTCCCGACATGTGGTCGACATTCGCCACCGAGATGGCGAGCGGTCCGGGATGTCGGAACGTGGCCGCGGTGACGAGGGTGCCGAGGCGAATCGTTGAGGTGTCGCGGGCCAGCCCACCAAGGGTTACCCAGGCGTCGCTTGGCCCTGGCTCACCTGAAACCGATCCCATTTTCAAATAGTGGTCAGAGCGAAAGAAGGCGCCGAACCCGAGTGATTCGGCGCGCAGTGCGACGGCGAGCAAATCGTCGTACGTCGCCCCCTGCTGCGGTTCGGTAAAGATTCGATACGGGGTGAGGTTTGTACGTGCCACACCGAGAACCTAGAGGTTTCGGGTAGGCGGCGTAGCCTCGTAGGCGTGTCGAATCTTCCTGCGCTTTCGTCGGCTCGCGAGGTGTTGCGCTCGCACGTGTTGACCCACTCAGTTCGCCGCGGTGAGTTCACCTTAAAAAGTGGTGCGAAGAGTTCGTGGTTTCTCGACACGAAACAGACAGCGTGTCGACCCGACGGCATTATCGCCGTGGCATCTGCGATGGAAGAAATCATCCCTGCCGACGCGACGGCCATCGGCGGTTTGACAATGGGTGCTGACCCTGTGGCGTTCGGCGTTGCCGCCGTTCTTGCGACGCGCGGTTATTCGCTGAGAAGTTTCAGTGTGCGAAAAGAGGCGAAGGATCATGGTGTTACCGGACGGCTTGCTGGTGCGCTCGAAGCGGGTGATGCTGTCGTCATCGTCGAGGACACCACAACACGCGGCACCAGCTTGCTCGAGGCGGTGGAGGTTGTCCGGGCAGCGGGCGCGCGGGTTGTGCTTGCCTCGGTCATCGTTGATCGAGGGACAACATGTGCTGAGCTCTGCCGCTCGGCAGGCGTGAAGTACGCGCCACTCCTCACTGCAACCGATCTTGGATTTGACCCGGGCACGTAACCGTCGTCGGTACGACAACGTGTGATTCACGGAACGAAAAACGGACGCTGGAAGGCGTCCGTCGTGGTCGAGACCGGCGTCGATCCGGTGACCTTCCGCTTTTCAGGCGGACGCTCTGCCAACTGAGCTACTCGACCAAACTGCGTGTGCAACAACGTCGTGCTGTATACGCAACGAGGCCGCCTTATCGGCAGCCCCGAGCGGTCCCGACGGGACTCGAACCCGCGACCTCCGGCTTGACAGGCCGGCGTGAACTCCAACTTCACCACGGGACCATGGAGTTCTTTCTGTTATGTCTGGCACCCCCAACGGGATTCGAACCCGTGCCGTCACCTTGAAAGGGTGATGTCCTAGGCCGCTAGACGATGGGGGCGTGTCCTCATCTCGTTGAAGGCTCCGTCACGCTAGCACCCTCATGCCAACGTTCCACCCTCTGTGGGCAGTGTTGTCGAGAGCGCAGAAACCACCCATTCGAGCATCCATCCGCACCATTGAAAGAGCACGGATTCTGGCGAATCGGATAGGTCGTTGTCGTCGTCATCGTCATCGGTGACACCGAGGATTGAACCGAGGGTGAGGCGTAATGCGTTCAGTGACTGCATAAAGGCGGTCAACTCGGGAGCGGTCATTGCAATGTGACCTAATTCTTGCGATTCGAGGAGCGTCCGAACGGTGCGCAGTGCCGCTCTTCGTGACGCAACTAGTTCGGTTCGCATGAGACGTTCGTACTCGTCGTTTTCTTCAACGTGAACGCCTTCGTGGTCGGTAAATGCCGGAGGGAACAAGCGCGTCACTGTTGGCGATGTGGTTCCCTGTTCGGCATCGGTAAGCAACTCCTCGAGTTCGCCGAGCAAGGTTGAGATCACCGCTCGTTCGTCGCTGTCGAGCCGAACGGCGAACATGCTCTCGTCGAGTAACTCGACGGGTGGTCGCCGGCGTCGGCCGATCATGAATCGTGCTCCATTGTTGCCCACAGCCCGTGTTCATGAAGTCGGAAGACATGCATCTCACATTGCTCACGATTGCCTTCAGCGACGTTCGCTCGGCCCTCGTGGTGGACCGCAAGCATGAGTTCGGTCGCTCGTTCAAGAGAAAAGCCGAACAGTTTCTGCAGGACGAAAGTAACGTAGCTCATGAGGTTGACGGGGTCGTTCCACACGACGACCACCCACGAGCGCTCCTCGGTCACCGACACGTCGGTGTCGATTGCGGGCGCGACGATGGTTTCGGTATCGGCGGCACTGCAGGTCATGACGATAGTCACGACGCATAGTCTGCCCGACGGCGTTGGTCGGTCCATGTCGACGGTCGTACGATCAGAGGTATGTCCGTCGGCAGTCGTCCACTCGTGCCATCGCGCCTCGCGCCCGGTGGTGTGGTTCACGGCGGCCGAAAACCTCGATCGCGAGCGGGAGCATTTGTTGCGCTCACCAAACCTCGCATCATCGAGTTGCTGCTCATCACGACGGTTCCGACGATGGTGCTCGCACAAGGTGGTTGGCCGTCGACCTCGCTCGTGCTGCTCACGCTTGTAGGCGGTTCATTCGCGGCGGGTGGCGCAAACACCGTCAACATGTATATCGATCGCGATATCGATGCGCTGATGGAGCGAACCCGACATCGACCGCTTGTCACGGGGGCTGTGGCGCCAAAGGAAGCACTCGTATTTGCGTTCGTGCTCGAGGCAGTTGCGTTCGTCGTGCTTTGGGTTGGGGCAAATTTTCTCGCTGCGTGTCTGGCGCTATCGGCAACGGCGTTTTACATCGTCGTCTACACGCTGTGGCTGAAGCGGACGAGCACGCAGAACATCGTCATCGGTGGCGCTGCAGGCGCTGTACCAGTGCTCGTTGGTTGGGCGGCCGTCACGTCGACGCTGTCATGGACGCCGGTCGTGCTTTTTGCGGTCATTTTCTTTTGGACCCCACCGCATTTCTGGGCGCTTGCTATTCGGTATGCGGATGACTATCGATCAGCAAATGTTCCGATGTTGCCGGCGATTGTTCCGTTTCGCGCTGCGCATGTGCAGATGGTTGCCCACACCGTATTGCTCGTCATATCAAGCCTCGTTCTCATCCCAGTTTCAGGCAACCTTGGCGCGCTGTACACCGTTGCTGCGGTGACGCTCGGCCTCGTGTTTCTTGGCGCAACGATCCGTCTTGGTCGTCAGCCAAGCGAGAGCGCGTCGATGCGAGTCTTCGGATTTTCGATCTCGTACGTGACCCTGCTGTTTGCTTCGCTCATGGTTGACGTGTTGTTGTGAGCGTTCTATTCGGTTGCGGATTTCGGTTGGAGGCGCACTCAACGGGTAATCTCCTCTGCGGTGGTTTCATGCAGGACGTGTGTCGTTGCGCGGCGCACGTGGAAATGAGTCAGAACTGAGATGACAACGATGGATCAAACGGGGGCCGGGGTGCATCCGGATAATTCACTGCTTTCCGACGGGCCGATTGGGCGTTCGGCAGGCGCGGTTGCTGATTGGTTGACGTCAAGTGATCACAAGAAGATCGGTCGCTTGTTCACAGGGTTCGGATTGCTCGGGATGGCGCTCGTTGCCGTCATTGGGGCACTGCTGCAACTTGAGGACATCATTGATAGCGACTCATTTTCTGGTCCAACCTTGCGCGCGTTTGGTCAACTTCACCACTTTGGTCTTGTGCTCATGGTGCTTGCGCCGCTCACCGTTGGACTTTCTCTTGCAGTCGTCCCCATGCAAGTCGGCGCCCGTTCGATCGCGTTCGCACGTTCGGCTCAATTCGGATTTGTGAGCTGGTTTCTCGGCGCCGTACTTACTGCGGTAGCGGTCATCAACGGCGGTGGAATCGGTGGATCAGATTCGGACATGGTTGACCTCTCACTCGCCTCAATGGCGTTAATGAGTATCGGCTTGTGCGCGGTTGCGGTGTCAATTGCAACGACCGTCCTCACGAGTCGTGCTCCGGGCATGACCATGCGGCGGGTGCCCTTTTTTAGTTGGTCCGCCCTCATCCAGAGTCTTGCGATCTTGATCACCCTGCCAGTACTGCTTGGACTGGTCGTCTATCTGTTTGTTGATCACCGTCACACCGCACGGGTCTTCGGGGGCAGTGAAGCGTTTGGCGTGTGGATTCCTCGATTCTTTAGTGCACCGATCGTGTACATCTTTGCGATTCCGGCACTCGGTGTATTCGCCGAAGCGGTGCCGGTCGCGTTTGGTCGCCGGCATCCACTGCGTCAGGTCGTGTTCGCAGGTCTTGCGCTCGTCGGAATTGGCGGATTCAGTGCCGTCACCATGCAGAACGATTTTCCCGTCGACTTTTCTGGTGTCGGTGCCGACATCATCTCGGAACTTGTTGTGATGGCGTTCTTTGTCGGTCTGCCACTGCTCGGTGTGATCGTCACGTTGTTCGCGTCTCTCCTCGTTGCGAAGCCGACCGGTGGCCCATCACCCAAGCCGAGACTCGTCAGTCCGTTGCTGTTCGGGTTGGTTTCTCTGCTGCTCATTGCGCTCGGCGCCATCGTCGGGGTGCTGTTGCAGATCGTTGATCTCGAACTGTCGAACAGCAATGCTGCGACTGGCTCGGTGGTGCTCGTCGCTCTGGCGGGGGCGCTCGGTGCGATTGGTGGACTTGCGTTCTGGTCGCCCAAGTTGTCGGGTCGGTCCGGCGACGAGAAAAAGGTTGCGCCGCTTGCGCTGCTCGGCGGGCTTGGTACGTTGCTCGCCGGTGCTCCGATGGTGCTCACCGGAATTAGCGGAACGCAAAGTTCTTTGATGTCGACACTTTCGCTGGTCGGGTACGCGCTCATCGTGCTCACGGTGCTCGCGTATGTCGCCGCCATGCGGTCGGCGCCTCGCGATGGCGGGCTCAACCCTTGGTGCGCACACACCATCGAATGGTCGCTGGCCTCGCCGGCGCCGGCAGACAACTATTCGGCGGTTCCGGTCCTTCGTTCGGCGGAACCCGAGCTTGATCAGACATCTGAAGGGAGCCCATCGTGACGCTCGCTCTTCCAGCAGGACCAGCTCCAGCGCCACGCCGTCAACTGTTCGTTGGTACGGCGCTGATTGGACTTGCCGGTACGGCTCTTATTGGCGGAATGCTCGCTGTGTGGTTGCTGCAGCGCCAACAAGTTGTTGACGCCGGCGCTCGCTTCCCCGAGAAATTCATCATTCCTGAAGTTGCGACGAACGTCATGCTCATGACGATCTATGCGCTGTGCCTCTTTGCCCAATGGGCGGTCTACTCGGCTCATCGTCAGGATCGCACGCACACTGGCGCCGCCCTCGGGCTGGTCTTTGTGCTCGGACTTGCCTTCATTAACGCCCAGGCGTTCGTCTACAGCCAAATGGGAATGGTGCTCGCTGAGAGCGGGTATGCGACGCTCTTCTACGCCTTGACCGGTGTGATGATCGCAATGGTGATCATCGGTCTCATCTTTACGGCGGTCACCGCGTTTCGAGCGCTTGGAGGTCGTGACTGGCAGCTTGAACTCGTGTCAGCGCATGCCTTGTATTGGTACTTTGCGGCGGCTGCTTACTCGGCCGTCTGGTTCGTTGTGTACGTGACGAAGTGAGAGCGGGAGACTGATGTTCACCACAGGATCAAAACTTCTCCTCGGAGCAACGGTTTCAGCGCTCGTCGGCACCTTGCTCTACGGTCTGCTCGTCGGCGGCATCATGGGAACCGTCGGGCTCGTGAGCTTGACTGTTGGACTCGCATGTGTCGCAGGCATCAATATCTCGACCCGAGATGCGAACGTTGCGGCTGAGGATGCCGTAACGACTTCCGGATTAGCAGCATCAACGCTTCGACCGAATGCGTCTATTTGGCCGTTGGCATTCGGTGTCGCTGCGGCGGTCATCGTGCTTGGCCTCGTCGTCCACGCCGTCGTCGTCATTATCGGCATCGTGCTCATGCTCGTCAGCGGTTTGGAGTGGTTGCTGCAGTCGTGGTCGGAGGGTGCCTCGTCGGATCGTTCACACAATCGTGAGGTGCGGAGTCGGCTTGCGTACACCGCCGAGATGCCTGTCGCCGCTGCGATTGGTCTTGGACTAATCGTGTTTGCGTTTAGCCGGGTCATGCTCGGTGTTGCGACGAAGTCAGCGACGATTGTCGCGTTCGCAGTGGTTGGCTCGATTGTTCTGCTCGGCGGAGCACTCATCAGCCGTTCACGAGGGCTTTCTACGCCACGGATGTTTGGCATCTTCTCGGTTGCAGGCGTGGTCTTGCTTGGCGGTGGTGCGGTGATGGGGCTTCAAGGTGAGCGCGATATTGAGGCGCACCACACCACGGCCCACTATGCCGAACTCGACGAATGCGGCACTGAGGAAATTTCCGCAGATGAGCACGCAAGTCAGACGGTTGCAGGCAAGGCGTCATCGGCGGCGGAAGTCATACTCGATGACTCCGGGCTCTTTTACGAACTTCCTGGCATTAACCAGAAGCGAACGGGCTCCATTCAGTTGCCCCGATCGAGCGCGAACAACATTTTGTTCCGCAATGAGACGAATACGCCTCGACGTTTCATCGCAGAACTCGCAGAGATCGAGGGCAGTCCTGCTCGCCTCTGCACCGCACTCGTTGAAGAAGGTGGCGTGCAACTGCTCACCATCCACTACCCGGTACCCAGCTTTGACCCCGTCGTTGAGGAATCCGGCGGCTACGCGCTCGTAGTTGCGGGAGTTGACGACCGGATCGAGGTGGTCGTGCCATGAGCCACAGCGAGGATCACGATCGCACTATGTCTCCTCTGACGACAACGACTTCTAGGCTTGGGCGTATGGGTCGTCGAACCACGTTGACTGCGATCGCAGTCACTCTGGGATCTGCCGTTCTTGCCGGTTGCGCAACAAACGCACCCCAGGACACGTGGAAGCCCGCAGGCGAAAACGCGCAGAAGATTCAGAACCTGCAGTGGCCGGTGTTTCTCACGGCCGGCGTGGTTGGCGTCATCGTCATGGCGGCCATCGGGATAATCGTGCTTCGATTCCGCGACAAGGGCCAGCCGATTCCAGAGCAGACGCATGGCAAGGCGTGGCTTGAGTACATGTTTATTGCGATTCCGGCGGTCATCCTTGCCGCCATTGCGATTCCAACTGTTGGACTTGTCATGGCGTTGAACTCCACCGACGACACCGAGTGCATCATCAATGTGACCGGTCAGCAGTGGTGGTGGGAATACGACTACGAAGTGTCGGCCGACGGCACAATTTGCGGATTCGCACCTTCCGCAGTTGAGGCGAGTCCAATCATTACTTCAGGACAAGTCGTCATTCCAGCCAACACGAAAGTGCTGTTGCGTGGCACGAGCCGCGACGTGATTCACAGCTACTGGATCCCGCGGTTGAACGGCAAGCGCGACATGGTGCCGGGTCGGGTGCACTTCTTGCGTCTTGAGTCCGATACCCCAGGAATTTACGCCGGTCAGTGCACCGAGTTCTGCGGGCTCTCGCACGCGAACATGCGAATGGAGACGGTCGTGCTCGAATCGGGCGACTTCCAAAAGTGGCTCGACAATGAACTCGAGCCATACAGTGCTCCGGCGGCTGGCACACTCGCTGCAGAGGGCGAAGCAACATTTGTCGCACAATGCTCCCGCTGCCATCAGGTCAACGGGCTCCTTGACCCGAATAAGGGGACCCTCGTCGTTTCGTATCCTGACCAGTTCGTCTATTCGGGTGCTTCCCCCAACCTGACGAACCTCATGGGACGCAACACGTTCGCGGGCGCCTCGTGGGATCTGCTCACTCCGGAGTGCCGTGCCGACGTGTGGGACGCAACACCAGAGGAGTTCGGTGCGAAGTACCTTGCTGGTGTCACGCCCGAATGTCTCAACGAGATCGATCTTCGCGAATGGCTGCGTAACGCTCCCGCCAAAAAGCCGATGTATGCCGATCCAACGATGCTTGACGAAACCGATGGCAAGACTCGGGGAATGCCGTACCTCGGATTGTCCGAGGATCAAATTGATCAGCTGATCGCCTACCTGCTTGAGAGGAAGTGAGGATCTGATGGCCATTATCGAACGTCCTTCAGAGGAAGTCGCTCTCGCGCCATCTTCGGTGCCTGAGGTTGCAACTCCATCAACGTCCTACGGCATCTTCCGTCGGCCCGTCGAGACCACTGGATGGAAGTCGTGGCTCTTCACGATTGATCACAAGAAGCTCGGCATTATGTACGGAGTCGTCGCGATGTTTTTCTTCATCGTTGGCGGCATCGAGGCGTTGCTCATTCGTTTGCAATTGGCAGGACCGAACGGAACTGTGCTGTCGGCGGACAAGTACAACCAGATGTTCACCATGCATGCGACGACGATGGTGTTCCTCTTCGTCATGCCAATGGCGGCTGCATTTGCGAACTATTTCGTTCCGTTGCAGATCGGTGCCCGCGACGTTGCGTTCCCGCGAATCAATGCCTTTGGTTTCTGGGCGTTCTGCTTCGGTGGCATTTTCCTCAATACGTCGTGGTTCCTCGGTGGCGCGGCTGACGGCGGTTGGTTCATGTATGCACCAAACTCGTCGGTTGCGTTCTCGCCATCGAACGGCGTCGACTTCTGGGGACTCGGACTTCAGATCACCGGTATCGCATCGCTGACTGGCGCGATCAACCTCATCGTCACCGTCATCAACATGCGAGCGCCCGGCATGAGTCTTATGAAGATGCCGATCTTCACCTGGATGGTTGTCGTCGTGCAGTTCTTGCTGCTCTTCGCAATGCCAGTCATCACTGTTGCGCTGTTCATGCTGATGTTCCAGAGAAGCTTTGATGCAACCTTCTTCTCAGTTGAGGCTGGGGCCGACCCGCTGCTGTGGCAGCACTTGTTCTGGATTTTCGGTCACCCCGAGGTGTACATCATCGTGTTGCCAAGTTTTGGCATCGTCTCTGAGATTCTTCCGGTGTTCTCGAAGAAGCCGCTGTTTGGGTACCCGCTCGTCGTGTTCTCGGGTGCAGCGATCGGCTTCGTCGGTTGGGGTGTGTGGGCGCACCACATGTTCGCATCGGGTCTCGGCCCAATCTCGGTAGCAGCGTTCTCCGTTGCGACGATGGCGATTGCCATTCCGACGGGTGTCAAAATCGTCAACTGGACGATGACAATGTGGGGCGGCAAGATCAAATTCACCGTGCCAATGCTGTATGCCGTCGGCGTCATCGTGCAGTTCACCATCGGTGGTCTCTCGGGTGTTACGCACTCGGTTGCACCATCGGATACCCAGCAGACCGACACGTATTACATCGTCGCTCACTTCCACTACGTCATCTTTGGTGGAGCGGTACTCGGGTTGTTCGCCGGCTTCTACTACTGGTGGCCGAAGATGTTTGGCAAGATGCTCAGTGAGCGTTTAGGGCGCTGGAACTTCTGGCTCACGATCATCGGCATGAACCTCACCTTTGGACCTATGCACGTGGTCGGTCTGCAGGGCCAACCACGGCGAATGTACGTGTGGACCGAGAACCGAGCGGGAGAAGGTTTCTTCAACATCGGCTTCTGGAACCTCGTCGCGTCGATCGGTTCGTTCGTGTTGGCTCTCGGAGTGTTGACATTCCTCATCAACGTCGTCATCTCGCACCGTAAAGGCACCGCGAAGGCGCCGCTCGATCCGTGGGATGCGCGAAGCCTCGAGTGGATCACGACGAGTCCTCCGAAGGAACACAACTTCGATCGAATTCCGACGGTCGGCCATCTTGATGAGTTCTTCCATCGCAAGTATGAAGATCGAGGTTCAGGCGATCACCACGAGTTCCATCAGGTCGCGACGGGCGAAGAGGTTGTTGCGAATGAAGAAGCACACGCCGAATCGCACATTCACTTGCCGTCTCCGTCGTACTGGCCAATCCTGCTTGCGTTGAGCCTGCCGATCATGGGTTACGGCATCATCTTTAATCTGTTCTTGCTCTTCGGCGGCGCAGTGCTCGCACTCGTTTCGCTCTACGGCTGGGGGCTTGAACCGCACACGGCCGGTGATGATGAATTTGACCCGCCGACCGGCGCTGCTTTGGAGGTTGCCGCACATGGCTGATACCGCTGTTCACTCCGATGCGCACATCGAGCACGCGGGGCACCACACATCGACTGGTTTGTCGAACAACAAACTTGCGATGTGGATGTTCCTCGGTTCAGAGTGTTTGCTGTTCGGTGGTCTCATTTCGACGTACATGCTCTACCGAGGTCGACATTCTGCAAATCTTGGGCCCGACCAGGTGTGGGACATTCCATTCACCTCGTCATCAAGTTTCGTCTTGCTGATGTCCTCGCTCACGATGGTGCTCGCAGTGTCGTCGGCAAATCGTGATGACGACCGCAATACGAAGGTGTGGCTCTCAGTGACTGCGTTGCTCGGCGCGCTCTTCGTCGCCGGTCAGGTGTACGAGTTCACGTCGTTTTACCGAGAAGGGCTTGGCTTTACGACAAGCCTCTTCTCGTCGAGTTTCTACACGTTGACCGGGTTCCACGGGGTGCACGTGAGCGTTGGCATCATCATGTTGATGTCGCTCGTCGGCATGATCTCAAAGAACAAAGTTGTTGGCGACAAAAAAGAGGTCGTTGAACTCTTTGGTTTGTACTGGCACTTTGTTGACGTTGTCTGGATTTTGATCTTCACGCTCGTCTACCTCATCCCGGCCTGATCAAGAATCGAGTGACCATGACCACCGCGACAGAACATCACGACAGCCACGAAGACACCCACGAGGGGCATGGTCTCACCGACGCTGGCTATATCAAGATTGCGCTGTTTCTCGCCGCGATCACCGCAGTCGAGGTGGTCTTTAGCTACACGCAAGATTCCCTTGGCGCCGCGTTTTTGCCAGGACTGCTCATCCTCATGGCGGTCAAGTTCTTTATGGTCTTGCTGTACTTCATGCACCTGAAGTTCGACTCAAAGTTATTCAGCCTGATGTTCTACATCGGCATGACACTTGCGATCGGGTGCTACCTCGTCTTCTTGACGACCCTGCACTTTTTTGAGTCGTAATCGGAGCGAGTTTCATGCTGGCGCAGGTTGACCTTTCGCAGGTCAATCCATGGAGTTTCACACCGCACCCCGAGGTGTGGTTACTCATCGGGTTCTTGCTCGTTGCGTACCTGTACACGATGCGCGTGATCGGTCCTCGAGCGGTGCCTGCCGGCACGCCGGTCGTCACGCGACGGCAGATTGCGTCGTTTTCAGCGGCGATTGCGGTGCTGTGGATTTCCAGCGACTGGCCGATTCATGACATCAGTGAGGACTATCTCTATTCGGTGCACATGGTGCAACACATGTCGTTGTCGTTCTGGCTGCCGCCACTTGCATTACTGGCCACACCCGAATGGCTCATGCGGTTGCTCATCGGTGATGGCAAGGTGTACCGGGGCGCGAAATTTCTCACGATGCCAGTTGTCGCTGCCCTGCTGTTTAACGGTGCCACGCTGCTCACACACCTTCCATCCCTGGTGAACGCGTCGGTGAGTGAGGGCTACTGGAACGGTGCGTTGCACTATGTGCTGCATGTACTTGTGGTGAGTTCTGCACTCCTCATGTGGATGCCCGTGCTCGGGCCGATCAAGGAGTTTCAGCTCGGTTTACTTGGCAAGGCGATCTATCTCTTCGCCCAATCGATCGTGCCGACTATTCCAGCGGCCTTTCTCACATTCTCGGAGTCCGCGGTGTACGAGGCCTACTCGCGTCCCATCCGGCTGTGGGGTCTTTCACTTGCCGAAGATCAGCAACTCGCTGGGGCGATCATGAAGACGATGGCGGGCATGTACCTGTGGGCGATCATCATCGTGTATTTCGTGCGATACGCGAAGCAGTTCCACACGAGCCATAACTATCGACGAAGGCGGGAGATTGCCGATGGGGTGCTTGGCGATGACCCGACATCGATTCTTACGACGGCTGACGTAGAACAGGTCTTTGCGCGAACGTCCCCGGTTCCCGAGGACCGCTGAACGGTAGCCTCGCAGTGTGATCGATATTCGGCTCCTGCGTTCAGCGCCCGACGAGGTGCGTTCGGCGCTCGCTCGCCGCGGCGATGATGCGGTCCTACACCATCTCGACACCCTGATCACGCTCGATGCCTCACTACGTGACGTCACCGCCGAACGTGACGGCATCCGAGCGAAAGTCAACGATCTTTCGCGTACTGTCGGTCAACTGCGTCGTGACGGCAAGGTCGATGATGCGTCGCGCTTGCAGGACGAAAGTCGTGAACTTGGACTGCGCGAAGAGGAACTTGCCGCAGAGCACGACCGTGTGCAGGGCGAGATTCGCAACATTCTCCTCGTTGTGCCCAACCTGCCGAATGAGCAGGTGCCAGAAGGCGGTAGCGATGCTGATAACCCCGTTGTGTCGGGACCATTTCTTCCAAATGGCGGTGAGGACGGATTTGCCGAACACCAGCGCGTGCCGCACTGGGACATCGGTGTTGCCCTCGGCATTCTCGATAACGAGCGCGCAACGAAAATTGCCGCCTCAATGTTTACGATGCAGCGCGGAGCGGGTGCCACGCTTGCCCGCGCCTTGTGCCAGTACGCACTCGACCTGAACGCTGACGCGTTTGAAGAGGTTCGACCTCCCACGCTTGTGTCGACGGCGACGTTGACCTCGACTGGTCAGTTGCCAAAATTTGCCGACGACGCGTACGCGATCGAACGCGATGATCTGTGGTGCATACCGACGGCAGAGGTTCCGCTGACATCGATTTATGCAGGCGAAATTCTCGATCATGCACAACTACCAGCACGTTTCATGGCGTACAGCCCGTGCTACAGGCGAGAGGCTGGCTCAGCAGGTCGAGACACCCGTGGAATGTTGCGAGCGCACGAATTCGACAAGGTTGAAATCCTTGCGATTGCAACTCCTGAACAGTCACCGGACTTGCTCGTCGAGATGGTCGGGCGTGTTGAGCGAATGATTGCGTCGCTTGGGCTACATCATCGAGTTATTGAAATTTGTACCGGTGACCTCGGGCAGAGCCACCATCGTTCATTCGATGTCGAGGTGTACGCACCTGGATGTGGACAATGGCTCGAGGTGTCCTCAATTTCGTGGTTCTCCGATTATCAGGCGCGACGCGCCGACATTCGCTACCGACCGGTGGGCGAGGACAGCAAACCGGTGAAGGGCACCGCGCTTGCCCACACCCTGAATGGATCCGCTCTCGCTGTGCCACGGGTATGGGCGGCAATTCTCGAGACTCACCGCAACCCTGATGGTTCCGTGACAGTTCCCGAGGTGTTGCGACCGTATATGCGCGGCATCGAAATTATCGGTGGCTGAAGTGGCACCGCAGGAACATCTTCGAAACCGTCGCGTGCAATACGAGACTGCGGGCCTTGACATCGCCGATGTCGACGCGTCACCCGTTGCGCAGTGGCATCTCTGGTACGACAATGCTGTTGAGGCGGGATTGACCGAGCCGAACGCGATGACCATCGGAACCGTTGACGTCGACGGTCACCCAGATGCACGCATCGTGCTCGCTCGTGAGGTGAACGAAGCAGGCATCGCGTTCTACACGAACTATTCCTCAGCGAAGAGCGCGCAACTCATCGCAACACCGTTCGCGGTAGCCGTGTTTGGGTGGCTTGATTTGCACCGTCAGGTGCGGGTTCGAGGAACCGTTGAACGTGTGTCGACGACTGAAAGTGATGCATATTTCGCGTCGCGACCACGTGGCTCACAAATCGGTGCGTGGGCGTCAGACCAGTCGAAGGTGCTCGAGGATCGGGCCCAGCTTGAGCGGCAGGTTGCCGATGTTGAGCGTCGTTTCGAGGGCCGCGACGTCGAGCGACCGGAGTTCTGGGGTGGTTGGCGCGTCGCGCCAACTTCGTGGGAGTTCTGGCAGGGGCGGCCAAGCCGACTGCATGATCGAGTGCTCTACACCCTCGATGACAACGGATGGTCGAGGTCGAGGCTCAGCCCCTGAGACCACGACCTCCGGCCGCCGTAGACTTACCTTCATGGGTAGCGAGATGCCACCGTTGGTTCCACCACAGGCGAACGATCTCTGTTGGTGCGGAAGTGGTCGCAAGTACAAACGTTGTCATCGCAACTCGGAAGGAAAGGTCCTGCAAGGCGAGGTGTCGCCAATGCTGACCGTGCCTGCGCATATCGCACGTCCGTCATATGCCGACTCTGGTGTCGTCGAACACTGGGATGAACCCCTCGTGAAGTCACCCGACATCATTGAACGCATGCGTCATGCCGGGCGGGTTGCGGCTGAGGTGCTGCGGCTCGCGGGCGACTTTCTTGCGCCAGGCAAGACAACCGACGAGGTGGACCGCTATGTGCACGACCTCTTCATCGAGCGTGGCGCGTATCCGAGCACGTTGAATTATCACGGATATCCAAAGAGTCTCTGCACCTCAGCCAACGAAGTTATTTGTCACGGCATTCCCGATTCGCGAGTCATGCTCGACGGAGACATCATGAATCTCGACGTCACCGGGTTCATCGGTGGAGTGCATGGAGATACCAATGCAACGTTCTGCGTCGGTGACGTCGATGACGCGAGTCGTGAACTCATCAAGGTGACCGAAGAATGCACGTGGAAGGGAATTGAGGCTGTCCGACCCGGTCGACCTGTAAGTGACATCGGCCGAGCAATCGAAGAGCATGCCAAGGCCAATCGCTATGGGGTTGTGAAAGCATTTATCGGTCACGGCATCGGCGAGCAATTTCACACTGATATTCAGATCCTCCACTACTACGACTCTCGGTCGACACTCATCATGGAGCCGGGAATGACCTTCACGATCGAGCCAATGATCACGATGGGTGATTGGCGACATCGGATGTGGAGTGATGGCTGGACCGCAGTGACGGCTGACTTGCAACGCACTGCGCAGTTTGAACACATGGTGCTTGTTACCGATGACGGGGTTGAGGTTCTTACTGGTGGCGATGGAGCGGTGTCCTCAGTCGCACCCTGGGCCCGATAACGCTTCAGCGGTGAGGTCGACCAGTCGAATTCTGGTGGCGCAAGTGAGCGCCTGTGTAGCGGTTGCTCTGGCGGGTTGTGCTGGCTCCGCACCAATCAGTGTCAATGACGCGTGGGCACGCACGAGTCCATCTGGCGTGACAACAGGTGCTGTGTACATGGAACTAACGGCTCGAACATCCGATGTGTTACAGAGCGTGACCGTTCCGGCGGTGATCGCCGATCATGCCGAAATCCACGAGGTAGTTCCTGCAGTCGACATATCAACGTTGCACGACAACATGATGGATGGCCAGTCCGGCATGTCAGACGAAGAACTGATGGCGCACGAGTCGATGGATATGACCGAAGAAGAAGTCATGACACATCACATGATGGACTCAAGTGACGGCTCGATGGCCATGATGATGCAAGAGGTTGCCGAACTCCAGCTGTCAGCCCAGACCACCGTCGTCTTCGAGCCGGGTGGGCTTCACGTCATGCTCGTTGACCTTGCCGAACCTCTCGAGATCGGCGACACCTTCGACATCACGCTGCACTTCGCCAACGCCGAGGATCGCGTGGTTGCGGTCGAAGTTCGAGACACCTGAACGCTCATTCGCCCCGTCGTCAAGTGAACGGCCAATCTGAATGAGTTCGTTGATGACGAGAGCCGAGATCAACGCGGTGACAACGATGTCAAAGGTGGTCAGACGTCGTTCGATATCAGACGCAAGTAACGGCAATCACCTCGATAGCAACGGTTATTTAGCGAGATTTCATGGACGACGACCGTCGAGCAAGTCTTCGAGATCGTCAGCGATATCGCGTGATGCAGTACCAAATTGCCAAGTGAGGAGTAAGGTCCCGGCGTCATCGACGACGTAAAGCGCCGTTGAATGCGCTACTTCAACCTCGCCCGAATCATTTGTTGAGACAAGGTAGCTGGCGCCGAATATTTGCGCCGCACGTGCGAGTCTCGAGTCGTCTGTTGTCCCGAGTGCAATACCGTCCTCAACGAAACTCCTTACGTAGTTTTGCAGGACAGGAATGTCACGGTCTGGGTCGACGGTCACCATGGCGACCTGTACTGACGCTGGGTGGTTGAGTCGGCGTAGCGCAGCGGTGACATCTTGCATCGTTGTCGGGCAGATGTCCGGGCAGCTGGTGTACCCGAAATACACGATGAGAAGACCGTCTTGTGGTGCAACCAATTCGAAGTCGTTGCCGGTGTCAACGCGCGGAAGGGTGAGCCCGACTGTCGACGGTCCGGGGCTCTGTGCCAATCCCGCAAACTCTCGTTGAGCGCATCCCGCGAGCGGCATGACAAGCGCGAGCATTGCGATGAGTAGCCGCTTCATTTCTCGCCTAGATATTCGATGTAGTCGGCGACTGATGCCGCTTGGGCAGGCGTTAACGAGTTCGATGGCATGACAATCGAGTATCCATCGACAATTGCTGCCGCTGGATTGAGTATCGACTCAATGAGATAGTCGCGGTTGGCGATGACGGTTTCGCCGGAGTCGAGCGTGACCTCAGATTCAAAGAGTCCGACGAAGGCGGGGCCGATTCCGCCTTGCCCGTCTGCGCCATGGCACGCGGCGCAACCTTGTGTGCGCACGAGATCACGCCCGGTCTGCGCGAGCGGAGGGAGCGTGTCAGTTTCCGCGCACCCACTCAATGACATAAGCGCCGCGAACACGAGCACAAACAAGGCGCTGACCGGGCTGAATCGGCGAACCTGTTCGGGTGCTCTCCGCATCCCTCAAGTCAACCAGTTCGCCGCGTTGAACGTCTAAATGACCTCAGGCCAGCTTGCCTGTCGTCAGCCACCACTCAACGAGGTTGTTCGACGCCGCCGTTGTGAGCCCAAAGTCCTCACATATTGCGAGCCCGGTCGACCGGAGGTCACCCGCGGCGAGCGCGGTGAGCGAACGAGCGGACGGCAAGGTCGCAGGCAATGGAAGGTCGAGGAGAAACTGGGGCGAAAGTCGAACCGATTTTGATGACAGTCCCGTTCCTCCACGCGTGTGCCAAGCGATGAGAGATGGAATTGGCGAGGTGAGATAAGCCGCGATTGCATCGACCGAGACGTCGGCGGTTGGTACCACGCTGATGACCGGCACTCCGGGTAGCCACAGACCTTCGCGATCGGCGACCGCCTCAATAATTCGAGTCTGCGCAGCGACGAGCACCTTTGGTCGAAGGAGACGTTCCGCCCACTTTGGGAAGCGGCCATTCAGCATGTCGAGGTTGACTCGGGGTGACAAAAACGTCGTCTTTGCAAATCTGACGGGGCGCGTCCCCCAATGACATTGTCCAGGGTCGATGAGACCCGACGTGATGAGCGGAGGTCCGACCTCATCATCGGAAACTGCCGGAACAAGTGCGTAGTATTCATCGCGAAAATTTGAGTGCGCGTCGGCGATGTCGCCGAGGGACCCAGAAGTGCGCAGCGACGGCAGGGGTGGAATGCCGAGTGCGTCGACAACCGGCATTGTCCACGGCGAACCATCGGGAGCAACGTCAACCTCGCGGCGTTCAAACGTGAGCACGGCGACGGTGACGCTTGCGTCAAAATGTGCAACCGGCGACCAATGCGAATCGATGAGCCGAGCCTTGGCACCCACGCTCGCTCGTAGGTCCGAACTATCTCGCGAGGCGAGCGACGATTGGGGTAACACAATTGTCATTCGGCCACCGGGTTTCAAGGTGTCGAGCGCAGCATGGCAGAACTCCATGGCAACGTTCGCGTATGGGCCGCCTCCAAATTTGCTCGATCCTCGTCGCGAGGTCAGGGACGCCATCTGTGAGAGAAATGGCGGATTGGCGATGACGAGATCGAATGATGCAACGACGTTCTGGCAGAAATCCAAGCCGTCGGCGACGACAAGTTCGATGCGGTCGTCAGTGATCGCGTCGGCAACCTGAGCGTCGATATCGCATCCGACAAGTTCTGTGCGGTCAAACTCTCGTGCGATCGCAGTGAGCAGACGTCCGTCGCCACAAGCCGGGTCAAGTACCCGCAAGGTCGAGTGGGACCGGTGTGGCCATCCGTCGCAACGGATCTGGCGAACCATTTCAGCAATGAGCTCGGGTGGCGTGTACCACGATCCAAGTCGGCGCCGAAGTTCCGCCGCTGACTGATGAATGGACACAATTCCAGCGTAGGGTCAGGGCTGTGCCAAGCAGGTACATCGAATTTGAGCGGTCAGAGTGGGCTGCGCTGAGGGCCGCAACACCCTTGACATTGCAGCAAGACGACCTTGAACGTCTGCGGGGCATCAACGATGAGATCGACCTCGATGAAGTTGCCGCTGTCTACCTTCCACTGAGTCGTTTACTCAACCTGTATGTGAGCGCCGTCCAAGATCTTCATCGAGTCTCTGCCACGTTCCTCGGTGCCTTCGCGCCAAAGGTGCCGTATGTCATCGGCGTCGCGGGCTCAGTGGCGGTGGGCAAGAGCACGTTTAGTCGAATTCTGCAAGCGCTGCTTTCACGCTGGCCCGACCACCCTGAGGTCGACCTTGTCACCACCGACGGATTCCTCTTTCCAAACTCAGTGCTCGAGTCTCGCGGGTTGATGGACCGCAAGGGGTTTCCTGAAAGCTATGACACACGCGCGCTCATCGAGTTTTTACGCAGTGTGAAAAGTGGCGACTCCGCCGCTGCTCCGGTCTATGACCACATCACTTATGACATCGTCCCCGATCAGCATGTTGTGGTCGATTCACCTGACATCGTCATCGTCGAGGGCATCAACGTGCTACAGGTTGGTGGTGACGATTCGGAATTTGTCAGCGACTATTTCGACTTCTCGATCTATGTCGATGCGGATGAGGCTGACATCGAGGAGTGGTACGTCGAAAGGTTCCTGACGTTCCGAGAATCGGTGTTTCAGCGCGAGGACAGTTTCTTTGCTCACTACGCCGATCTCAGCGATTCTGAGGCGATCGCCATGGCCCGTGCAATTTGGACTCGAATCAATGGCGTCAACCTCAGTGAAAACATCATGCCGACGCGCGGCAGGGCATCGCTTGTACTTCGAAAGGGCGCCGATCATCGTGTGACCGGCGTTCGGTTACGTCGCCTGTGATGCGGCGTCGACGTCTTTGGCGAGCCAATCCGGCAGATCACTGAGCGCAGTCAACTGCTCGATGTTGACATTCGGGTCATCAACGTGTTCGTGCTCCCATGTGACGTGATACGGAATATGAATTCCATGCCCTCCGAGTTCGATGACGGGCAGCACATCTGAACGAACCGAGTTCCCAACCATCGCGAAGCGCGCAGCATCGATGCCCCACTCGCTCAAAAGACGAGCATATGTCTGCACGTCCTTTTCGAGAACAACCGAAATATGCGTGAAGAGATGCTCCAAACCAGAAGTGCGAATTTTTCGCGTCTGGTGCACGAGGTCACCCTTCGTAATGAGCACGAGCTGATGTGTGGCTGCGACTGCGGAAAGGGTTTCCGGAACGTGATTGAGGAGTTCAACTGGTTGGCGCAGCATGTCGTGCACGTGGTCGACCAATTGTCCGAGCACCGACGACGGTACGGCCCCAGCAGTTGCAGTCACCGCTGCCTCCACCATCGAAAGCCCAAACGCCTTCACCCCGTACCCCGAGACGGAAATGTTGCTGAACTCCACGGCGCGAAGCGACTCTGCGAGGTCAATCCCGTTCGGGGTGAACGGAGAGACGAGGTCGAAAAACAGTGCTTCTGCCTCTCGAAATCCGTCCTCGCTCTTCCACAACGTGTCGTCGGCGTCGAAACCGATGACATCAAATGCGTCAGCTCGGCGCATTACCGATGAATCGCATTGAGGTAGTTGTACACGGTGATGCGACTCACGCCCATCGCATCGGCAAGATCCTCTACGGCACGTCTCAGGGTGAACGCCCCTCGTTCATCGAGGAGACGAACCGCTCGCTGTTTATGTTCTCGCGACAATGAGGCGAGAGGCCCACCGAGTTCGGATTCAACCGATTCAATGAGCCGATCAAGCGCGCCGTGCAATGGAGGTAATCGCACCGCCGCGATCGGGTCTCCTTTCCACATGAGAGGAATATCTGATTGATCGGCGTCATCGAGGTCAACGACTGACGCGCCGATTGCGTCGAGCAGTGGCTGAATCGCCGAGTGCAGAGGGTGCTCCCGATCGACGCTCATGGCGACGGCTCCTCGGTGAGTTCGAGGTTGACGTGGGTGGCGCCATGCGCGAATGCGGCTCGCACGACTTCAGCAACGAGTTCCGGCATGATCTCGTCCGCCGCGATACAGCTCGACCCAAATGCCCCGAACTCAACGTCAACGCCTTTTGATTCGAGTATGCGAACCGGTTCGGTGACGTGACGCCCGGGATGACCTTCGATAAAAGGCTCAATCGTGAAGTCGAGGCGCTGCATCGCGAAATTCTACGTGGTGCAAACCGACTGCGTCCCTTTCGGTACCTCACGCACCCATAATGCGACGTAGTTCCTCGGCTCGAGCAACACAGTCGCGTCCGGCAGCGCCAAATGCTTCCTCGAGGCGAATGAGCGCTTGTTTAAACGAACCGCTCCAATCTTGCTCAAAACGTTGTCGAGCCGGTCCCTGCCAGGTCGTTGAGTTCAACGTTCGATCGACCGTCGAAACGAGTTGATGGAGTACGTCGATTTGCGCACTCAGTGTCTGGCCAAGTTGTGTCAGTTGTTCAGGATTCGCGCCGTAAATCGTCACATCATCTCCAGTTCGTGTGGGGTGACGAGAGTGGAGGGCGGTTAACCCAGCGAGGAAGTCTGTGCGGCCATCTCCCATGACGCAGCTGCCTGTGCAAGCCCGTCGATGAGCGCCTCGGTGTGAGGTGTGAGGCCGTGCTCCCAGTCCCACCACAGTGGTGACGAACCGCGCACCCGTGGCGGTAATTCGATCTGCACACCGCCGAACACCGGGAGGTTGACCGGGTTTCGGGGGTGAAGCCCGCGAAGCTCTTTCGGAATTTCGTCGAGCTCATCGATGAGGCGATAGGCAGGCAGTCTGTCGTCGAGTGCCTCACGAATGTGATGGGCGAGCGTTCGATTTGTGCCTCCCAGTAGCAAGGAGGTGAAGAATCCGCGCCGCCCGTAACCGTGAATGGTGACAACGATGTGAACGTGGTCAATAAACGAGCGCAGCGCTGCCGACTGCTGCGGATCGACCTGAGTCGATGAAAGATGTGGTGGGTCGTCGTCTGGGTGCAGCACGGCGTAAAACGACGACCCCGAACGTTCGGCGGCATGGCGTGCGATGACATCGGTCATCGCTTCAAGACCACCACCGTGGAACGCCATGAATCCGAACCGAGATCGCATCTCGAGTTCCTCGCGCACCCCGTCCACCTCGAGGAGTTCGCGGAAACTCGCGGGCGCCATATGTTCATCGTTGCAGAACGTGAAGAGTGACGCATGATCGACCACATCGCGTCGAACACCGATACCTCGCCTAGCATCGTCATCATGTTGGTGTGGATGGACCTCGAGATGACCGGACTTGATCACACCAGTGATGTCATCGTTGAAATTGCAACGCTGATCACCGACGACGAACTCAACGTCGTTGCTGAAGGGCCGGATCTCGTCATTCACCAGCCGGATGAGGTGCTCGCATTAATGGACGATGTGGTCGTCAAGATGCACACCGAATCGGGTTTGCTTGAGGAAATTAAGACCTCGCAGCTCAGCCTCGAAGAAGCTGGACGACTCACGCTTGAATTCATTCGGCAGCATTGCCCTGAACCGGCAACGGTGCCGCTGTGCGGAAATTCGATCGGCACCGATCGCCGATTTCTCGCTCGTTATCTACCCGAGATCGAGCACTATCTGCACTATCGCAGTGTTGACGTGTCGAGCATTAAAGAACTTGTTCGTCGCTGGTACCCAGAGGCGAATGCGAGGCGACCGTGGAAGCCGAACACACACCGCGCACTCGACGACATCAAAGAGAGCGTCGCCGAACTTGAGCATTACCGCAGCATCGTGTTTCGAACAAGTGCCGAAGTCACCACGGTGCTTGGCGAATCGGAGTCGTAGCCGCTGCAGGTTGACTCGGGACCCCCGCAACGGCGACACTCACAACATGCGTGCAGCGGTGATTTCTTCCTACGGCGGTCCAGAGGTGATTGAGGTCACTGAGATTCCTGACCCGACACCCGGCCCAGATGAAATTCGAGTTGCGGTCTCGCACAGTGCCTGCAACCGTGCAGACACGTTGCAGCGACAGGGTGGCTATCCCGATCCACTGAAACGCGAACACGAGGTGCTCGGTCTTGAATACGCCGGTCGAGTCGAGTCGGTGGGAGCGAGAGTCACCCGCTGGAAAGTCGGTGACCGGGTGATGGGAATCGAGTCAGGGGCATGCAACGCGACGATGGTTGTGACACATGAACGGCTCGCAATGGCGGTGCCCGAATCAGTGAGCGACGACGAAATGGCAGCCATTCCTGAGGTGTTCCTCACCGCATGGGACGCCTTATGCGCTCAAGGCGGATTGAGCGCGGGACGTTGGGCACTCGTTCATGCGGGAGCTAGTGGGGTTGGAACCGCTGCGATTCAGATTGCAAAAGCAATTGGTGCTCGCATCGCTGTTACCTGTTCAGCACGCAAGATGGCCGCCTGTCGCGATCTCGGTGCTGACCTCGTTCTTGAACGTTCGCCCGCCGATTGGCTTGCAGGCTTGCAACAACACGTCCCAGGGGGTGTTGATGTCGTACTTGATGTCATCGGTGGCGACGAAATTGACCGCAATCTCAGAGCGATCAAACCGCAGGGGACGATTATGCAGGTTGGGCTGATGGGTGGCGCGTCGGCGCAGGTGTCTGCTGGGCTCATTCTCGCAAAGCGTGCCCGGTGGATCGGGACGACGCTTCGGAACCGTCCGATTGAACAGAAAGTTGCCGCTGTTCAGGGATTCACCGTTGAGATGCTTCCATTGTTCGATGCCGGCGCATTGCGGCCAGTTGTCGACACATCGTTTGCCCTTAGCGACATCGCAGACGCTCACCGTCACATGGAGGCTGATGCGAACATCGGAAAAATCGTGATTCGAATGTAAAAAAGCGCGAGAACGTCGCGGCTCATGCCTCTTGAACGGCATGAGTACACAACTTGAAAACAGTATTGACAGCTATGACGTCGTTGTCACCGAGCCGTTAGCCATCGACCGAGCCCGCTGTGCCGATGGCGAAGGTGGCCTCACGCATCTGTTCTTTTCCGATGATGCGCACGATCTCGCACGTGCAAAATCTATTTGCAGCAAATGTTTGCTTGCCGACGACTGCCGATCCCGGGCGCTCGAGCGTGCCGAGTACTACGGCGTGTGGGGCGGCGTCCTCAGTCGTCACGGTGACCTCGCCGACGGCGGTGATCTGGCCGGCGCCGACGAGATAGTCGATCTTGTTCTTCTTCATCAGGAACTCGATGCCCTTGGTCAGGTCGTCGACGACCTTGTCCTTGCGGCCCATCATGGTCCCCAAATCGAGCTTGAGGCCGGTGACCTGCACACCGTGGTCGGCGAATTCGTGCGCCGCCATCTCGTAGTGGTGCGACGACTGCAGCAGCGCCTTCGACGGGATGCAGCCGACGTTGAGACAGGTGCCGCCCAGCTTGCCGCGCTTTTCCACCACGGCCGTCTTGAGGCCCAGTTGCGCGGCGCGGATCGCCGCTACGTAACCGCCGGGTCCGCCGCCAACGACGACGACATCATATGCTTCGCTCATGGTCGCTACCTTCTATTTCTCGGTGCAGATGCCGAATCAAACGTCCAGCATGATGCGCTGCGGGTCCTCGATGCACTCTTTCAAGCGCACCAGGAAGGAGACCGCCTCGCGTCCATCGATGATCCTATGATCATAAGATAGGGCGAGGTACATCATCGGCCTGATCACGATCTCGTCACCGACCACCATGGGGCGCTTCTGGATCTTGTGCATGCCCAGGATGGCGGATTGCGGCACGTTGAGGATCGGCATCGAGTTCAAGGAGCCGAACACGCCGCCGTTGGAGATGGTGAAGGTGCCGCCCCGCATCTCGTCCATCTTGAGCGTGCCGGCCTTGGCGCGCTTGCCGAAGTCGCCGATCGTCTTCTCG
>JALRBS010000149.1 GCA_023262325.1 Ilumatobacteraceae bacterium | reverse complement strand
TGCTGGTTGACGAGACAGATTCCGGTGCCGAGTTTGAGATGCGTCGAGGCGCATGCTGCCGCAGTGAGCGCGACGAAGGGGTCCATCGTGCGTGTATAGAAATCCGGAAGATCGCCACCGGCGGGGTATGGCGTCCGTCTGCTCAGTGGGATATGCGTGTGCTCTGCAACCCAGAACGATTCATAACCGTGTGCTTCCAATGCTGCCGCCAATGTGTCGGGACGAATGGTTTTATCGGTGGGAAAGATCAGTGCGCCGTAGTCCATGTCGCCATGGTAGAGCGGCGACAGGGCTCGGATGGGCGGTGAGCTCAACCGAGGGCGGCGATGATGATCCCCATCACTGCTGCAACCAGTACATCGGCACCGACCTCATAGATCCACACCTTGAAACCCTGACTTGCGAACAGTCGATGGCCGAGCGCCGGCATCGCCACGAGTCCGATGCCGGTCATCAGCCCAACGCAGAGACCGTTGATGACCGATGGATCATCGAAGATGCCAAACATGACAAGCGACAACACGACCGACTCAATGACGAGCGTGAGGAACGTGACGCCGAAGAGGATCGGCGTTGAGAGACCGCTACCCGGCACAACGTCGTCGGGCTGACGCAACGCAGCTGTCCATCTGGTGTACATCTTGAGTGGACCGAACCACACGAAGTTGGCGACGAAACCGACGAGCGCGGCGATGAGCACGGCGATGAGGTTGAGCGATGAAAACGGCACGCGATCACTCTACGAGTTGGCGCGCGAGCAATCCGGCGTTCGGGGGAATGTGTGCGCACGCCTCAGTGCGATACGAACGCGTCGGGGCGGGGTTGGTGCATTTCGTCGACAAACCGCTCGTACGAGAACGTCCACGATGCGGGTATTCCGGTTGCATCGAGATACCAACTTGAACACCCCGACATCCAGATCGTCGAGGTTGCAGCTGCGCGACGTTCCTGTTCGAACTCTTGTGTTGCATTCAGTGTTGGCTCGATCGCGGTGATCTCGTGCGAAGCCACCCGCGAGATGAGTTGCATGCAATACGCCATTTGGCGTTCAGCGATTTCGATCAGCGAGAAGTTACCGATCGGACCGTTCGGTCCGTTCAATAGAAACAGGTTCGGAAATCCCGGCACCATGACCGAGAGATACGCGATTGGTGCTGGTGTCCAGACGTCGTCAAGGTCGACCTCATCGACTCCGATGACTCGTGTTGGTCGAATGAAACGGTCCGGTCGAAATCCGGTCGCAAGTACCGCAACGTCGAGTTCATGCAACTCACCATCGGTTGTGCGAATGCCCGCCGGCTCGAATCGAGCAATGGCCGATGTCACGAGGTTGGCGTTTGGTTGCTGAATGCATTCGTAGAAGTCGGCTGCAACGATGAGACGTCGACACATCGGTTCGTGGTCTGGTGTGAGTCGTGCCCGAAGGTCATCGTTCCTCACAGTGGCGAGATTGCGTCGGCAGAGCGCAGCGATCTTTTGGTACTCGATGGAGTCGGGCTCGATCACTGCGGATGAGGTGCGCTGAAACATCGTGAGTGCCAACTCGCGAACGAACTCCTCGTGCCCGTCGGGGTCGGCCCGAAATGCGGCACGTTCGTCGTCGCTGAATTCAGGGTTTGGAGCGGGCAGCACCCACTGTGCGCTTCGCTGAAAGAGCGTGAATTCGTCGACACGGTTGACGAGCGCCGACGTGATCTGCACAGCGGTCGATCCGGTGCCGATGACACCAACACGTTTGCCGTCGAACGCGACGTCGTGGTTCCATCGCGCCGAGTGAAAGACGTCCCCCTCGAAGGTGTTGAGACCGTCAAAGGTCGGGATGTTTGGATGATGGAGGACTCCGGTTGCAGCGATGACGACAGCAAATTCTTCGACCTTTGTTTCGTTAACCGTGAGTTTCCATCGATCGCCGCGCCACACGAGGCTGGTGACTTCGCTTGAGTAGTTGATGTCGCGCTCAACGTCGAACTGGTGCGCAACGCGCTCGAAATATGAGCGAATTTCTGCCCCGCCTGCGTAGTGGCGTGTCCAGTCGGGGTTTCGAGCGAACGAGAACGTGTACGAGTGTGCTGGCACATCGCAGGAAAGTCCCGGATATGTGTTGTCTCGCCAGGTGCCCCCTAGTCGATCGGCCTTCTCAAACACGACGGGTTCGAGGCCGTGGCGGCGCAGTTCGATTGCTGCAAGAAGTCCTGCCATTCCGGCACCGATAACCGCTACGCGCATATTCGGTCGACGTTCAATTCGGCGTTACTCACCCTCATTACTCGTGCGAATGTAGTTCGATTCCGGCATAGGTGCAGCCTCGATAGCAGTATTGCCGGGATCGATACGCTGTTATCAATTGTTGAAATAAGGAGCAGCAATGAGACGGAACGTGGCAGTTATTGGTGTGATGGCACTGCTGCTGGTGGCGTGTGGCGGGGGATCTGATACTGCCACCGACACCTCTGAGGCGGTCTCGGAGACGACTCAAGTGCTGTACGCCGAGACGACGGTTGTCGAGGTCACGACGACGACCGAAGCGCCGTTCGATATTTCAATGATCGAACCATCGATTGTAAAAATTCTGTCAGAGGGTTCGTTTACCGATTATGAGTCGCTCGAGGCGTACAGCTTTGCGGGAATTGGCTCCGGTGCTGTCATTTCGACCAACGGCCTTGTGGTGACAAATAATCACGTCGTCACCGGCGCAGCATTGATCGAAGTACAGATTCCAGGTCAGGATCGTCTCGTCAACGCGCGCATTCTCGGTGCCAGCGAGTGCTATGACCTCGCCGTCATCGACCTTGAGGGTGATGGGTATCAGGCGCTCGAGTTCCACGAGGAAGAACCGAAGACCGGGCTGCAGGTGTATGCCGCTGGTTATCCCGCAGTCGATGAATACGATTTTGAGGAGGCGGACTACACGCTGACGCAGGGCATTGTTGCGAGCACGAACGCGTCGGGCGAGTCGTCCTGGGCGTCGCTGCCCGGCAGTGTGCTCGAGCACACCGCCCAAATTCTTGCTGGCAATTCGGGCGGCCCACTCGTCGACGAGGATGGTCGCATCGTGGCGTTGAACTATGCCGGTAACGAGGACATCGACAAGAACTACGCAATCCCTGGCAGCGATGTGCAAGCGATCGTTGAGCGTTTGGCTGCTGGTGAGAATGTCGAGTCACTTGGCATCAACGGCGAGGCAATTTGGGACGAGTACGCAGGCATTACCGGTATCTGGGTTTCGAACGTGAAGCCAGGATCACTCGCCGATAAGGCTGGCGTTGAAGGTGGTGACCTCATTACCTCTCTCCAGGGTTTGCCGATGGGTCTTGATGGAACGATGGCCGACTACTGCGACGTGTTGAGAACGAACGGCACCGATTCGGTGATGAGCATCGAGGTGCTTCGTTGGGCGACAAGCGAGATGCTCGCTGGTCAGATCAACGGTGATCCGCTCGAACTCACCTTCTCGTTCGCTCAAGAATTTGAAGACTCAATCGACTACACCGGCTCATCGAGCTACGACTATTACTCCGACTACGGCTACATCGAGGATGACAGCGGAGCCGTCAGCGTGCTCGTGCCGGTCGAGTGGATCGATGTCGACGGGACATACAACGATTATTACGGTGGTCCGAGCCTGTGGGCGTCGCCAAGCATCGACGATTTCATGACCTCGTTCTCGACTCCCGGCGTACAGATTGATGTCAGCATGGACGGGTACTTCACCATCTACGACCTTGCGCTTGAGGACTACGACATGTGGTCAAGTTCGTGTAGTGATGGCGGCACTGAGGACTACGACGATGGCGTCTACTTCGGAGTGATCCAGATCTGGCAGGACTGTGGATCTGAGCAAGCGCTCGTGCTTGTGCTCGGCGCCGAACCGTGGGCTGGTGAGTACTACACGATTCGGGTACTCGCACAAGTGGTGTCAGATGCCGATCTTGAGGCGCTCGACAACATCCTTAATAGCTTCTTCGTCTTGATGGGCTAGATGCAGAGTGACGTTGGCGGAGGTGCCAACGTCAGAGCCTCAGATCTGAGTAAAGATCTGTCGATACACGTTCGCGGCGCGGACGAGTTCGGAGATGTCGACCCACTCGACCGCTTGATGTGCCTGGTCGATTGAGCCTGGACCGAACAACACCTTTGGCACGTTGAGTTCGTCGTATGCAAGACAGTTCGAGCCATATGTCACGGTTTCTGGTTCACGTTCGGAGAGATGCGCAAGAAACTGGACGAACGCATCGCTTGGTTCGGTGTAAAACGCCGGAAAGCTCGTGCCGTTCGCGAGTTCAACCTCGACGTCGTGAGGGTGTGCTGCACCTTTGACGAGACGCACCAGGTCCTCAAAGATTGCTACCGGGTCCTCGCCAGGAGCGATTCGACGCCCCGCGTAAAGGCGACAAAGGTCGGGGATGATATTTCGCGCGACACCACCACCGATTTCGGTGACCGAAAGGGTTCCTCGGCCAACGGCTGTTGTCGACGGGAGAGATGAGAGCCGTTCCTGCTCGGCATCAATTGCCGAGATGATTCTTGCGGCAGCAGAAATTGCGTTCGCGCCAAGCTCGGGTCGTGACGAATGAGCGGCATGGCCGTGCACACAGATTTCGAGACCAACACCACCTTTGTGACCATGAACCGGAGCACACATCGTCGGTTCAGCAATGATCATTCGGTGGACGGGCATGTCAGTATCGAGCATTCTTCGGGCAAGATGGCGCGCGCCGATGAGCCCGCCCATTTCCTCGGCGACTGTGCCAACGAGGTGCACCGTGGGTGTCGGTCGGCGGCCGTCGGTGCGTAGCTCTTCAAGCACTTGCAGCACGATCGCAAAGGTCGCCTTCGTATCGACCGAACCGCGACCGTAGACACGATCATTCTCAACCCTGCCGTCAAATGGGTCGTCGGTCATGTGGTCGATCGCAACCGTGTCGAGGTGAACATCGATGACGAGCGCTTCCGGACGTTCTCCCTCGAACGTTGCGATCAAGTTCGGACGATCATCGAGCACATTGTCGAGTTCAACTTCTGCTCCGAGCGCATCGGCCCGATCAGCAAGAAACTCTGCGAGTTTCCGCTCACCTGCGGTAGCCGGATCGGAAGCTTGAAGGGGATTCACACTCGGAATCTGTACGAGCGCCGACACCTTTTCAACGAGAGCAGCCGCATTCGTCATATGTGCACCGTACTCGCTTTCAGCGAGCGGTCGAACTGTCGCACGACCTAGCCGATCTTTCGATCGTGGCCTTCCCAGTGCGGCTCGCGCAACGACCGTTTAAGAATCTTTCCAGCGCCCGATTTCGGTAGTGGCTCATCCGATGGCCGCACCTTCACCGATCGTGGCACCTTGTAACCGGCGATGTGATCTCGGCAATGTGCGATGAGTTCGTCGGCGGCAAGCGACGCACCAGGTTTTAAGACGACCTCGGCGTGCACGGCTTCACCGAACTTCTCATGAGGAATACCGAACACCGCAGCCTCGGCAACGGATGGATGGAGATACACGGCGTTTTCAACTTCCGAGGTGTACACATTTTCTCCGCCCGAAATGATCATGTCCTTGGCGCGATCAACAACGTAGAGATACCCATCAGCGTCCTGCCACGCAACGTCCCCCGATCGATACCAGCCGTCGACGAGTGCGTGAGCAGTCTCCTCAGGTCGGTTCCAGTACCCCGCCATGATGTTGGGCCCCTGAATATAAATTTCACCGGGCTCGCCAACATCGGCGATCGTGCCATCTTCACGACGCACCTCGCATTTCACACCAGGCACCGGCGCGCCCGCTGAGCGCAGGCGACTTGCGTACGGCTCTTCACCTGCCATGCCTCGCCGATGTACCTCGCCATCCATCGCAGTTGCGATCGGCGATGCTTCCGTCATGCCATACAGCTGCACCATCTCGCAGCCGAAACCAGCAGCAACCTGCCGTTGCACTTCGGCAGGCATTGGCGATGCGCCGTACATGAGCGCCCGCAAGGGTGTGAGGTCGGCTCCTTCGAGTGCACCACTCGCGATAACCATGCCGAGCATGGTTGGCACGAGCAGGGAGAGTGTGCACCGCTCCTCGGAAAGTGCGGCAACCGTGGCCTTCGGTTCAAACATTGGGATGAAGACGTGCGTACCGCCCACCCAGGTGAGCGCGTAGGTCATCGAGCCATCAGCGAGATGGAATTGGGGTCCAGCATGAAGGTATGCGTCACGGTGGGTCATGCCCATGGTCGCAATTCCGTGGATGGCGTTGGCGGTGAGATTGCGATGGGTGAGCATCGCGCCCTTCGGCAGGCCGGTCGTTCCGCCCGTGTAGAAAATCGCGGCTAAGCCGTCACTCTCTTGCTTTGGCAGTTCGACCGGTTCGGTGCTCACGAGTGTCTCGTAGGCGATGCAACCCTCTGGCGCGGCATCTCCCGGACCAGTCCACACGAGTGTCTGTAGTGAGTCGACGCTGTCGAGCAGTGCTTTGCCAGTGTCGAGATAGGTGTCGTCAACGAACAGCACGCGGACCTGCGAGTCATTGCAGATGAACGCGAGCTCCTCACGGGCAAGTCGGTAATTGAGGTCGTTCATCACCATGCCCGCCGCAGGAATGCCGAACCACAATTCGAAATGACGGGAACTGTTCAACATAAGGACACCGATGCGATCACCAACGTCGATGTTCAGGGCGAGAAGTCCAGAGGCAAGACCATGGACGCGGTCGGCAACCTCGGTCCACGTGCGTCTCTCTCCGGTGCCGCGATCGACCGTGGCGACTTTGTCGGCAAACTGAGATGCGGGTCGCTGCAACGTCCAGTCGAGTGTCGGCTCTGCTCCCATGATCCCCCCAGGTTGTTGTGAACTCGGCTCGATATCACGCTAGCGAGAGGTGAACGGCAGCAATTGATCGAACAGCTGCCCCTGCCGTACTTCTGGCATGATGCAGCGCTGCGCTACCGTTCGCCCGGGGGAGACAACGATGACACTTCATAATGCTGCGGCAGCACGCCGATCGAAACTCGCTGAACTCACAGCGGCGGGCGAGCCCTACGAGATTGTGCCTGCCAATGGGCTGCGCGGCCCGGTTCGAACCTTCGTTAATTCGCCAGCGTCGCTGCGCGAGATTTACTTCGATGCGGTGAGCGATGCCGACTTCATCGTGAGTGATAGCCGACGGTGGACCTTCGCCGATGCATGGGATGACGCGGCAACTATCGCAAACTTCCTTATCAGCGACTGTGGTGTGCGTCACGGCGATCGTGTGGCGATCTCAATGCGCAACTATCCCGAATGGATGCTCGCGTTCTGCGCCGCAACATCGATCGGGGCGATTGCGGTCGCGATGAATTCGTTGTGGAATGCCGAAGAGATGGCGTATGGGCTTGCTGACTCCGGAGCGAAGGTGCTGTTTGCGGATCGCGAGCGCCTCGAGCTGCTTGAGTCGATGGAAACGATCGACGGGCTCATTGTGGTTGAAGTGCGCCACGCAGGTTCATCGGCGGCACAGTTCAATTTGGATGACGAGATGCGGCGCATCGGAACGGTGCCGATGCCCGAGGTTGAGATCGCGCCCGATGATCCGGCACTCATTTTGTACACCTCAGGGTCGACCGGCCACCCAAAAGGCGTACTGTCAACGCACAACAACGTCGTCGTTGCGCTCATGGCGTGGGAGGTCGAGTACGGCGCGCTGACGTCGATCACCGATATTCAAGTGGGACCCGTCGAGGGATCCGGACTCACACCGGCGACCTTGCTCGGCATTCCGCTGTTCCACGTTCTTGGTCTACACGGCGTCTTCCTTGCAAGTTTCAGGTCACAGAGAAAAACCGTGACGATGTACAAGTGGGACCCGTCGGTCGCTGCCGAACTCATTGAACGAGAGCGCATCATCACGTTCACTGGACCGCCTGCGGTCACCGGTGACCTTGTGCGAGCCGCACGCTCGGAGGGTCGCGACCTCTCAAGCCTGATGACGGTCGGCGGCGGCGGTGCCGCACGACCACCCGAACAGGTGAAACAGATCGATGACGCGTTTTCGAAGGCCATCCCGAACACCGGTTGGGGCATGACAGAAACCAACGCGATCGGCACCCTCATCGTCGGTCCGGAATACCTTGGCAAACCACTGAGTTCAGGTCCTGCGCTGGCGGTGATCGATCTACGTGTCGTCGACGACGACGGTTCTCCCGTCGCATCGGGCCAGCGTGGTGAATTGCAAGTACGCGGGCCGTCGATGTTCCGTGAATATTGGAATAAGCCAGAAGCGACCGCCGCCTCCTTCGCCGAGGACGGTTGGTTCAAAACCGGTGACGTTGCATTCCTTGACGAGGACGGCCACCTCTTCATTGTCGATCGCATCAAGGACCTCATCATTCGTGGCGGTGAGAACATCGGTTGTGGCGGCGTTGAGGCAGCCCTTGCCTCGCACCCGAGCGTCATCGAGGCGGCGGTGTACGCGGTGCCCGACGAACGACTCGGAGAAGAGGTCGGGGCGACGCTCTACGTCGATGGTTCATTCGACGAAGGTGAGTTGCGAGAATTTCTCTCACATCACCTCGCAAAATACGAAGTGCCTCGTTACATCACCGCTCAGACGGAGCCGCTTCCACGAACCGGTTCGGGAAAGTTGCTGAAACGGCAGTTGCGCGACGACACCATTGCGGCTCTGGGGCTGGGCTGATCGACGGCGACTCGTTCGCTGCCGTTGGGGTTAACGGCGCAAAAGTTGTAACGCGTCGAACTCGAGTTCCGCCATTCGACGCGCGCTTGCCGACATGACGATCGATCGAAAGGATCCGTCGAGGTGTGATCTCGACTGTCCGGCCATTGCGAGTCCCCAACGAACGGTGCCGAGCACCCGCCACCATCGAAAGCGGTCAGAATCCCATTCGCCGCCCTCGCTGAGGTAGCCGGTTCTCAGATCGTTAACCGTTCCGAGGCCGCCGACGGCGAGCGCATCCTCTCGGAACCGCCACATTCGTTGGCAGGTCCATGCGAGATCCTCCATCGGATCACCGATGCGGCTTCCTTCCCAGTCGAGAATCGCGCGCAGGCCATCAGGACCAACGATGATGTTGCCGTTACGTACATCGCTATGCACGATTGTTCGCACACTCGGTTCATTCGGGGCTTCGCGTTCAAGCCAACGAGCGCAGAATGAAAATGCAGGAGAAGGAGTAAGCAGTTCGGAGAGCCCGGTGTTCACCTGGTCGAGAGCGGCGGCGATCGGGTCAAGACCACTTTCGGGGAGCAATGATCTTGGCGCGGTGTCACTGTCGATGCGATGGAGCCTCCGGAGTGCCGTTCCGATTTGGGTTGTGATTGCCTGACCAAGATCAGTGCCGCTGGACTGCACGAGTCTGAGTACCCGCCGAGGCACTGTTTCTCCGTCGACCGCAGTAGAGACGAAGAACGGTCCACCGATGATCGAACCATCAGTGCACACCGCGTGAATGTGCGGAACGGGCACGCCAGCGTGTTCAGCAATGGTTCTCACACGCGCCTCGTCAGCGACGTCGAGTAGCTGAATGGATGCTGTTGGAATCATCGTCAACGCACAACGTTGACGCGACCCGTCCCGAACGATGGTGAAGAGTGCGTTGAATCTTCTGGCACCGGCGGAGACTGCTTCGACGTCCTCCACGTCGACGTGTTCACCAAAGTGATTGCTAAGCCATCCGGCGAGTCGACTCGAAATATCTGCCTCCACTAGTCGCCGTCCCAAGCGTCGTAGCCCGGTTTCGCAATCGAAAGATCGCCACGCGCAATGTCGGTGAGCAGTGCGAGCACTCGATCATGCTCGTCCGACTCGTCTGCACCTCCAGATCTCAGCCACTCGGCAGCGACGCGTGCACGATCATCCGGATCGACCTCGGTGCCGATGATGGCCTGCAAGAGATCGAGCTCATGATCACGGACATCGGGTCCGAGTTCTAGTTCGCGGGCGACGATCGCCACGATGCTCGCGGCGACGCGAGCCTGATGCTGCGAAGGGCCCGACAGCGCGGGAACGATGTCTGCATCAAGCGTTTCCTGCACGGTTCGCAACAGATCGGCGGCCGAGGGAGGTTGGTGCATCTCAGCCTCGAACGCTGGCGACACCTTTCGGTGCCTGCTGATTCATGAAACCGAACATGTACCCCGCGACTCGCCGCATCTGAATTTCCTCGGCGCCCTCGGTGATTCGATATCTCCGGTGGTGTCGGTAGATGTGCTCGAACGGTTTATGCCGGCTGTATCCGAGGCCGCCGTGTACCTGCATCGCCCGGTCGGCTGCTTCGCAGCACAGACGGTTCGACCAGTAGTTGCACATCGATACTTTGTCGGACTGACTGAACGCGCCGTGTGCGTCCATAAGCCACGCTGTTTTATGAATGAGTGCCCGCAGCATTTCGCACTGGGTCTGCAACTCGACCAACGGAAATTGGATGCCTTGGTTTGAAGCAAGTGGTTTCCCGAATGGCTTGCGTTGCTGCGCGTACTTCACCGATTCGTCGATACAAAATTGCGCAGCCCCCAAACTTGACGCCGCCTGTCTGATGCGGTTCTCATTGAAGAAGTGTTGGACAACCTGCAGCCCTCGGCCCTCACCACCGAAAATTGCACTGTGGGGCACTCGCACATCGGTCAGTCGAATATGCGCGTGATCGGTTGGCATATTGAAGGTCCAGAGGTATTCGAGGACCTCGAACCCAGGTGAAGAGGTCGGCACGAGAAACGCAGTGATGCCATCGCCGTCGCCGGCCTTGCCACTGGTACGGGCGAAGATGAGGTCACAGTCAGCCTTGTGGATACCGGTGTTCCACGTTTTCTCGCCGTTGATGATCCACTCGTCGCCATCACGTACCGCATTCGTATCCATGTGGGTTGCATCAGATCCGTGTTCTGGCTCGGTGATGCCGAATGCGAACCCGCGACGGCCTTCGGCAAGATCGTCGATCCAGTCGGCCTTCTGTTCATCGGTGCCGTAATTGATCATGAGCAGTAACCCGACGTTGTTGCCGACGATCGAGTGTTCGTTTTGCAGATCGTTGTGCAGGCCGAGCCCACGTCGTGCGAGGTGTTCACGAATGATCGCCATGCCGTAAATCGAGCCGTTACGACCGCCGTACTCCTCTGGAAATGGATAGCGGTAGAAACCAGCGGCATCGGCGAGGCGTTTCGTGTGATGCAGTAAGTCTTCCCACTCGTCGTTTGGAAGACCGCCGCGTTCCCAGTCGGTGCGGGCGTCCTCGCGGCGGTGATCGAAGAATCGGATGTTGTCGTTTGATTCTTCGAGCGGTCTGATTTCCGCTTCGATGAACGCGTCGAGGTCGGCGAGCAACTGTTGTAAGTCCTCAGGAATTTCATGTGGGATCGGTGAGTTCACTGTTGTCTCCTCCTCAGGGGAACGTAGTTGAGCACGAGGCGATCAATAGTCTTGGAGTCAGCCACCGGTCGCGGTGAGGTCGATAATCGCTTCGTGTTCGAGGCTTGCGACCACCGTGTCACCAACTCGAATGTGCACATCGATGACCGCTCGTTCTCCGTGCGCAAAAAATCGATTGACAACTCGAGAACTCACGGTTGCAATCGCTCCGACCTCGACGGCTGCATGGTGGCGAATGATCGACCGAGTGTGAACCCAACTGCCTCGGGCGAGTTGTGTGTGCATGACCTGATTGCCGAGGTCGGGCCACACCGCGGGGTGAACAAGTCCGAGGCGGGTGCAGAGTTCGAGCTCGTCACCAGCCCGCAACGCGTAGTCAGAGCCGTGGGAGTCGTTGAGATGTACGACGATGTCGTCGAGATCGTCGCCGTTGCGGAGGTCTGGAACTTGCTGGTCGAAGTCGAGCAGAGTCAACGTCGCGCGCGGTTGTTCGTTGCCTTCGGTCATCGCACAGATCATCGCGTCACCCTCGACAGTGGCCGGCTCGCAGCAAACGAGGTCGTTGTCGAACACCGGTCGTCGAAATCTCACCTCGCAGGCACCGGATGTGACCCATTGAGCACCGAAGGCGACAAGTGGAACGTGACACAGATAGGCGTAGACGGTGACTCCAGCAACGAGCGCTCCCGGAAACCCGGCAGCACGACCGCCGTCATCGGTGTGGATCGGGTTACGTGCGTGCTCGGGAAGGTTGGTTGCAGTAATCGACCATGGTGATAACTCTGTTGCCCCCATCTCGGCATCTTCGCGCAGGCACGAACCTGCGATGCTGTCGGCGTGGACCTGACAGAACTCGATGCGGTGCAACTTTCGCGCTCCATTCATTCACGTGAGGTTTCGTGCCGTGAGGTGATGGGTGCGTTTCTCGATCGCATTGACATTCGCAATCCCTCGCTCAACGCCATCATTTCGATGCGTGACCGCGACGAGTTGCTTGGCGAGGCAGATCTCTGCGACGTCGAGCTGTCGAAGGGCGCCTCCCGAGGCTGGATGCATGGGTTTCCTCACGCCGTGAAAGATCTTGCTGAGACAAAAGGGCTGCGCACGACCCGAGGCAGTCCGCTGTTTGCTGATTGGGTACCTGATGTTGACGCGTTGCATGTGTCACGGATTCGTGCGGCGGGCGTGATCGTTATTGGAAAAACGAACGTTCCTGAATTTGGCCTCGGATCGCACACGTTTAATGAGGTTTTTGGTGCGACGACAAATCCGTACGACACGTCCCGAGTTGCCGGAGGCAGCAGTGGCGGTGCAGCGGTAGCGCTCGCAACTCGAATGTTGCCAGTTGCGGACGGCAGCGACTACATGGGATCGCTTCGCAACCCAGCCGGTTGGTGCAATGTCATCGGCTTTCGACCGAGCCTTGGAAGGGTGCCTTCATTTCCGAGCCTTGACGCGTATTCCGGTCTCTGCGCAACCGATGGACCGATGGGACGGCGAGTCATTGATGTCGCGATGTTGTTTGGTACTCAAGCAGGCTGGGACCCGCGTGTGCCGTTCGCGGTGAATGGCGTAGTCGACGAGTTTCAATCAATCGCCCGGGCAACAGAAGTTCTCGGCGGCGACCTCAGTGGTGTGCGAGTGGGGTGGCTTCGAGATCTTGATGGCCATCTTGCAACCGAACCAGGAATTCTTGAGACCTGCGAAAGCGCCCTTCAACGAATGGAAGATGCCGGCGCCGTGATTGAACCGGTGTCCCTTGAAGTTGACCTCGACGCGTTGTGGACGTCATGGATTCATTGGCGCCATGCATCGTGTGCCTCGACCTATGGATCACTACTGCGCCACGAGTCAACCGCAGCCAAAATCAAACCAGAAGTTCGCTGGGAAGTTGAATCAGGTCTCGCGCTATCAGCGACAGATCTCAAACGTGCTGCATCGATTCGAACGGCGTATTACGCCTCCATCGTGTCGCTCTATCGCAGCGCAGGTGGTTCGTTTGATGTGCTCGCCTTGCCCACCGCTCAGGTGTGGCCCTTTGACGTTGCGATGCGATGGCCAAATGAGGTCAATGGCAGGCAAATGGATACCTACCACCGGTGGATGGAATGCACGGTCTACGCGACCTACGCCGGACTGCCCGCGATCTCGATGCCGGCAGGATTCTCATCGGCAGGGCTGCCATGCGGTGTGCAACTCGTCGGTGGTCCGCTCGGAGATGTGGCCCTACTGCGTGTTGCTGCTGCCTACGAAACCACCATCGACGAATTAGCGGTCGGCAACGCGTAGCGCCGTTAGGAGCCGATTCGGTTGAATTCAGGAGGGCGCTTTTGAACGAACGATTGCACACCCTCAGCGAAATCAGGTCGACCGAAACTCTCCACCATGAGCCGAGCGGCCTCGGACTCTGCTTCGCCCATTCCGCGATGGAGATGCTCGTACACCTGGCGTTTCATCACCGCCATCGACGCCGGTGAGCACTTTGTTGCGAGATCCTCGATGTAACTTCGGCAATACGGAATGAGATCATCAGGGTCTTCGACCAGATGGTTGAGCAGCCCCAGTTCACGTGCTTCGTGGCCGCTTACTCGACGTGAGGACATTAAGAGGTCGAGCGCAACGGCAGGTCCAACGAGTTTTGGAAGCAGCCAACTCAGGCCCCACTCGGCGATGAGACCGCGCTGAGCGAAGGCAGTGAGAAAGAGGGACTGTGGGGTTCCAACTCGAAGATCGCAGCACAATGAGAATGGGTAGGCCATGCCGGCGACTGCGCCGTTGATCGCGGCGATGATCGGCTTTGGTGTCGTCATAAGAAAGGGGAATCGTCCGTCGAAGTCTCCGTTTGTTTCGCCGGCAGCCTCGCCATCGGCAACGGCTGCTCCGGCGTCCGAACTGGATGCATCTCCGGAAGAGAGGTTTGAGAGCAACTTCATGTCTGCACCAGCGCAGAATGCCCGTCCTGCACCGGTGATGATGATGCCGACGACCTTGGAATCGGCGGCGGCTCGTGCAACTGCGTCACGAATTTCGCGATCCATCTTGTTCGTCCATGCGTTCATCGCTTCTGGTCGGTCAAGGGTGATGAGCGCCACCGGGTCGTCAACTTCGTATCGAATGGTCTCGTACATCTCGTCCTCCTTGGGTGAGCGGGGGAGCGCAAAACACCCCCTTCCGACGAAGAGTCTCGTCGAAAGGGGGTGTCGTGAACGTGTCGTGTGCTCAGCGAGTCGCCCGGCGGCGGCTTGCGCCGAGGAGGAGTCCGCCGATCACCAGACCGCCGAGACCGAAGGCTGCGGCTGAGAGGTTGCCACCGGTTGAAGGAAGCGTGGCGGAGGCGACTGCCACTTCGTCAGTAACGGTCGGGCTGTCGTTGAGGAGTGGCATCTCGATTTCGGTTGCTTCGACAACTTCCTGGGCCACTGCGGCGACTTCACTGGCAACTCGGTTGTTGTCCTGAGCGATGACCTCGTTCGCTGGCTGATCCTCGGGAACACTTTCGGCAACGACCTCGTCGGTGTTGCCCTCGTCCTCGGTGACCTCGTCGTCGGCGACTTCGTCTTCGATGATCTCGTTGTCATTGTCCTCGACAACCTCATCCTTTGGGTCGTCTTCGATGATCTCGTCGTCAGCGACTTCGTCTTCGGTGACCTCGTCTTCGGTGATGTCGTTGTCATTGTCCTCGACAACCTCATCCTTTGAGTCGTCTTCGGCGACTTCGTCTTCGACGATCTCTTCTTCGATGATCTCGTCGTCATTGCTGTCTTCGACGACTTCGTCTTCGGTCACCTCTTCATCAGCGACTTGCTCGTCGAGGCAGATATGGGAGAGCACGAACTTCACTCGGTCATCCGCCGGCATGATCATCGCCGCTGAGCCGTCGATCGAAAGATCGTTTGCTGATGCGCTGGCAGGAACTGCGACGAACACGTTGTCGAGCTGACCACCGTTTGGAACAATCTGTGCAGAGTTGACTGCGATGAGCGATCCGCCGACATTGAGCACCATCGACTCGAAGGCGTAGGTGCCGTTGTTTGGTGCGGTGACGAAGTGCCACCAGTTTCCGTCAGCTGGGCAATCTTGCCCAACCTTGGCAGAGTCATTGTGGAGACCGATTGGGCCGGACACTGCGCCGTCGACCTCGACTCGAGGACCACGACCATCATTTGGTGCTGCTGCGGCGATGTTGCCGGCATGAAGTGAGAAGAGAGCAATCGTTGCGAATGCTGAGCTGGTGAGGATCTTTGTTGCGTTCATGTCTGTCAAGAGCAGGCACGAACCGGAATCTCACACTTTTCTCAGAATTTTTCTCAATCCCCCGATTTCGTTGTTTTTCAACGGTTTCCGCGCCGTCGAGGCACCCATTTCCGACAAACACCATCAAATGTTTGAGCGTGCCGAGCAAACAGGACGCCTGTCGCGGGGGTTCGCGTGAGGGACGTGAGCACTAATGTCCCGCCTATGAGTCTTCCCGTCGTCGACCTTGCACCGTTCGCTACCGGTCTTGATCACGACTCAACCGCAGCACGGCATCAGGCACGCATCATCGATGACACGTGTCGAGACCTCGGATTTTTGCTTGCAACGGGACATGGCATCGGTGAGGCCACGAAGCAACAACTGCTTGACGAAATGCGCGAGTTCTTCGCGCTCCCGCGTGAGGTAAAAGAGGAAATTGCGATTAGCAAGAGCGCGTGCCACCGCGGGTACGTCGGTATCGGCGCTGAGGCGCTTGACGGGGCGGTCGCCACCGAGTCAGATCTCAACGTTGCTCGCGCTGGTGATCTCAAAGAGACCATCGACTCGGGTGTCGAACATGATGATCGGCACCCCGAGGTGATTGCAGGAACGCCGTTGCATGGTCCAAATCAACTGCCATCTTCACCGACGTTTCGGGCGGCGTGGCAGAAGTACTTCGACGAAGCCGCCGAGGCAAGTCTTCGGGCGCACCGAGGTGTCGCAGTCGCACTTGGCCTCCCGTCGACCTGGTTTGAGGATCTCGGGCGCGAGTTTGGTGACCCGTTCATGTACCACTTGCGAATGTTGCATTATCCGCCAACGAGCCGAGTGCAACCCGCGCCTGGTCAGCCGGGTTGTGGAACCCACACCGATTATGGATCCGTCACCGTGCTCACCGATGACGGCATCGGTGGATTGCAGGTGCAAGCACGAAGCGGGACATGGATCGACATCTCCGTGCCGGATGAACACGCAGTCGTGAACCTTGGCGACCTGATGGCGATTTGGACGAATGACCGATACGTCTCAAATCCGCATCGTGTTGTCAGTCCGCCGTCGGTCGATCGTTACTCAATCCCATTTTTCGTTGAGCCTGGGTTTCACACGCGGGTGGAGTGCATCCCTACCTGTCAATCGTCAGAGAATCCCCCTCGGCACGCCCCGATGGTTGCCGGACCGTACTTGCTCTCCCGTTTTGACGGCACCCATGCCTATCGCAACGAGTTGTTGCACGACTCGAGTGACGACTGATCGAAATTTCGTGCGCTATCGGCGGTCCCACGCGATGGCCCAAGAAATCGCAAGCACGAGCACAACGCCGATGTAGCCCCCAAGAGTGGTGGTCGAGATGACATCTGGTGTGGAACCCGGATTTCCAAATCCCGGAGAGATGACCGTGCGCCCGATTCCAAGCCAAGTGCTCACAGCGATTACCGCGCTCGGAAGGAGCGCTCCTGTCGCGAGTCCTAGACCGGTTCGCCGAACCGAGAGAAATCCAATGGTCCCACCGATTGCGATCGTTGCGGCATAGATGAGGCGTCCGATCACAATCTCGGCTGGCCAGTTGTCTACTCCGCCTACCGTCCAATTCGCACCCCAGTTCGCTCCGGCCATTGGCATGAGCGGTCCGAGCGCTGCGATTACCGCTCCGAGGGCGCCAATCGCATTGACGACGGGGTTGAGGTCGACCTGACGGTCGACGAGGAGATCGTTGACGCATGCAAAAAATGCGACGAGTCCGACGCCGGCAGCCGCAAAGAGTGCCCAATACCCAAAGTGTCGGGTGATTTCGATCACATAGTCCCCTGTCGCCGTGCTCGCGAAGGTTCTCGCAGTGGTGATTGGTGACTCGACGAGACCGATTGCGAGCGAGCACACCGCGGTGATTGACAATCCGCATCCTCCGACGAGCCCGGCCCCCCAGGAGTGGCGACGAATGATTGAAACTGATCCGATTGCCAAGCCGATTGCCGAGAGCAGCCCCGCAAAGACGAGTGTGGAACCAAGATGTTCGACATGCCAGACACCGGTTTGCAATCCGAGGGTCTGCGCGACCTCGTTGAGTTCAGGTCCTGCAGTCGTTGAAATCGAGAGCACATCGGCGGTGAGCGCAAGGAGCGCGATGAGGGTTGCGACAATCCCGATTGTTGCGGTCACGGTGAGGTTCATTGGTGGGAGCGAGGGCGGCTCCTCTGCCCAGACGAATGACGGTGTACCGCTCACTGGGGTAGGCGGTTCGAGATCGGCGTCGACTGGAATGACCTGAGTAACGGCCGCGTCGAACGCAATGCCGCCGACAGGCGTGTCATCGATGGTGTCGTCGAATGGTCGATCTTCATCAGCCCACACGACCTGTGTTTCGAAGGTGGGTTGCTCGGTTGCGACGATTCGCGCGGTTGCGGTGAGCTCGTCGCTATGAATGTTGTCGATGAGTCGGGTTACTGCGAGCTCATCGAGTAGGTCGTCTGCGGTTGAGTCGATCCGAAGTTCTCCGGTCGCATCGATGTCGGTGTGCGCGGGTGTTGTCGGTATCACCATCGTGTCTGCGGTTGGAGAAGGCTCGGCAGATGAACGCAGTTCGCTGCCGCAACCGGTACAGAATTTGGCTTCTTCCTCGACGGCGTCAACGCCGCAGTTTTCGCACCTCACGCCCAGTGCTCCAAGCGGGAGAGTCGGCTCAACGATGACGACATCTCACGAGACTACGACACGACGTTGAAGGGTCAGTGTGGCGGACGATGTCGGGCAATTCGTCGGAGTTGTGATGCTATGTAGGGTCGGGCACGACGTTGCCCGCCTCGTTCAAGAATGGCGTGGGTGAGGGCGGTGAGTGTTCGTTCTATTCGTGCGATGTCGGGAGTTCGTGCGAGACCTTCGCATTCGACGATGAATTCGCCGAGGGTTCGATGTCCGCGTTCGTTATTGCAGCGTTTGCAGGCTGCAACCTCGTTCTCAATCCAGCTTGGACCCCCCTTGATGCGGGGTACGAGGTGCTCAGTTGTCGGTGGAACATGACGATCGTCGAACGCTCGACCGCACCAGACGCACGTCGCCCCATCTCGCTCGATGATGAGCGCCATGCGCTCTCTTCTATTGAGCTGTCGACCTCCGTCTTGCGCATCGGTTCTTCGTCGTGCTGCCACGTAATAAGAATGGTGCAATGGTTGGCAGGTTCGCACCTTCTCCTACCGGAGATCTTCACCTTGGCAATTTGCGAACGGCGCTGATCGCAGCGGTTTCGGCACGAGCCGGAGATGGTGTGTTCCTTCTCAGAGATGAGGATTTGGATTTCGTGACATCGTCCCCGGACTGGGCACAACGACAGCATGAGGATCTCGCCGCAATGTCGATCCGATGGTCTGATGAGGTGGTCCGACAGAGTGAACGGTTTGCGCTGTATCGGGCGGCGATCTCGACACTCGAGGCAACGGGCGTTGTCTATCCGTGTTTTTGTTCTCGCCGCGAAATTCGGGCAGAAATCGAAGCCGCAACTCGTGCACCGCACAGTCCTCTACCGCTCGGCGCTTACCCCGGAACCTGCCGAGAACTCAGCGTTGAGGATCGGGCGGCGCGCATGGCGGAGGGACGTCAGCCCGCGTTTCGACTTCGTACCGATGGCGAGGAGTACGAGATTCGTGACCGTGTGGCCGGTGTATACGTCGGCGCAGTTGATGACGTTGTCCTTGCTCGCGCTGATGGTGTACCGGCCTACAACTTGGCAGTTGTCGTTGACGACGCGTTGCAGGGTGTGACGGAGGTCGTGCGCGGTGATGATCTCTTGTCGTCGACGCCGCGCCAGGTGCATTTGCAGCGGCTGCTCGGTTATGAGACGCCCGAGTATGCACACATTCCGCTCGTGTGCTCCCCGAGTGGTTCACGACTTGCGAAGCGTGATGGAGCGGTGACCCTTCGTGATCTGTACGAACGCGGGGTGTCCGCGGTTGAGGTGCGCGATGCGCTCGCTCGGTCCTTTGGGTGCGACCCGGCAGGCACGTCCACTGACCCGATTGGCGAGTGGGCCACAAATTGGTCGTGGTCGCAGTTGCCGACGACCCCCGTCGATATCGCCGACCTAGGCCTTCCCGTCTGACACGATTCGACCCATGCCTGCTGATCCTCTTGCCTTGCTACTCGGTTATGACGGCGCGGTTGTCGAACCCGGCAGCGACGCATTAAGTGTCGCCCCTGACATTCTTGAAGTGCCGTTTTGGACGTCTGATATGTGTGACGAGGTCATCCGGGCTGCTGAACACACGGGTCACTTCGAACCGCATCCGGATGATCCGGTTCCAGGACATGAGGTTTCGCTTGCAACGATTTCGCCAGTGCTGTTCTCGCACGTCGAACAACACATCGGCAGCCGTATCTGGCCGTTGTTGCTGCACCATTGGCCGCTCATCGAGTATCGGGGTTTGCGTGACGCGTTCGTCATTCGTTACCGGGCCGGCGAGCAGACCTCATTGAGGTTGCACAATGACATTGCACAGGTGTCGGGAACGGTGCGGTTATCTGAAGACTACGTCGGTGCTGACCTGCATTTTCCGCGACAGCAGTGGGATAACGCGCACCAGCCGGTTGGTAGCGCGTTGTTCTGGCCTTCGTTGGTGACGCACCCGCACGAGGTGACTCCACTCGTGAGCGGAACGAAATACGGGTTGACGATCTGGTGTGATTTGCCATCAGATCTCTCCGAAACATTTGCGTAAATGTCACGCGTTTCTCGGATTGGTCATACAGCCCCGAACTACTCTCGGTTCCTCATGGTTGAAACGCGACGTCACAACGGTTGTGTTGGACTCGCGTTTGTGTTGACGGCGTTTCTCGTGTCGTCGTGTGCATCAGCACCCGGCGCAACGGCGTCGGAGATGTCGACTGAGGTTGACGCGTTATCGGTTGCGACGTCGACGACCGGACCTTCGCTGTCGAGAGTTGTTCCGACCACGGTCGCACCGCGGGCGACACCGGTTGCCACGACATCAACGACGACGCTCCAGCCGATTGAACGCCGAATTATCGATGTCGCCCCGCTCGCCGTGCCGCTCAGCGCGGTTGGCACTTCGAGCGGTACAGACACCATTCGCGTGCAGCAACGCTTGCTCGACCTTGGATTTTGGGTTCAGTCGACCGATGGTGAATACGGGGTGACGACTCGCCAGGCGGTCATGGCTGCGCAGAAATACTTCGGCTTGTCTGCGACGGCATCAGTCGATGACGAGACGGCTGCGGTGTTGTCGGCTGCTGCCGATCGCCCGGTCGCAACGAGCATTCGGGGCACCCTCGTTGAGGTCGACAAGTCGCTGCAACTTGCGTTCTTCGTCGTTGATGGTGTGACGGAGTGGGTGGTCAATGTCTCCACAGGTTCTGAGATCGCCTATAGCGAACCGAACCAAAACGACCCATCGAAACTCGAAGAGGGTGATTCAGTGACTGATAATGGTCTCTTTCATGTGAACCGTGAGCGTGAAGAAGGTTGGTGGGACGGTGATCTCGGTTCGATCTATCGCCCGAAGTACTTCAACGGTGGTATCGCTGTGCACGGGTCGAATTCGATTCCGAATTATCCAGCATCACACGGGTGCGTACGTGTGAGCACGCGAGCAATGGATTGGATATGGGCAAATGACCTTATGCCGATGGGCATCGCGGTCTGGGTGCACGGCTCGAACCCGAGTTGATGAGCAACTCGCTTTCGCACGTGGCGAAATGTCTGCGAGAGTGTAGGGGTGGGGGTATTGCAACGATCGGTAGTGCTGTGCAGTGTGATCGCCTTCATCGTCGTGTCGTGTGCATCCACCGACATCGCAATTGAGGGGCCAGCATCGCCGAATCAACCTGAGTCGGTTGAGTCACCTGCCGACAACCTCGACGAAGCGACGACAACGACAACCATCATCGTTGCGGACGACGCGACGTCAGATGCTGAGGAGAGCGTCTCGTCGAGTGATCGTGTTGCCGATCGATCGACAGCGAGTGGTGGCGCCGGTCAAGCATCAATCTCTGTCGTGCCGGCTCCGCCGGCGGTTGATGACGAGGCACCACGACTTCGGCGTGACGGACTTGGAGCGTTCAATTTTGGTGCAGCATTTGACGTCGTTGCCGCCGCACTCGTTGAGCGTCTCGGTCCACCGGTACGCGACGATGTTTGGGAGTTCTCTCAAGTATCCGATGGTGAGTTCATCGATGTCGCAGGCGACCATCGATTTGCTTATCCGTATGGTCGAGCGACCTGTTTCGTGAATGGTCTGTGTATGACGGCTGGCGGCGATGAGGTCACCGCCCTCCGGTTTGTTGGGTGGACACAGTGGGAAGGCATCGATGGATTCGTGACCGATCGCGGGGTTGGCGTTGGCAGTCGCTGGTCGGAACACGAGAGCGATCTCACAATCGACAGCGATGGTTGCGCAATGTACGGCTCGGGCACGAGTCGAGGGATTGACATCGAAGTGATCTCAACTGGAGGCGAGTTCGGGTCAGGGCTGGGTGCCTCGAACGCGCCGCCAGCAATGAGCGACATTGTTGTCATCGGATTGTCAGCGGGTGAACTACGCGAGTTTGTTCATCCGTCGTGTTAGTCGATCGACTGCGTCGCAGTGTCGCCCTCTACTCACCATCTGAAAGTCGCTGCGCAAGGTACGCGAGTGGTACCGAAACCGCCATCACGAATGTGGCAACCACATTGACGACGACTGGTTTCTTGGGTCGCGCAAAGTTCGCGAAGATCCACTGCGGCAACGTGAGGTAGCCCGAACCGGCGGTAAACGTCGTCACGATGATCTCATCGAAACTCAGCGCGAAGGCGAGAATGCCCCCGGCTGCAAGCGCAGAGCGAATGAGTGGGAAGGTGACATAGCGAAAGGTCTGCGTTCCGTCGGCTCCGAGGTCAGCTGAGGCTTCGAGCAGAAATGGTGATGACCGTCGAAGTCGGGCGATGACGTTGTTATAGGCGACGACCACGCAGAAGGTTGCGTGGGCGACGACGAGGGAGTGAAATCCGAAGCCGATGCGAAACGAGAACAGACCGAGGTCAATTGTTCGGCTGAACGTGTTTTGTAACGCAAGGCCGGTCACGATGCCAGGCAACGAGATTGGTAACACCATGAGAAACGAGACTGCGTTTTTGCCGAAGAAGACGAAGCGTTGCATCGCAAAGGCGGCGAAGGTTCCGAGCACGAGCGCGATGCCTGTAGCGGTGAGCGCAACGATGCACGAACGTATGAGCGCTTGTCGTGGGCCTTCGGTGACCCAGGCTTCTTTCCACCACGACACCGTCCATCCGGTTGCTGGCCAACTAATTGAATTCGACGTCGTGAACGAGATTCGAGCGACAACGAAGAGTGGCACGTAGAGAAAGAGGACGGTGCCCAACGTCCACAGCCCGAGCGCAATACGTGAGGTGCGACCGGTATTCACGAGATGACCTCGGCGGAAGTTGAGAACGTCATCATCACAAATTCTCGAATGCGCCGGCGCGCTTCATTGCGAAGAGATACACAACGATCGTGACCGCTGGGAACAGGGTGTACGCAGCCGCAAGCGGTTGATTCGGCGCGCCGAGCGTCGTGTTGATGAGTTCACCAAACATGACTCGTCGACGTCCGTCAACGACGAGTCGCGGAAGGATGTAGTCGCCAAGAGATAGCGAGAACGTAAAAATTGACCCGGCGGCAATGCTCGGCAGGAGCAGCGGGAAGATGACGCTGCGGAATGTTGTCCAGGCATGTGCGCCGAGGTCGCCGCTCGCTTCGATGAGTGTCGATGGCAGTCGCTCAAGTCCGGCGTAGATCGGAAGCATCATGTACGGAAGCCAAAGATAGGTGAGGGCGATCACAACGGAGACCCATGAGAATCCGGGTGTCCAGCCGATGACGCTTTGAAGAAAACCCCCAGAGCCGCGGCCTTCCGCGGCAAATTCGCTGCCACCCCCGGGTGAGACCATCGTTCGCCATGCGTAGGTCTTCACCATGTAGCCAGCCCACAGCGGGAGCAACATTGAGACCATGAGGCCGCGTCGAATCCACGCGGGCGCGATCTTCGCGATGAAAAACGCAGTGGGTAGCGAGATCGCCACACAGATCGTTGTGACGAGCGCTGCGGTGCCGACGGTTTGCACGAAGAGCGTGAGCGCTGAGATGTTCGTGAGCGCGTCGACAACGTTGTCGACGGTGAGGTTGCTTGTCGGTTTCTGCGAGATCGGATCGAGTGCGAAAAGGGCTGAAACGACGAGCAGGATGAGCGACCCGATGTAGATGACGAGCATCCACGCGACGGGTGGCGAGAGCAGCGTGGTGAGACCGAGTCGCGGGTGACTACGGGCGAAACGGCTCGCAGTCCGAAGACTCCGGCGGGCAGGTTGCCCACCGGAGTCCTCGTTGACCGTGGTCTGTGTTACGACCGGAGCTCGTTCCAAGCGTTGACCCACTCGGTGTACGGCACACACGACACGTCGGTACGTCCGTCAAGACATTCCTCGGTGGCGGTTGTCCAGTACCACACGTCCGCGAAGTAGTCCTCGTCGGCCGCGTGGAAGTCGTCGCAGTGTGTGGCACTCGCCGTGAGGCTGCAGCTCTCTCGGTTGCTCGGTGCTTCACCGAAGTATTCGGTCGCTTGGGCATTTGCCCATGGCGACGAAATCCAGTCCATCCACAACTTCATGCAGTTCGGGTGGGCTGCCTTTGAAGAGAGCATCCAGGTGTCGGACCAGCCGGTTGCACCTTCGACAGGCTTCACGACGCCGACCTTCGCACCGAGGCTCTGTGCATAGGTGGCGACGACCTGCCAGGTGGTGCCGGCGAGCACGGTGGCATCAACCATCGATTCAGCCTGAACGACGTAGTCGGCCCAGTATTGCCCGGTGATCGCTTCTTGGTCTGCGAGCAGCGCCATTG